>JAJDOF010000054.1 GCA_022340305.1 Gammaproteobacteria bacterium
TGTTGCCTTCCCCATCAGGTCCCACAGGGCCATTTCCAGGCCCGCAAGTATTTGTCCGGCAAAACGTGGGGAACTGCAGGTTCCCAGCAACTGAAACAATGCATGATAAGCATTCGACATCAGCCCCGCATTCTCGAATGGAGAATGTCCGATACAAACCGCACCCGCTAATTTGATGTATGACTGAACGCCCTCCGCGGAAGCCGTGCCTATCGATTCGCCATACCCGATCAGGCCTTCATCGGTGTGAACTTCCACAAGGATTACTGTTGCTCCGTGAACAACCCCTTGAGCGAAATAAAAGGGTTCAACATACGGCACCATGATCGGTGTAGTACGGATTTCAGTTATCTTCATATGTCAGTGCCTAAAAATAAACCAACGAATTAAACTCAATAATATCCCGGTTCCTGCTCACTTGAACAGAAGCTCGGCAAGGAACAGGGCTGTTTCCAGCATGAAAGTAGCGGCAATGAGCGTTGGAAGGCAGGCAATCAAAATGAAAATTTTTGCAGGGCCGAGTAAATCACGCACCGACACCTTAGGCATAATAAAATTTTGTGTCCCCATAATTCGGCGCGGTTACCTGGTAACTTACAAAGTGGTGAAACAGTCACCTCGACGCCAGCGACAGGCGGCCGAATGACACAGGTTATGCACCGCAACACTTCTTGTATTTCTTGCCACTCCCACAGGGGCAGGGATCATTACGCCTGGCCTTTTTGGTGCTCACAGCCATGGTCTGTTTGTTTTGCAGACTCTCCAGATCGCGGATATTTTCATCCTGCTCGGAATTCACCTCTATCACACAGACCCAGCCATTTTCTGCAAAAATGGCAGCCAGCTCCTGTTTGCGCTCCTCGGTTTGGACGCTGAGTTGTGCCGGTGCCTTCCTGGTACCCAGGCGCAAGGTTTTTTTGTCTTTAAAATTCGTTTTTCTATGCTCGTCCTGCTTCAACGCAGGGCCTTTTTGAAAAATCTTCGCCATGATTTACAGCCTGTTGAATAATAAGTTCAATGCATTATCGGATGGTATACAGTCTTTTGCGCGACTATCTTCCGAGATCGTGATGTTTAAGAGGAGTGGAAATGAGTCTCAAATTTTCCGCACCCTGATCGTGGTATCTCTTGTGACGGGAGAATTAACTGGTATTTCGTCTGATCTGGAATCAAATCAAACCAATTTTCACTACGCATATTCAGGATTGCCAGTATAAAGAGTCTGTAGATTACTGCACAGATATCTTACGCACAGCTTATCTATGCGGTCAGCTTCAGGCTCACCAGAGCTGAATTCTGGCATTCCGGGGAGAGGGATGCATCATTGCCAGGGCATGGCCTGGCGTTCATCAGGTCGGGACCGCTTTACAGGTATCCTGTTCCATTGGTCTGGGTGTTCCATTTATTTTAGCGACGCTGTTTACTGAACGATTTATGCGTTATGCAACAAGCGCAAACAAGCACGGAAGGGTATTACAGGCGATTACCGGTGGCTTATTGATACCGGTGGAGGGCAGCGATGACCACGGGCAACCTGACCGACTTTTCAACCTGGATTATATAAACACTTCCCTGGCCTGGTGAGTTAGGCTAACTTGGCAGGTCACGATCGACTTCGGAAAATCCCGGCGGAAACAAATCGATGAATATCCGGGTTTGCAGCATTGACCCGGGAACGGCAGTGCTGACGGCTGTGAATATTCACCGGCTAGCCGGATTTTAAATTAACAAACTGGAAAAGTGAGACATATGGATACCACATTAATCGTTATACTCGTCGTAATTGCACTAATCGTTTTCTATGTAGTCGGGATTTTTAACAAGCTGGTTACGCTTAAGAATCGTTATGAAAACGCCTTCGCGCAAATCGAAGTGCAATTGAGACGGCGTTACGACCTGATACCTAATCTCATCGAAACCGCAAAGGGTTACATCAAGCATGAACGGGAAACCCTGCAGGCAGTGGTTGAGGCTCGCAATACCGCGCAAGACATGTTGTCGACGGCGGCGGCCGACCCGGGCAATGCCGACGCGATAAAGGGCCTGACGGGAGCCGAAGGCAAACTGGCCGGGGCTCTGATGAACTTCAACATGGTGATGGAAGCCTATCCGGATCTCAAGGCCAATCAGAATATGATGCAGTTAAGCGAAGAACTCGTCTCTACCGAGAACAAGGTTTCGTTCGCGCGCCAGGCTTTTAACGACCAGGTGATGGCCTACAATACCTACAAGCAGACTTTCCCCCCGGTTTTCTTTGCCGATCAATTTGGCCATGCGCAGGATGCGAGCTTGCTGGAATTCGAAGACAGCGCCGCGATACAGGCTCCACCAAAAGTTTCGTTCTAGTCAGTGCCCGGGAATCCAGGTAACTGATAATGAACTTCTTCGAATCACAGGACCGCGCCCGTAAACACACCTTCCAGCTGGTCTCGCTGTTTGCGCTGGCCGTGGTGTCACTGATTATCATGACCAATCTTCTGGTCATGGTGGTGTTTGGCTTTATCAGTACGGAACAGGTGCAAAGCGGTGAGTCGTTGATCCGGCAAATTGACTGGCGGACATTTGCGACTGTCAGTGCCGCGGTCGCCGCGGTGGTACTGGTGGGCAGCTTCTACAAGATGCTGGCCTTATCGGCTGGTGGCAAGGCCGTTGCGGAGTCCCTGGGTGGCAAACTGATTCCGCGAAATACGAATGATCCGCAACAGCGCAAACTGCTGAACGTGGTGGAAGAAATTTCCATTGCGTCCGGCACCCCGGCGCCGCCGGTTTACGTGCTTGCGGACGAAGCGGGCATCAACGCCTTTGCGGCCGGTTTCTCGCCACGCGATGCCGTTATTGGAGTGACCCAGGGGACCATCGACCATTTGAGTCGCGAACAGCTGCAAGGTGTCATTGCACATGAATTCAGCCATATTTTCAATGGCGACATGCGGCTCAACATCCGCTTGATCGGGGTACTAAACGGCATTCTGATTATTGGTATCCTTGGTTACTATTTGCTGTATTCCGCTTCCTTTTCGAGGCGCGGACGGAGTAACGACAAAGGTGCGGCCGCAATGCTGGCGCTGGCGATCGGGCTCATGGTTATCGGCTATGCCGGCACTTTTTTCGGTGGTTTGATCAAGGCGGCCGTGAGCCGGCAACGGGAATATCTCGCGGACGCCTCGGCGGTTCAATTTACCCGCAACCCGGATGGCATAGCCGGCGCATTGAAGCGCATCGGCGGGCTTGAATCTGGCTCAAAGGTGGAAAACCCCGCTGCAGCTGAAATCAGCCATGCCTTTTTTGCCCAGGGGGTTTCGGGATTCATGCAAGCCTTATCCGCCACGCACCCGCCGCTGGACAAACGCATCCTGCGAATCGATCCCCATTGGGACGGTAAATTTGATACCCTGGACAAACCCGACTCGCGCCGGGACGAGGAGCAGGCCGCTAAACAGGAAACCATGACGCGCGCCGAGCTTGCGCAAAAGGTTGCCACGGTGGTTACCGGTGCCGCGATGGCCGATGTCGCCAACGCCATTGATCAAATCGGCAATCCCTCACAGGAAACCATCAGTTATGCCCGCGACCTGGTGGCAGAACTGCCGATAGCGATTAAAGAGGCTGCCCGTGAACCCTATGGCGCACGCGCGGTCATTTACTCGCTGGTGCTCGATAAAGGACAGCCGGTTCGTGACCGGCAATTGAAACATTTACAGGATTATGCCGATGTGGATGTCTATCGGCTAACGCGGCAATTGGCTGCGCAGATGAAGCCGCTGGATATCAAATATCGGCTGGTATTGATCGATATTGCAATCCCGGCACTAAAGCAGTTATCACTCGATCAGTACCAGGTTTTCAGAGACAACCTGGGCGCATTGATTGAAATTGATGCCAGGGTCGAAGTGCTGGAATGGACGCTACAGAAGATTCTGTTTAACCACCTGGACGACCAGTTTTTCAAGCTGAAACAGGCGCAAAAGCGCTCTTTCAATGCCGCTCAACTGAAACCGGAAATCGAGTTGCTGCTCTCGGTCATGGCTTATGCCGGTGATCAGGACCCAAGTAAAATTGAAACGGCCTTTGCTGCCGCTGCCAATACGCTGGAAATCAGCGGTCTTCGACTGCTCGCAAGGAATGATATAAAGCTTTCAGACCTGGATCGGGCGCTGCAACAGCTGGCTAACCTGAAACCCCTGCAAAAGCCACAGCTACTCCTGGCCTGCGCCACCAGCGCAGGTCACGATCAGAATATATCGACTGTAGAAGTCGAAGTATTGCGCGCCTTTGCAGATGTTCTCGATTGCCCAATGCCGCCGATAATCAAATAGTCAACGGTCTGTATTCCCGGTGCAGGGTACTTAGTGAACTCCTGTCCGGGTGAAAATGGTTCGAGCGTATAACGACTTATTTGCATGATGATAATCAGGTAGGTCGTTACCGAGTTACCCCGGCGAGGGAGGCCTTCATGAATCGAATCGGGCGTCTCATCTCGCCGGGAAAAATCAGCACCAAAGGGCATTTGTTATAATTTCAATCTGGCCTGACAAAAATCCGCTGGTCGGGATAAGAGAATGAAAAGTCGCATTCGATCGGGAGCGGCAGAGAACTGATCGAGCAGTCCATTATCCAGGCTGGCCGTGCGCTGACTACGGCTCGCCGATTTCAACAGGTATCAGGTGGTCAATGGTTTTTGAAGTTGCGGATATTACCCTGCCGATATGGTTGCCGCTGCTGTGGGGCCTGTTGGTGGGGCTGGTGTTTTCCCTGGTCGGCGCGGCCGGGGGTATTCTGGCCTCGGTAGGGTTGATTTCGGTAATGGGGATACAGGATCCGAACCTGGTCAAACCCATGGCGCAGGCCTTGACCCTGGCGACACCGCTGATTGCCGTGCCGGGCTATTACCGGCAGGGTCGGGTGGTCGTCAGCCTGGCTTTTATGCTGGGTGCCGGGGGCATTCTGGGCGCCATCATCGGCAGTACCCTGTCGGTCGCCTATCTCACGGATATCGATATTTTCAGGTCGATCTTTGGCGTGTTTGCGTTGGGGATTGCGCTGCAAATTTTTTCGCGGACGATCGGCCAAAACCGACTGCCCGGCACGCGCTCCGAGCGCGCCGCGGCCGCATTCGAGGGGCTCGTGCACGATGGCCAGTCGACCGATGCCATTGGCGTCAAGCACCGGTACTACTCGTTTCGACGCATCGAGTTTGTGTTCGGTGGCGAGCAGTTCAGTTTTGCGCCCTGGTCCCCATTTCTGGCCGGGGCAGGGATAGCCGTGGTTTCGTCGGCACTGGGCGTCGGTGGCGGTTTTCTACTGGTGCCGTTTATGTGTGTACTACTGGGTTTACCCATGTTCATCGTCGCGGGCACCGCGGCATTGGCCATTGCGGTCAGTTCGCTAACCTCGATTACCAACTATATCCGGCTGGGTATCGAGCTCGATGTACCGCTTTTACTGCTGCTGCTGGCGGGCACCGTTTTGGGTGCATGGATCGGGCCGCGCCTGAGCAGTCACATGCATGAACGCTGGCTGCAGTCGATTTTGGGAGTGGTCTTATTGCTGATTGGGATACGCTACCTGGGTGGCTTATGACGCTCCGTAAAAACGCGGCTGTAGCGGGCAAACTTTCAGGGGCAATGGTGCCCAGGGGCGGAATCGAACCACCGACACGAGGATTTTCAGTCCTCTGCTCTACCGACTGAGCTACCTGGGCTTGAAATGCGGAAGCGCGTATTAAATAGTCGTGAGCGGTTGGAGTCAAGGCCCACGGGGTGAATTTATCCGATATTGAGAAATGTCTCGGGGTTTCCGTATCCCACCGGCGTTGATGCGCCTGATTTGGGAGCGATTTGCCGATAAACAGCTAAATGCCCGCAATACACCGGGCACCATCCCCGGGCGGGGCGATGCGTCTGTGCATTTCGCATGGCCGGCAACGCCACGCTCGAGGACCAGCGGAAGTCCGACCCGTTAAGGTTCAGGATACTGCGTATCCGCCAGCTCCAATGGAATTTGAACCGTCACTTTCAAACCACCCAAAGCAGATGCGGAAAATGATAGAGAGCCCTGGTAGGTATCGATGATATCGTTACAGATCCCGAGGCCAAGGCCGTGCCCCGCGACGGTTTCGTCCAGTCTGACACCTCGCTGCTTGATCTCCTCGACCTGGCGGGTATCGAGGCCCTTGCCGTCGTCTTCAAAAATGAGCGTCAGCCGGCGATCGGTAACCCTGATTGCCAGTACTGCCTTGCTCGAGGCGAATTTGCAGGCATTGTCCAACAGGTTACCGGTCAGTTCGAGCATATCGTCTCGATCGAGCTCGAGTGGCTCAGCAAGATTTTCACAGGCTAGTTCAACCTCGATTTGCGGATAGATTTTTTCCATCACCGCAATCATGAAGCGCATTTCATCGGCAATAATAAAATCGCCGCCTGCTTTGGATGAGCCCGAGATCTTCGCGCGTTTCAGTTCACGTTCCAGAATTCGTTTGATTTCCGCCAGCGGCTCTGCCTGCGCGCTGTTCTTCTCGTTTTCCTGTTGCATCGACAGTAGCTGGAGCGGGCGCTTGAGCTCATGCGCCAGGTTGCCAATCGTATGGCGCGTGCGCTCGATGCGGTTACGCAAGTGGTCGACCAGTTTCTCGATCTCGGTGACCAGAGGCGCAATTTCAAGCGGAATCTGCAGGCCCGGTTGCTGTGCTTTGCGGTGACGGATGGAGGATAAATTTTCTCGTAACCAGGTGAAAATATAAAACGACTGGCCAAGAATGCGCTGCTGTAAATAGATCAGAATCGCAGTTACCAGTAACACCAGGGCAAGTGCGTAGAAAGTATACTGGCGCAACTGCTGCTGGATGGGCTCTATATCCTCGGCCACCCAGATGTTTAGAGCCTGCCCTTTTTTGCGGATCTGCTGAACCCATACCAGCCAGGTCTCGCTCCCTGGGCCAGGGGTGAGATAATGGCCTGAAAAGTCGGCATTGCCGGCCGTTGTTGGTATATCGGTATCGAATAACGATCTCGACAGCAGATCTTGACCATCAACGCTGACCTGGTAATAGTGACCGGAACGTACGCGCTCGTAGACGGCCGACATCCTTCCCGGCATCACCTGCCAGCGTTGGTTGGCGTCCGGTTCGACAGCACTGATCAGGCTTTCGGCATCGTGCACCAGTCGAGTCAATACGTAATCCCGCAGTAATTGCTGCATAAAGAAATACATGACGATCAACAGCACCGACATCACGATGATCATATTGATGGTCAGGTTGCGGGTGATCTTGCGTTTCAGTGAATACATGGATGTTGTATGGACCGGAGCTACTGATCCGATAGTCGATAACCCTGACCCCGAAAGGTCCTGATCCAGGATTTACCCAGCAGGGAACGTAAGCGGTTTATATAGACCTCGATGACATTGCTGTCCTTGAGCTGATCTTCTTCATAGATATGCTCACTCAGTTCCGTTTTGGAGATTATTTTATGCGGATTCAACATCAGGTAGCGCAATAACCTGAATTCGATTGCGGTTAGTTGGGTCTTGACACCTTGCGCCGAAGTGACCGTCTGATTATCGATATCCAGCACCGCGCCATCGTATTCGAGGCGATTGTCTGAATGACCGAAGCGGCGCCGCAATATGGCCTCGAGCCGAGCGGTCAGTTCCTCGAAATGAAACGGTTTACCCAGGTAATCATCCGCGCCCGCCTTTAATCCGTCGACACGATCCTGCCAGGAATCCCGGGCGGTAAGAATCAGCACCGGGGTATCGAGGTTTTTTGCACGCCAGCTCCTTAACACCTCGAGGCCCGGTTTCTGGGGCAGACCAAGGTCGAGAATAATGCCATCGAAGCTCTCCTCGAGTGCGAGAAACTCGGCGTCGACCCCGTTATCGACCCATTCGACGACAAAATCCGAACTTTTCAGTCTGGGTTTCAGATACTCAACCAGTGCCAGGTCATCCTCGGCCAGTAGCAGTCTCAATCCTCAACCTCCAGCTTCAGCAGCGAGCCGTTACGCGCGTCGATTTTGAGTTCGGTTACGCGGCCATCGCTGCGCAGCGTTTTCAATTCATAGATGACGGTGCCATGATCGCGTTCTGCTTCCAGATCGAGGAGCTTGCCGTATTGTTTCTCCGGGTATAACGATAAAATCGATTCCAGTGAAAGCAGCTCGCCCCGCCTGACCAGCTCGCGAATTTCATTCTGGCTGATGTCATCTCCCGCGCGGGCGGGGGCATTAATCATCCCAACGGCCAACACCAGGAATAGTAACGTCGTCTTCATCGAACTGACCTCGCTCGGCATTTTGGTGGCAGGCATTACATTGACTGAGTGAGCTTACCTTATCATTCGCCTGAATGAATCTCGAAGGAATTTCATCGTGCTCATGGACGAAGTAGGGCAGTTCGGTAATTCGTAACGGTGCCTGGTTGCCGAGATTTCTGAACAGCTTTTGATAGGAACGGGAACTACTGGCCTTTGACAGGTATTTCTCCAGGGCCTGTCGCGTGGTCGTATCCAATTCAGCATTTTCGCCAAAATGGTCATCCAGGCCACGCATGATTTTCTGCCAGCTTGCCGGGGGTAGTAATTGCGCGGGATAGGCCATGTGGCAGCTCCCGCATTCATCGACATATAGTGGGTACTGCTTTGTCGCTGCATGCTGCTTGCTGTCTTCGTACTCCATCTCACCGGTATCGTGTTCCCCGTATTTGTCGTTACTGGAGGCCAGGCTTTGTCCCATGCCGTAAAAACTGAATGTCAGGACACTCGCGAGTAGCGCGTAACCCATGATCATCATTGTCTTGTGTTTCATGTTGCGATCCCTGTTGAAATTATTGGCTGGAAAGCCAGGTTAATATGTCTGCTTTTTCCTGCGTGCTGCACTCCCGGCCAAGCGTCCATTTACAGTTGCGTAGAAACCATTTTTCGATTTTCTTCGCATCCTGAAAACGCTCGGCATTGGCGGATAAAGCCATGGGCTGGATAGCTTTACCTGTTTTTACATGCTTACCGGCTTTGGCGGGATTATCTCCGTGGCAACTGGTACAGCTGCGCTGGTTAACGGTCGAATACCAAAGTTGTCGCCCGTTTTGTATGTCGACCTGATCGACGCCCTGTTGTCGATAAGTCTGCAGGTGGCGGGGCGGGTCCTGGGCCGCGCGGGCGGGGCCAGAGAGCACGACTGCAATGAGCAGGCAGATCGATGGCGTTAGATCAGGCTTCATGTTTTTCTCCCTGCTGTGGATCGAAATCATTCCAGTGTGAGCGAGGTTTTTTGCGCCCCGTCCACATTGCTTTCACCAGATTCTCGCCTTCCAGTAAACTACTGAACAACACGCCAGCGAGGTGTGCGAATACCAGTAGTAATGTGAAATCGGCGAGGAATTCGTGAATCTCTTCCATCCATTCACCGTTCCATGAGGAAAAAAACGTCCCGGCTAGCGGTCCCTGTGCTTCGCTTGCAATCATGACCATGCCACTGAAAGCCAGCAGCGCGATACTCGATAACAGCAAAATCACCATCACCGCGGCCACCGGGTTGTGCCCCAGGTAATGCGATGTCTTCAATGAGATCATGCCCCTGAGGTGCGACAGCACGACTTTCGGGGCTTTCACAAAGCTCGAAAAGCGTGCATTGGTCGTACCTGCCAGGCCCCAGAACAATCGAAAACCAATCAATAGAGAGACCGCATAACCAGCCTGCACGTGAAGGTTTAACCAGTCGTCCCCGGTGATAAAAGCGAACAGAAAGAAAAACACGAGGCTCCAGTGAAACACCCGGATCAACGGATCCCAGGCCTTAACGGTGGCGGGCGTAGTATCCTGAGTAGACATATCCAGTTCCTGGTTGTGGAAATGATTGGTATTTTAGGGATGCAGGCTTAAATGAAACTTAAAAAACGATTTCACCTTTCACAACGGTTGGGTAATCACCAGGAAGCGCAGCCTCTACAATATTATCCGCAGCAATTGCAGCTACCCGTTGTTCAGTCATATGGCAGACGCAAAGAAAGCGCTGCCAGGCTGTCGCAGTGGGCTTGATGCTGAGCTGCAGCTTCCGTATCGAAGAAAGCCAGTACCCTTTAGAAGCCGGAGTTTGAGAGCGATAGGGCAGGCTTCGTACCCAAGCAAATGGAGCAAACAAAAATGCACGGCGTCCCAATTCGTTGCTTCCGGCTGAGGTCCAGGGCGTGATTCCCGGGTCTTGTCGCGGTCCTGTCCGTGGGCTAGCCAGATCGATTACCGTTACGCGATCATCAGCTCGACGTGTTTCATCAGGCACAGAAAACGCAGGGTTATTAACCCCATATTGGGACTGTCCGCTCCCAGGTTTGATCGGGACTTTACGGTAAACACGGCCGTTGATTTCATGAAAAACAGATGGGTATCTAATTGATATGCGTCAACAATTTGGTCAAATCATCAAAAAATTCACGAAACTTTCATTGTTGTTTGGTAAATTTACAATAACTAAGATTTTAGCGTTGGAGGGGATATTAAATCTCCCCTCGTTACAGTCTTTAGATAATTTCCAGATTTAATCCACGTGGGGGGGTGAAGTATGGATGTACGCTTGCTTGATTTGCGCGTAACTCGGATCGTCTAGGATGAACATTCAAAAACAAACAGGCTTTGTTTCGACGCTAAACCTGTCGCCCGGCCACTGCTCCGATGACTTCATTACACTGCGTCACGCCATACTGGCTAAAGCAGAAAAAATAAGCCATTTCGCACCCGAGATAATAATCGATGAGTATGACGAATCAATCCTGACGTTTAGAAATCATTTTCAGGCCCTCGATTTCCTGGTCAATACTTTTCGCATTGCGGTCAATTTGGGTAAAAACTCCAAGACCAAGATCAGTCTCAAGTCGAGCCTCTGCACCGGAGAATATTTTCTCCATCAGAATCAAATTTACGGTGAGGCAGTTAACCTCGCAACCAGTCTCTCCTGCCGATCACGGGCCAACGAGTTGCTGGTATGCGGCCTCGATCTGCCGGTTATCGATGCCTTTGTCGATAGCCATCCAGATTTGGACTATTGCCTCAGAAACTCGGAGCAGAATTGTGTCGCCATCCATTTACCGGATAGTGATATCACTAGCGGCAGAGCCGCAAACAATGTGCTACAGCTTGAGTGCAACGATCTATCGAAGGCGTTCACATCGGCTCGAAATCAACGGATTTCAATCGGCCGCGCAAATGACTGTGACATAGCGATCAATAGCGATGAAGTTTCCAGGCACCACGCCACGATAACCCTGAATTATGGCTCAATATTTATTGAGGATCACAGTGCCAATGGCAGCTATCTGTATTTCGATAACCGCGAAATATTTTTGACCAACGAGTCGATGAAGCTGTTCCGTGACGGTTATATTTCCCTTGGGCGCAATAGGCAGTCCAGGCAAGGCGGCTCCAATATCATTTCTTATGTGCTGTCTGGAGAGGCCGTGCCAGAGGACAGTCGCCAGCCTGGCTGATAAAGCAGGCCATGTAAAAGGCAAACAGGTTTATTTTTTTCGTAAAGTGGGAACCAGTGGGCAGATTAATACCCGACTAGACAGGAGAATACGCAAACAGAGCAGGAAAAGACGCAAACAACGCCATCGGTGAAATGTTCAGCACCAGTTAAACGGGATCGCGATATCGAAAACTAAAAATATGGACATTAAATCAATATACATTGCCGATGTGCAGCGACTTTTTGTCGATTGCCTGATAACGAGTCTCGAATCAACAAAGCGGTTTGAAATCCTGGGGAACAGTCAAAGCGGTGCGGAGGCTTATAATGAAGTCAGGCAAGCTGAACCAGGCCTGCTGATTACGGACCAAAACCTCGCGGACATTAACGGAATAAACCTGATTCGAAAAATTAAAGCGGGTGGACTGCGGACCAGGATCATACTCCTGACTGCTGAAATTTTCCCTGCCGTGATCCACAAAGCGCTCAGCGCGGGTGCGGATGGAATCATTTTAAAAAGCGACCGCTTCTCGTTACTGATCGAGGCGATTTCGGTAATTCATCAACGCAGGTTCCTCAGCCCCGGGATATCCGACCCGTTAGTCAATAGCTTTCTGAGCAATGGTAACGGAGCATTTGGCCAGAGAACATCACCGCTATCGGACCGGGAGGAACAGGTTGCCATGCTGATTGGCGAAGGCGAGAGCAGTAAGGAAATTTCCGATTTACTCTGTATCAGTGAAAAAACAGTTAGCAAGCATCGGGGTAATATTTTCAAGAAACTGAAAATCAAGAACACGGCGCAACTGGTTAAATACGTATACGACAATAATATGATTGGTTAATGATTCGCGAGACTTTGCACTCTCGCATGGCAACCGCAAATGGATCTCGTCCAGGGCCTACTGAAAATTCTACCGGTCGAAAACAACAAAAACCTGGCGCTCAATCTATCCGCATATCTTGAGGGCAGGGGCACTGAATTTCAGATTTATTCCCCCTAAAGTGATGAAAAAAAGCTTGCCTGCGAAGCTGACACACGGCGACTTCCCTGGTGCATGGCATTGCTTGATATTACTTGGGCCTTGAGCGCGGGTTCGACCGCATTGAGGCAGCATTCCGGCGCGATAAGCGTTTTTATTGCGACTCCGAAATCTTCAACTGGCGCTTCTTTCGAACTCGCGCGCCGGTCTAGCTCTCGAGTAGGAAATCCGCGAGCATCGAGTTGAACAAATGCGGTTTTTCAAGGTGTATAGCGTGTGCGCAACCGGGGATAACAGCGAGCTTTGCACCCTCGATTCCATGCCAGAGTTGTTCGGGTTGCGGCCATAAATAAGCGCGGTCACCATCACCCCAGATCACCAGCGTTGGTGACTTGATGCCGGGGAGTGCTGCCACGCCGGACCAGCTTTCCATCGCGGTGAGGCCCGCGAGAGCAGCCTGCAGAGTCGCCCTGGAGGCGAGGGCGGCGCAGACGTCATAACCCTGTCCGGATTCGCCCTGCATGAACCAGGTGGCGGCGATGCGGCGGCCGGTGGTCTCCACGCCTTGCTCCTGCACGGCGCGCCTTGATTCGTCTATGGTTTCGAAGCGGCCGGGCATCAGACCGAGCGGGCCGGTTCCGTAAAGCACCAGCTTTTGGATTCGTTCCGGTGCCAGTGCCACCATTTCCTGCACGATCATGCCGCCCATCGAATGCCCTGCCAGGTGGAAGCGATGCACGCCGAGAGCGTCGAGTTGTCGAAACACATTGATCGCGAAACCCTTGATGGTCTCCGGCGCCGTAGATCGGCTATTGTCACCAAAGCCGGGCAGATCGGGAGTAATGACCTGGAATTGATCACCAAAAGCGACTTTCTGGGCAGCCCATTGTGACCCACCACCGAAATAGCCGTGTACCAATACAAGGGTTTTCATTGCTGCATTCTATCCCCGCCCTGGGTAATTCATAAAGCTATAGCATGCGGTGGGGGCATTTGCTGCGCTTTGAGCTGTTTGCTCGGCATGCAATGCACTCATGATGTTTGCGCACACTCGCCTGAGATGGGCGTCGACCTGTCTGCCGGAAACGAAAACTGTTCACGATCGTTACAATAACCCTGCTGCCCGCCTGTTGAATTGCGCCGGTAAGTGACTACACTGGCTCCCTCTACTCTGGATATATCACTTCTATGCCCACAAGCTATCAGCTCGTCGAAACTCAATTGCAGCAACCGCTCGAAAACGGTGACGTGGTCTGTAACCTGTGCCTGTGGCGCTGCCGCCTGCGTCACGGACAGCGTGGTTTTTGCCAGGCGCACGTGAATCGTAACGGCACGCTCTACAACCTTTCCTATGGCATAGTCTCGGCGATCGAGGTCGAATCCATCCGCAACAAGCCGGTGTACCACTATCGCCCGGACAGCCAGGTCATGTCGATAGGCAGCTACGGCTGTAACTTCCGTTGCAAGGGTTGCCATAACCTTGAGATTTCCTGGGGTGTGGAAGCACTCGACAAGCTCGCCCGCGGGCAGTCGAGGGAAGCCTTTATCACGCCGGCGCAAATGGTCGAGACTGCCCTGAAGCACGGCGTAGACGGTATCGCTTTCACTTATTCGGAACCGGCGGTGTGGCTCGAATACGTGCTCGATGTGTCTAAGCTCGCGCACGCGGCCGGGTTGTTCACGGTTTACGTGTCCAACAGCTTTGTCACCGATGAGGCGCTGGAACTGATGGCGCCGCACATCGATGTGCTGTGTTCCGACATCAAGAGCCTGTCGGCTGAGTTCTACAAGGAGATCTGTCCGGTGAGCACGATCGACCAGGTGCTCGGCTCGATCCGGCGCGCGGCCGAGCTTGGCATTCATGTCGAAACCCGCACCAATGTGATCCCGACGAGGAACGACAACCTCGAAGAACTGGCCGGCATCGCCGCGTGGATACGTGACAACCTGGGCGCCGAGAGCCCCTGGCACGTGACCAAGTTCTACCCGGCGTACCAGTTGTCGCACCTGCCCGCGACGGAAAACGCGATCATCGACCAGGCCGCGGCGGCCGGGCGCGCCGCCGGGTTAATCAATGTGTATGGGCATACCGATATTTCCTGCGACTGTGCCACCGAAAACGCGCCGGTATCGGCCTGGATGGAGCTCGATGCGGATGCGCTCAATACGGTCAAGGCCTGTGCCGCGCCCTGTTGCGGCGATGAAGGCATTCTCGTCAAAAAGTTCGAGCGCGAAGCCGGCCTGGTTCCTGCCACCGGGACCACCACCCGGTAATCAACGTGTCGTCCGCGCTGCGCACAAAGTGCCACAGTTTCATGTCATCGCCGCTTTCCTTCATTACTGTCATCCCCGCGCAAGCGGGGATCTTACAACGATGGCTCGCAGTAAGATTTCGGTAAACTGGCAACCCATAAAACTGCGCTATCGCAAAGCGCATACCCACCAGCGATGGGGAAATCGCTTTTCTCGAGGCAGAGCCCGTGGAGGTCAATTCGCAGCAGAACCCCACGCTCACTTCATTCGCCAGCGCGCAGCAAACTGCCGAAAATCGGGTTTAACTTCAAGGTTTTTCTAAGGCCAGCCGAAATAGATTCGAATTGCTGCAGTGAAAAGTTTATTTATTCACTGGCAGGGCACTCCGTCGAAGCATTATAGTATCACCTGTCGGCGACCAGTTATCGCTGGCCTGATTTTGGAGGTCAATCCCAAAGACCAAGACGCAACCAGGACAAGAAGCAGTCCGCTCAGGCTTGTTGTCAGCCGTAAGAATAACGCTGAGGCATCGCGCGATTAATCCCCGCAACCGCGAGCTTCAAAATAAACATGAGGAAGAGCCATGACCCCCCTGTTGGTGATAATCATTCTGGCGATTTTGGCGGTTGTTATTGTGTTTCGCCTGTCTACTCGACCCGGAAAACGCATAAAGCCAAAACGCGCGCAGTCAACGACATCATCTTCCCGCCAGGGGGACAGGTCGTCCACGCAGTGGCGTGCGGTGAAAATAGCGCCGGGATTGTTTTCCTGCGACGCGGCCGGCAAACTGGCCGGCAAAGTCTTCCTGTCGAGGGAATCTCCCCAATTACCACTGGACGGCTGCCTCGAAAAGGATTGCCGTTGCAAGTACGTGCATCTCGAGGACCGGCGCGACGGTGGCGATCGCCGCTATGAGCTTGGCGACTTTGGAACATTTTTCCCGGTCAGCCAGGTCGAAAGGCGACGAACCACTGGACGTCGCTCCGAGGATCTCGCGGCTTAGAAGCGGGTGTTCAGAGAGCGTGAGGCTGCGTCACGGCTGCCTTGCCTCTACCTCGTATGGGTGTATCACGGTTGGCCTAATCCTCATAAATAGTCGGCGTATTTCCTGGTAATCAGCTGTTATCTCGGTCGACTCGGAGATCAACAGCTCGGGATATTGCGAGACCCCGGCTGCTGGCGCAATATGAATTCCAGCTCCATCACCCCGGTTGATGCGTGGTCATGGAGCTTGCTCGACGCCGATTGATTCAGCCCATTCCATGCCCGCGCCAGTTCGTGGATTTTTCCCGGCATGGGTTTAATGTTGCCTGCTACGATGCCAGGGTCGAACACCATTTCCCCGGCTATCTTACGGTTACTCGATAACGCTGTTTCATGTTCCCGGGGAGGGATAACTGGTCAATGGGAATTCCGCAAAGAGACCGGTGATCGAGGTCTTATCGGGTATATTGACCCGCGACTCGGATATAATGTCTGGCATCGCCATGGATGGATCGCGGTAGCTTTCTGGCAATGTATGCTGAAGCGCTGACGACAGCGGGAGGTCGATGCCTTGCTGCGGAAACCTACCCGGCAGATCTTTGAATGAAACGGAGGAACGATATGCCGATTATTGAGCGCGATCCGTGGCGGATGCAGTATTTCGAGAACATTGCCTGCCCTGACGACGTCAGCATCCCCACGGACGACGAGCATGCCTACGAACTCTTCCCTGAACACCGCTGGATCTACAACAAGCTGCTGGTGTGCGATACCCAGGGCCTCGACGGCGCGCCGCACGGTATCCCGCCACCATCCTTCCCCGTTTTCAGCAAGCCGATTTACAACATGCATGGCATGGGGGTTGGCAGTCGCGTGTTCGCGACGGAAGCGGAGATGGCTGCCAACATGCAGGCCGGGCACATGTGGATGGCGCTGGCCGAAGGCGAACATGTGAGTAGCGATGTCGTTGTCATCGGTGGCGAGCCGCAATGGTGGCGTCATTGCATCGGCAAGGCGTTGTCCGACGGCGTATTTGACTACTGGACCATGCTGGCCGAGGAGCGTCCCGCCATCGAGGATTATTGTGGTGACTGGTTGCACCGGAATCTCAAGGGTTATAGCGGCGCGGTCAATGTCGAAACCATCGGTGGCAAGATTATCGAAGTGCACCTGCGCTTCGCCGATCAGTGGCCGGATCTCTACGGCGAGGGTTGGCTCGACGCCATCGTCGAGCTTTATAGGCGGCGGCGCTGGCGCTTCGCTGACGCGGACCGCCGCGACGGCTACAGCGTCGTGCTGTTCGGCGCCCACGGCGTGCCCTACCGTCATCCGCCGGCTGAATTGGTCGACGAGATACGCCAATGGTCCGGGGTCACCAGTGTGCAGATCACTTTCCACGAAGACCTGCCGGCCGAGCAACACGCGATGCCACCAGGTGGATTTCGTCTCGCCATCATCAACTGCTGGGATCTCGAGATCGGTCTGCAGGCGCGTGAAAAACTCGCGCTTGCCTTCTGGTCGACGCAGGCGCTCGGCGCACGCGAGGCTGGATCCGATGGCAGCTGAATCGCGTCGTCGGCTGCCCAGCCCGGTACGCGAGATCGAAAACGAGTTCATTCTGCTCGCTGACGGCACTCGTCTCGCGGCGCGCCTGTGGCTGCCGCAAGACGCGGAAACGAACCCGGTACCCGCGATTCTCGAATACATCCCCTACCGCAAGCGCGACTTCATGCGCCTGCGCGACGAACCCATGCATCACTATTACGCGGCGCACGGTTACGCCGCGGTGCGCGTCGATTTACGTGGTTCCGGCGACTCGGATGGCATTCTCGATGACGAGTACCTGCCCCTCGAGCAGCAGGACGCGGTCGAAGTGATCGCCTGGCTCGCGGCGCAGCCCTGGTGCGATGGCAATGTCGGTATGACCGGGATTTCCTGGGGCGGATTCAACGCGCTGCAGGTTGCCGCATTGCGGCCACCTGCGTTAAAGGCCGTCATCACCTTGTGCGCCAGCGATGACCGCTACGCCGACGATGCGCACTACATGGGCGGATGTCTGCTCAACGAAAACCAGATCTGGGGCACCGTACTGTTTGGTATCAACGCACTGCCACCCGACCCGGCCCTCGTTGGCGAGCGCTGGCGTGACCTGTGGATGGCACGCCTGCAAAGCGATCGGCCGTTTCCTGCCCTGTGGCTCGGCCACCAACGTCGCGACGCCTACTGGAAACAGGGCTCGGTCTGTGAGGACTTCGCCCGTATCCAGTGTCCGGTTTACGCGATCGGCGGCTGGGCCGACGGCTACTCGAACGCGGTGCCGCGCCTGCTCGCAGGGCTCGAATCTCCACGCAAGGGCCTGATTGGTCCGTGGTCGCACAGCTTTCCCCACAATGGCGTACCGGGACCCACAATCGGTTACCTGCAGGAAGCCTTGCGCTGGTGGGACCACTGGCTCAAGGGTATCGACACTGGCGTCATGGCCGAGCCGATGTTGCGTGCCTGGATGCAGGACTATGCCGCGCCAGCGCCGTTCCACGCGCAACGTCCCGGCCGCTGGGTCGCAGAGCAGGCCTGGCCAAGCGAGCGGATCGAGCCGTTGTGCCTGCACCTGGGCGCGAGCGCCACGTTACTGGATGCCCCCGCCAAGGCGGCCACGCATAGCTTGTGCTCGCCGCAGACAACCGGGCTGGCCGGTGCGGTCTGGTGTGGGTTCGGTGGCGAGGGCGAGGCCCCGCTTGATCAACGCAGCGACGACGGGCGTTCGCTGACCTTCGATTCGGCGCCACTGGCGAATGACCTGGAGATACTCGGCGCACCCGAGGCGATCCTGACATTGCGCAGCGACCGGCCGCTTGCGATGCTCGCCGTGCGCCTCAACGATGTCGCTCCCGACGGCGCCACCTCGCGCGTCTCGTTCGGCATCCTCAACCTTACGCACCGCAACAGCCACGAACATCCCGAGCCGCTGGTGCCCGGCGAAACCTTCGAGGCCCGCGTTGTGCTCAACACCATCGCGCATCGTTTCGAGGCCGGCCACGTGGTGCGTCTCGCCTTTTCCACCAGCTACTGGCCGATGGTGTGGCCGGCGCCACAGGTAGTCACGCTCGAAGTCGACACCGTAGGCAGTAGCCTGAGTCTGCCGGTGCGTCCACCCCGCACCGACGACGATGCGCTGCCCGCATTTGCAGCGGCCGAAGCGGGGCTCGCGAGCTCGACGCACACCCCGCTGGACCCGCCCAGTTTCAAGCGTGTGATCGAGCGTGATCTGGTCAGCAACGAAGTGATTTACCGGCTCGTCGACGAAGGCGGTGATCTCGGCACGGCCGCAGTGGTGCGCATCGATGAAATCGATCTCGAACTTGGCCATACGGTCGAGCGGCAGTTCCGTATCGATGAACAGGATCCGTTGAGCGCCTGCACCGAGTTCAGCGAGCGCATGTTGATGCGTCGCGGTGACTGGGAAATTCGGGTAGAGGCGCGTACCCGGCTTATTGCGACGCAGGACTATTTCGTGCTGCAGGCCTGGCTCACGGCGCAGGAGGGGGAAGCAGAAGTATTCGTGCGCGAATGGGAAGAGCGCATCGAACGCGACCTGGTCTAGGCTCCGGGGTCAGGCCTTACAATCGACATTGCTGTTTCTAATCCTTGTGAAATGTAAGGCCTGACCCCCCCATCGCGAACGCGTCCAGGTCTAGACCCCGGCTTTAGACGCACAGGCGGTAGCGCTTGCGTGCGGCTTCGATAATCATGCGCAGCAAACCGCTATGCGTTTCGCCCATGTGGCCCGCCATGTGCGCGAGCTTGCCGTCCCAGCACCAGGCCGGGTTCGGATTGACTTCCATCAGCTTGATTTCACCGCTGGCGTCGGTACGAAAATCGAAACGCCCGTAGTCGCGCAGTCCGAGGCGTGCAAATAGCGCCTGGCAATAATCCTTGAGACGTTGCTGGGTGTTCGCGTCGAGGCCCGCCTGGCGGAAGCAGATGTCGTTCCAGTAAGGCGACTCCGGATCGGTTTTCGACGAGTAGTCGAGCAACCGTGGCAAGGCGGGATCGAGCGCGCTGTAGTCCACCTCGAGTACCGGCAGCAGGATAAAGCCGTCGCCGGGATTACCGATGATGCCGACGCCGTACTCGTCGCCGGCGAGGAATTCCTGGATGATGAGGTTCTCCGTCGGCAGCGTCGCGCGCAGCTGCTCGAGGTAAGCGGTTGCCTCGGCCGCGTTGTTGACCACGCTCGCGGCGGTGATGCCAACGCTACCGTCGCCGCGATTGGGCTTGATGAAAGCCGGGTAGTGGATTTGCGGGAGTGGCTCACCCGGGCGCAGCAGGTCTTCGCGCGGCACCGGAATGCCGACGGACTGCGCCAGCGCGCGCACCAGCGCCTTGTCGTAACACAGGCCAAGCGCTACCGGGCCACTGCCGCTGTAAGGAATGCCCAGCATTTCGAGGTAAGACGCGACATGCAGTTCCAGTGTGGCATCGTTACGAAACCCGGTATCGCAAAAATTGAGTACGAACGCCGGTGGCTGGTAGCGCAAATCGTCGAGCAGTTGCTGATGGTCGTTGCAATATTCGAACCGGTAATCGCCAAGCTCCTCGAGTGCGGACTGGAGGCGCAGGACCTGGTCGAAGTCGTTGGGTGTAAAGCGGCCGCCCGGCTTGTTACGGTCCGGTAGTCGCGGATCGCCGAGCAATACTGTTATCACGGGTCGAGTCATGGGATTCGGGGGACAGTATACCTAATTCAATTTGGGGACAGTATAGCGGATTCGATCAGGTTGCTTCGATCTGGGCAGCTGACATCTTACAGGGAGCTAAGCCACGGCCAGGATGGCGCGTATTATTGTTCCAGATGATCCCCGTCACATATCTCGGCGTGGCAATCGGCGGTTGAGGGTTTTCTTCTGCGAGTGCCCTTATCCATTTTCGATAGATCTCGTGAACAGGTTTTGCTGGGGGCCGGGGCTGTACTCGTGAACGGGATGGCTATTGGGTTATCTGGAATTTATACGAAACCCGGAGATTCTTACCGGCAGGGAGCTGACACCAGAAAAGCCGGCCCCTGAGTCAGCAACCAACTAACAGGTATACTGTCCGCTGAAGGTAACTATCGAGCGAGGTCGATATGAATCAAAGTAATGCCAACCAGAAAATTCTGGGTGTCAGCGGCTTGATACTCGCCATCCTGGTGTTGGTCGGATGGTATTTCTACGACGCTCAGCAAAAACGGCTGCAGTCCCTCGCTGACGAAAGCCAGGTTAAAGCGCAGATGTTGAGCGATGCCCTCGATCAAAGTAACAACGAAGTCACGTTGCTGAACCAGAGAATGCAACAACTGGCTGAGGATTTATCCACGGTGCGAGGTAGTCTGACCGACGAGCAAAGGTCGCGGCTGCAACTGCAGGCTGAACTGGTGCAGACCACCACGGATAAAAACCAGATCGAGCAGAGCCTGCAACAGCAGGTGCAGACGATTACGGCGACCACCGCGCAACTGGAACAGGAATTGCAGCGACAGCTCTCATTACAGGAAAAGCTTAACGACGAGATTGATCAGGTCAGCAGTGAAAAAGGCCAGCTGCGGGACAGGCTCGAACGTGAACAGCAAAATCAGCTCCGGCTACAGCAGCAAATCGCACGCGTAATGGACGACGTCGCGCAGAAAGAAGCCGCCCTGGCAAACGCCGAGCAGGAGGCGGCACGGTTAAGTATGCAGCTTTCTGAAACCCGCGAGGAGCAGGCCCTGCTGGAAAAAAGAGTTGAAAAACTGAAGCAGCAGCGAGAAATGGATGCCCGCCATTTTTCCGAACTCGAGGATCGACTCAAGCGCGAACTCAACGAGAGCCGCGTCGAGATATCGCAATTCAAGGATCGCATGACGGTGATTAAATTGACCAGTGAAGTGCTGTTCAATTCGGGCTCGGCCGAAATACAGCCGAGTGGCCAGAAGGTGTTGGCACTTATCGCGAGATCATTGAAGGCCTATCCCGATCGGGCCATCAGCATCGAGGGGCATACGGATAGTGTTCCGATTGGCAAGCACTCCAGCTATGTTTCGAACTGGGAGCTGTCGACGGCACGTGCGCTCGCGGCGGTAAATTTCTTTCGACTGGAAATGCAGATGGATCCACAGCGCCTGCAAGTCGTTGGCCATGGTGAATTCCAGCCGGTAGCGAGCAACCAGACTGCCAGGGGTCGTCAACTGAACCGCAGAATCGAGATCAGGTTGATGCCGGAAGCGCCGATTGCCGCCGAGCAGCTTTAACGGTCAGCCCTGACACTGCAGCCGCACTCGACATGTTGTCTTGCGCACTTGCCTGCTTAGCCCTTGCCCTCGTGAGTTGGATGCCGAGGTGACCGGCAATTGGCCGCATCGTGCAAGCGTCCGGGCACCGTGCTAAAAGGTATACTGTCTCCGCATGGGAACACGATTTCAAGTAGTATGAAACTAACAATAATCCTGTTGGTTGCCACGTTGATTATGCCGAGCCCGGCTGCGGCCTGGATTGCTTATGGCTTCAAAAGCGGCATGAGCCGTTTCGAGGTTACCGGATACCTGGCGGATAAAAAGTCCCTGGTGATAACCGAGGGCGCAGAGCAAACCTTTGCCGGCACTGGCGACAACCCGGCGAAATACAACCTGGTCTATTGTTCCTCACCGCAAAAACTGTATTTACTGAAATTCAGGCTGGAAGATTCGCCGGCGCAATTCGACAAAACCAGAGAAAAATATGAAAAGCGCTACGGCAACCCCGACGTCTTGAATGATTGGGGATCCGAGAATTGGGAAGATGCCGATGTTGCTCTCATATGGGATTTGAACGAATCCGAAACCATCTTGCTAACGCATGGTAGCGATGGATCCAGCGCGGAGTTTCAGGACCTGTCCGTTTGTAAATGAATCGATTCAACTGTCGGCTTGTCCGTTGATGATTGAATCAGGTTTGCGAATCATCCATTCGGTCAGCGAAACACGCCGGATCACATCTATGTACAGCTTCAGGGTAATGCGTCGGTAAGCGTCTGCAACGCGTGAGCGGCCGGGCCGGTGAGGGGCCGGAAAGGATGTCACCAGGCGGCCGGGTATTGCGGTTGGGTGATGGTTGATCCAATGGCGATAGTCGTCGTCGACCCCGGGATGCACTGCGAGGCCGGCGGTGATGTAGCCGAGGTATTCGTCCGTGGGCAGGAGCCCGGGGGTCGAGCGATTGGTCTGGTAGTAATATAGCCGGGTGCCGTCCTGTTCGACCCAGGTGCGTCGATAGCGCCGCAGGACGGGCACGGATTCGTAAAAATCCATGCGTGCGGCGTCGCGGCCGGAGAGCGTGTACAAGGTGCCGTGCAGTTTTTCCCCGGGCGCGGGTTCGGCAGAGGCATAAGAGCAGTGTTCCCAGGCCGATGGATGGTCGAAGCGCAGGCCGTGATCCTGCAGCGTGAACGCCGCGGCGTCCAGCGGGGTGATGCGGCGTTCACGCAATATGGTATCGGCCAGGTTGGCGCCGAAACCGAGATAGCGCACCCGTTGCGGGCCATGACCGCAGCAGCGTTTCAGGTTGGCCCACTCAAAGCCCAGGCGCCATGCCAGGAAACGAAATATCACTAAACAGATTCCTTATGTTTTACGGGGATGGCTGGTGGATCTATTAACAGCGACCGCCAATCGACAGTAACCTGCTCAAGTTTCACCGGATCCGCAAAAGTATATCAATTCCTCCCAAATTAAGGTGACACAATTAAGGCGCAACTCAAGGTGACAGTCACCAATGGCACTTAGTTAAGCTCTAAACTGCTGTCATCCCGGCCTTGAGCCGGGATCTTGTATGGGTGCCACTTTCATAAGACCCCGGCTCGGAGGCCGGTATGACGCATTATTTTTCTTAGGTAAGTGCCATTGGTGAGAGTTATCTTCAATTGCGGTGCGCCCCGGCTGGCGCCGCTCGCTTCGGGCCTGACCCGCCAATCATCTATCCCTGCCCGCCAATCGACCGCGCAGGGCTTCACTTTGACGGATACCGTTCTATAGTTAATACAAGGCACCCATGCGGTGCGTAGCTTGAGTAAAAGGGGTGGATAAATGAGCGACATGATCAACAACTCCGCCGAGAGCAACGACAAGTACTTTCTGGAAGATCGGGAACGCTGGGAAGAACTGGAGTTCGACTGGGAAAGCTGGAACGCAACAGTAGAAAAAATTTTGCAACAGCAGTCAGCGGCGAGCCCGGGTGAGCAGCAATAAGGTCGCGGACTGAGGGTAACGGTGACAGTTAACTTAATCTCTTTGCGGAACCGAATAAAGTAAACTGTCACCGTTACTCCCACAAACTTGTACCTATGACTGCCTGGCATCGCTACTTATCCCTGATCTGCATTACATTAGCCATGTCGCCAGTCGCCGCGGACATCACTGGCAAGGTGGTGGCCGTCACGGATGGCGACACGATCAAGATCCTCGACGCCAACCGGGTGCAACACAAAATCCGCCTGACGGGTATCGATGCACCAGAGAAAGCCCAGCCTTTCGGTAACGCCTCGCGCAAAAATTTAGCGTCCATGGTGGCCGGCAGAGACGTCCGTATTGAAACCGTGAAGAACGATCGCTACGGACGAGTACTCGGTAAGGTCTGGGTACAACCACACGATTGCCCGGGCTGCGCTAAGACGCTGAATGCTAACCTCGCACAACTTCTGTCAGGCATGGCCTGGTGGTACCAGGATTATGCCAAAGATCAATCACCGGAAGACCGGCAGCGTTACGAATCAGCCGTGATCGAGGCGAGAAGTCGCAAGCTGGGGCTTTGGAGCGAACCCGGTGCCATTCCACCCTGGACCTGGCGCAGGGGGCAGCGAGCCCCATCTAAAAGTAAAGCGGTGGCTGATACTCAATGCGGTACCAAGCGCTATTGCCGGGAAATGACGTCATGCGAAGAAGCGAAGTTTTATCTGCGCCAGTGCGGCGAATTGTCATTGGACGGTGACAAGAATGGCGTGCCCTGCGAGTCGATCTGTAGGTAATTTGATTCATTTGAAGCCCGGATTATTCCCCTTGCTCCCCTGAGTTAAGCATTTTTTGAAGGCTCAGATCGATGACGACCTGAGTCAGTTTTCAAAGATGGGCCACAGGCGGGTGTAAAAAACGGGTCCCTGGGTCGGTATCATTTAACAGGGATTCGCTTGAACGCGGGAGAGCGAAATGACAATCCGGATTTCCATCATCGCAATTGCCCTGGTTGTATTTGCGATCGCTACCGTAGCGGAATCCCGACGCCACCGGTTACTTTCCAGTAAACGTTAAATACCATTTAATGTAATTCAAAATAATCCCGCCGCTGCCCCTACCTGTCCTCGCGGTTGGGGCCGAGCGGCAGGCGCAATGTGGCCTTCAGGCCTGGCGCGTTATCTTCGAGCAACAACGTCGCACGGTGTAACTTTGCGACAGCTTTGACGAGGCTGAGACCAAGGCCGCTCCCCGGGGTGTTGCGGCTGCTTTCCAGGCGATAGAAGCGTTGCCCCACCTTGTCCCGCTCGGTTTCGGCTATACCGCTACCCGTATCGCTGACCGCTATGTCGGCTGTTTTTCCGACGCGCATCAATTCGAGCGACACTTCCCCGCCTGCAGGGGTGTACTTGATCGCGTTGTCGATGAGGTTGGTTAGCGCCTGGAACAGCAAATCGCGGTCCCCTTCCAGGGAGACGCTAGCGTCGACCCGCGTTGAAAAGCGTAACTGTTTTTCTTCGGCCAGGGCCTCGTAAAGTTCCGCCGCGTCGCCCACCAGAGCGGCCAGGTCCACGGGTTTGAATCTCGCTTTATGGCCACCGGCTTCGATGCGTGCAATGCGCAGCAGCGCCGCGAAAGTAGCAAGGAGTTGATCGGCTTCGGCAATGCCCTGTTCGACCTGGCTGCGGTAAGGGCTGCCATCTTCGAGGTCGACCAGCAGTTGCTCGAGGCGGTTACGCAAACGTGTCAGCGGGGTGCGCAGATCGTGGGCGATGTTGTCGGACACGTGGCGGATGCCATCCATCAGGCGTTCGATTTCATCGATCATGGTGTTCAGGTTGCCGGCCAGTTGATCGAGCTCGTCGCCGCTGCCGCGAATGGGGATGCGTTGCGACAGGTCGCCGGCCATGATGTTACGGCTGGTTTGATTGATGAGTTCGATGCGGCGCAGCATGCCGCGGCTCATAACGACACCGCCGAGCAATGCCAGCGCCAGCGTCATGGCAATGCCCCAGAGTAACGCACGAGTAATCAGGCGCTGCGTTGCTTTCAGTTCGCGGGTGTCGCGTCCAACCAGCAGATGCAAACCGTCCTGTAACACGAAGGCCCGCGCTCGCGCCTGAAACACGCGCCCGCCGGCGCGTGGATCCTTGAATTCGAAATCGAGCCAGCCATCGGCCGCGGGTAATACGTCCGGCCAGGCCGACAGGTTTCCGGCCAGCGGCGACCGGTTGGGAGACGCAAACAGGTAGACCGACGAGCCGTTGGGGTCGCGCTCCACCCGCTCGGAAATCGTTTTCTCCAGGCCATTGAGCCCGCGCTCACGATATTGCTCCGCCAGCCCGGTGATCTCGGCCCTGATGGTAGCATCGGTTTGTTCGGCCATGTAGGTTACGGTCGACCAGTAGATAAACCCCAGCAATATCAGCACCGAGCCGGCGAACAGCACCATGTAAACCAGTGCCAGGCGAAACGTCGAGGTGTGTAGCAGGCTAGCCCGCATATCTCACCGATTTCCTGCTTGGCAATTGCTCCGATACGCCGGACCGCCGCATCGCGCTGCAGTCGTGCGGTTGCCGCAAGACAGTGTTCGACGCCCTTGCGAAGTAATCCGGCGAGATATCCAGGTTACTCTGGTTCACGAATCATGTATCCGGCGCCGCGCACGGTCTGCAGGAGTGGTGGGTCGAAATTTTTATCGATTTTGCCGCGCAGCCTGCTGATGTGCACGTCGATGACGTTGGTCTGCGGATCAAAATAGTAATCCCATACCTGTTCCAGCAGCATGGTGCGGGTGACGACGCGTCCCGCGTTATGCATCAGGTATTCGAGCAAACGGTATTCGCGCGGTTGCAGGGCGATAGTAATGCCGCCGCGCTTGACAGTTCGCGTGAGCTGGTCGAGCTCGAGATCGGCAACACGCAAGGTGGTTTCCGTGGCGGTGGTTTGCCGCGCACGGCGCAGCAGCGCATCCAGCCGCGCCAGTAATTCGCTGAAAGCGAAGGGCTTGGTGAGATAGTCGTCGCCGCCGGCGCGTAATCCCTCGACGCGCGCATCCACTTCGCCCAGCGCGCTGAGTATCAACATCGGAGTGGTCTTGCCCGCGGCGCGCACACTTTTGACGATGGCCAGTCCGTCGAGTTCAGGCAGCATGCGGTCGATGATCATGGCGTCATAGTCTTCGCTGCTGGCGAGAAACAGCCCGTTCTTGCCGTCTGCGGCATGGTCGACATTGTGACCCTGTTCTTTCAGCCCCTTTATCAGGTAGGCGGCGACCTGGGAATCGTCTTCGACTACGAGCACACGCATTGAGGTTCGGTCCGGCAACACTTTTATGACCCCTACCATAGTACTTTAAATCCACCGAAAACAGGCCGGAGCGAAACATTACGAAAATTTAATGTTTCCGCAAGGCGCTGGCAACTCAGCCGGTCCTATAGTTACCCCGTGAAAAATTCGAACGGGCCCATGCCCGCTACGAATAGTGAATCGCAACCGGAGAGTTACCATGAAAACCACATCACTATCTCGATTTCAACGAGTGGCGCTTGCCGTGACGGTGACAACCGCACTCGCGAGCGCGGCAATGCTTAGCCTGCCGAAAAACGCCATAGCCCTTTCCGCGCCGACCGCCGCTGTTGGGGTCGGTGTTCAATATGGGCCGCCGAGCTTTGCCGACCTGGCCGAACGGGTCGAACCGGCCGTCGTCAGTATTGCGGTTACCGGAAAGACCGATGTCTCGGCTGAAATGAACGGCCAGCAATTCCAGATGCCACAATTCCCTGAAGGTGGACCCTTCGGTGATTTCTTCAGGCAATTTGGCGGCCGTGTACCCGGCATGCCGGGAGCCGGCAATAGCGCCCAACGTGAGTTTCAGGGGGCGGGTTCCGGTTTCATTATTTCGGCGGACGGGTACGTAGTGACCAACAATCACGTCGTCGAACATGCGACCGAGATCGGGGTCATCCTGCAGGACGGTAGCCGCTACGAGGCCACGATAAAGGGCCGTGATCCCAAAACGGACCTGGCGTTGCTGAAGGTGAATACCGACGAGCCGCTGCCCTTCGTGGAACTGGGCGACTCGGATAGCGCCAGGGTCGGTGAATGGGTGGTCGCGGTCGGCAATCCGTTCGGGCTGGGTGGCACGGTGACCGCGGGCATTCTTTCCGCGCGCGGGCGCGATATCAATTCCGGCCCGTATGACGACTACCTGCAGGTCGATGCGCCGATCAATCGCGGCAACTCGGGTGGACCCCTGTTCAATAATCGCGGCCAGGTCATCGGTGTCAACTCGGCGATCTATTCACCAAGCGGCGGTAGCGTGGGTATCGGTTTTGCGATTCCGTCGAACCTGGTCAGGGACGTCGTTGCCGAACTTGAAACCAATGGCAAGGTTGCCCGCGGTTGGCTGGGCGTGCGGATTCAGTCGCTGACCGACGAGATAGCGGAAAGCCTGGGGCTTGAGGAAACGCATGGCGCACTGGTGGCCGGCGTCGAGCCGGGCAGCCCGGCGGCACGCGGCGGCGTCAAGCCCGGTGACGTTATTGTCAGCTTGAATGGCGAGAAGCTCGATGACTTCAAAGACCTGTCGAAGCTGGTGGCGAAGGCCAAGGCGGGCAGCGATTCGACGCTGCAGGTCAAACGGCAAGGCGAGACGCACAAACTCACTGTCGAGATCGGCAACATGCCGGACGACGGTGTGAAAGTTGCGCTGGCCGATGACGCTGCCAGCGACGATACCGCGAAGCTTGGCGTTTACCTCTCCGAGTTGACGCCCGAGGCGCGCCAGCGTTACCGCATTGGCAAGGATACCGAAGGCGTGCTGGTTACTGGCGTACAGCAGGGCAGCCCGGCTGCGAAAGCCGGTATCGAGGCGGGACAGGTAATCAACATGGTGGGCCAGCAAACGGTGAAGTCACCGGAAGAGGTGATTTTCCAGGTAAAGCAGGCGGCCGCGGAGAAGAAATCCTCGGTTTTGCTGATGCTGGAACACAACGGCATGCAACGATTTGTGGCGGTGAAGTTCGCCAGGGCCTGATTTTCTAACTGACTGCGTTCGTTGATCGGGGGCAGGACAGATCAGGTTGAATTCGGTGCTCACTCTCCCCCTCCTCCCCGATGCCGAATGAAACCTGTCCTGTCCCCGACCTTTTAACTGTGGGCCAGGTTCAGGTCTCGAATGGGCGACTCGTTGTCTCACACGCTTTGGCGGGATCCAGATCGATATGCGCACCTGAGGCATTGATCGTTTGGATGGAGAGGGGTTTCCAGCTCGGTTATACTCCCCCATACCGTTGTGATCGAGAGGAAATCATGGATTGGGAATCCGAATTGAAATTGCTAATTAGAGCGATGTCGTTTGCCGCGCATAAACATAAGGATCAACGGCGCAAGGATAAGGAAGCATCGCCCTATATCAACCACCCGATCGGGCTTACCGAAGTGCTCGTCAATGTCGGTAATATTACCGATATCAATACACTCTGCGCCGCGTTACTGCATGACACCGTTGAAGACACCGAAACCACGCCGCAAGAGCTTATTGAAAACTTTGGCGTGGAGATCAGCAACATTGTCATGGAGGTCACCGATGATACATCGCTGGACAAGGCCACGCGCAAGCAGGCCCAGATCGACCATGCAATGCATTTGTCAAAAGCGGCCAGGGCGGTCAAGCTCGCCGACAAGATTTGTAACCTGGGTGACGTCTCGTCTTCTCCACCCGACTGGCCGTTGAAGCGACGCCAGCAGTATTTTGACTGGGCCGGGAAAGTCATCGACGGTTTGCGTGGCGACTGGAGCGAACTCGAAGCCGAGTTCGATCGGCGCTATCAGCTACGACCGACCGAGTAATTCGAGTGGCATGGATATTCAGCAGGGCAGTCTAGTTATTTAACCGGCTCCTCGAGGGTGCAACCCAACCAACTCGCGCCTGTAACCAAATTCAGCAAGACCTGCCCAAAGCGAACTTCAGAGTATCGGTACACTGTCCCTGGAATAATATTCTTATTGTTCCGCTTGACTGGTTAGAGGCAAAATCAGCTTGACCACAAGCAGTATCCACGGTGTTCCATGTAGCAATAAATCAAATACGTCGATGAGCCTGGTGAGCTCACCCGAAGCCAGCAGTTTGAGCTTTTCCAGCAGGTGTGGCTCAGGGGTGAAAGGCGCCAATCCCAGCGTGAGGCACAGCACGATCAGCAGAGACAAGGGTATTCGGTTGAATAATTTACGCATAACGGCATGGGTGCGGGAAATCAGGGACAGTATACCTGTTTCCTGGCTTAGCGCCGGCTCTCATCCGCTCCCACTGCACCGCCCTGTTTCCGGGGATCACTGACAGACCTGCCACCACTGGTAACGTTGCGCATATCGATTGTAGATGTATTCCCTTGAACAGGGCGCCGCGCCTGTTGGTGGGATTCCTGGCTGATCGAGCGGTCTGGTCTGTGAAGGCTCCCGGGGGCAAACCCTCGGCGGACAAAGCGGTTTGCGCTCCTCCAGGCTGGAGCAAAGCGGCCGATTCAATCCGTCGACGCAGATGCAGGTGCAACCCGCTCGACTGTTGTCGCTGTGCGTAACGGACAACGCAGCAACCAGTAAGGCGGCCAAGTAGATGACTGGCATTTTCGTGTTGCAGGGCACTTTCGAGGACCGGCTAGCGATAGATCGTTTCAATATTTTACGCCTCCAGGCTGGAAAGGCCATTCAATATAGTGAAGAGAGTTGGGAAACGGTTTTTCAAAACAGGATTAGTGTCGCGATTAAATCACTGTTGGTACCCTGGCTTCCGCTCCAGAAGCCGTCCCTGGCGGACGGCTTACGCGGGGCGAACTCCGTCAACCGTGGACCTTCGCCTCTCACTTTTTCGTGAGAGATTTCGTCGCTTAAGTGACCTGGGCGGTCATTCCTTTTCAGTCAAATGTCGATGCTGCCTGGATGATAAAATCCATCGACGAACAACCTTGTGAAGCTCCATCACAATCAGCACGGACAGCGCCAGTCCCAGCAATTCCAGCCAGAGCTGTGGTGTAACCGGTTGAATATGCAGTACATCACTGATCCAGGGAGTGTACATAGCGCCGACGTGTACGAGTTGTGCGATTGCCGTACCAAATAAAAGTATCGGATTGCGTAAAGGATTGTGTCGAAATACCGAGCGTACTTCGGATCGACAATTGAAAACGTGCACATTCTCGAATAACACCATCAACAGCAAGGTCCCATTGCGTGCCTCGTCCAGCGTAAAGCCTCTTGCGATAAGCCATTGGAAAACAGCAAAAGCGATAGTGCCGATGACTAATGCCGAGATCACTACGCGCTCTAACATTAGCCGATTAAAGACCGGTTCTCGTGGTGGTCTTGGTGGATGACGCAATTCGTCGCCTTCGCCGGGTTCAAACGCCAACGCTACATCCTGGATCCCGTTGGTTACAAGGTTCAGCCAAAGTAACTGTACCGCTACCAGCGGTAATGGGAACCCGGTTAAAAGGGCCAATGTGAATAGCACCAACTCTGCGGCGCCGGTGGAAATGAGGAGAAAAATTACCTTGCGCACATTGGCATAGGCGACACGGCCCTCTTCGACCCCCGCGACAATCGAGCTGAAATCATCGTCAGTGATGATGATGTCTGCCGCCTCTCTCGCCACATCGGTACCGCTCATGCCCATGGCAACCCCGACCTGGGCAGCGCGTAGTGCTGGAGCATCGTTGGCACCGTCTCCGCTGGCTGCGACAAAATGCCCATTTCGTTGCAGGGATTGAACGATGTCTAACTTTTGGTGTGGTCCCACGCGCGCGAAAACTCGCGCCTGCTGGGTTAGCTGGTCAATAGTCCCGGAATCGAGGGCTATCCTCAGTTCTGGTCCAGTCACCAACTGGTCGGCGCGTTCCACCATGTTTAATTCTTGCGCAATGGCAAGGGCGGTAGCAGGGTGATCGCCAGTTATCATGGCTACCTCGATGCCTGCCTGCCGGCATGCGGTGATGGCGGCTTGTGCCTCCGGGCGCAATGGATCAATAATACCCACCAGGCCGATCAGTGTCAGCCCATGCAAATGTTCTTCGGTAAATACCTCACCCGGACCCGCTTCAATCTCCCCGCTAGCCAGGGCAAGTACGCGATACCCGCCACTCGCCAGGGTCTCAGCCTGCTGCTCGATCAGGGCTTGCTCCAGGTTCACGTCCTGGCCAGGCGTTGCCATCGTCGTGCACATGGTTAGCAACCGTTCAAGCGCACCCTTGACGAAGGCATGCTGCCTTCCATTTACTTCATTCAGGCTGGCCGAAAACAGCCGCTCCGACTCATAGGGAATGCTGGTAATTTCGGGAAAGGTATTGGCCATTTCCGCCTTGAAGATACCGGCTTTATGCGCCATTACCAGGAAAGCCACATCGACTGCATCACCATGGTGAGTCCAGCCGGAATTGGCATGATCGAGGAAGCCTTCATTGGTCAGCACCGCTACCTGACATAGTCGTTCCAGTAGCGCTTTCTCTTTTGCGGATGGTGGGCCTCGGGGCGTTAGAATCGTTCCATCCGCTACCACGCCTTCACCGCCAACTTCCCACACATCACTGTTTGGAAAGGCGATGCTGCGAGCAGTCAGCTGATTCACAGTCAGCGTACCTGTTTTGTCGGTTGCGATGAAAGTACAGGAGCCCAGCGCTTCCACGGCCAGAAGCCGTCGCACAATCACGTTTCGTCGGGCCATTCTGCGCATGCCAATGGCTAAGGCTACGGTGAGTGCCACCGGCAAACCTTCGGGAATAACAGATACCGCAAGCGCCACCGCGAGCAAGAACACTTCGTTAAATGGCGTACCACGCATCACCGCCACCGTGAATATAATCAATGCCGCTATGCCAACAAAGATCGCAACAAAATGGGTGAACCTCTCCATGCGGACTTGCAACGGTGACCTGGGTGATGGTTTGAACAGGACATCGGCAGCAATACGGCCTAGTGCCGTGTTTAGTGCCGTCCCGACCACAACACCCCTGGCGCGTCCACGACCCACCAACGTGCCGGTGAAAAGCATGTTAACGCGATCCCCTAAAGCAACATCCGCAGCTAACACGATAGCGCCGTCTTTTAGAACCGGTAGCGACTCGCCGGTGAGTAAAGATTCATCCACCTCCAGGCCATGGGAGGCGATTAGGCGCAAGTCGGCGGGGACCTTGTCTCCAGACTCCAGAAGCACAATATCGCCTGGCACTAACTCTTCGGCGTTGATTTCATCACTATCTCCCTCGCGCAATACTCGACACCGTGTGCGTACCAATTCTTGCAGCGCTGCTGCTGCACGCTGGGCGGAATACTCTTGAATAGTGCCAATAACAGCATTAATGAACAGGACTGCAGAGATAAAGCCTGCATCAGACCACTCCTTAATCATCAGGGATAATAGAGCCGCCGCGACAAGAACATAGATGAGCGGACTTGCGAACTGGCGCAGAAAGACAGTCACAATCCCGGGTAGCCTGGCCTGGGGTAACGTGTTGCGCCCATATTGTTCAAGGCGTGCCACAGCCTCACGATGGGTAAGGCCATGAAGCGAACTCTCGCAGGCGACAAGAACAGTCTCGCCCGAGACTACATGAGGGTATTGGACTGGATCGATTGTATTGGGGGAAGTCTCACTGGTGACACTCCCGGGGGAATCGTTGCTATGGGTGGGATTACTCATGGCGCACTATCTTACGGGAATTCCGTTCTATTCTATTCCTATATATTTTCTGGATGCATTATAACGAGCCGAGTCTCGCCAGGAACGATAACCAGAATGGTCACAATAAATGAGGGCGACCGCAATTATCAATTGGTAACCTTTCGCGCAGCACTATCGAAGAAGAGTTAGAAGGCCTCTTTGGGGAATATGGCACAATACAATCCTGTGATGTGGAATTCGATAGCGCCCAGGGTGCTACCAGGGGCCTGGCTTTTGTGGAAACGCCGAAGCCGGGGTAAGCCAGGGCCGCACTGAAATGGTTGAATGATATGACCATTGCCGGCTGCCTGATCCGGGTTAAAAAATCTCGGGGAGAAAAGGCATAACAAGTTGTTGATCGATATCGTTTTGCAATCAAAACCCTGAAGCCGTTACACGCTGATTCCCTGAGTTTGCGTGTCCTTCAGGTCAAATTACTTGTAGACTGCACTGCGATACTACTTGCGATTACGAGGCCGGAATGAGTGAAATATCTGTCTTAGGGCTGGGCTCGATGGGCTCGACACTCGCCAGGACCCTGTTGTCTGCTGGACACGCGGTTACGGTGTGGAATCGAAGCCAGCAGAAGACGGAGCTGCTTGTTGCCGATGGCGCAGAAATTGGGGTAACAGTCGCTGATGCGGTGGAAGCGAGCCCGGTTATCCTGGTTTGTATCGATAACTACACAACTACCCGAAAAATTTTCTCTTCAGTCGAAGTCTTGCCATTGCTTGCAGATCGTATCGTTGTGCAAATGAGCAGCGGTACACCGCGGGAGGCAGTTGCTGATGAAAAGTGGTTTGTGGAGAAAGGCGCCGGTTATTTAGATGCCGCTATTCTGGGGTCGCCGAAAGCAATTGGAACGGAGACCGGCCAGATACTGATAGCTGGCAGCGAAAAACTTTGGCAAGAATGTAATACTGTCCTGGAATGCCTTGCCGGAAATTTCCAATATACGGGTAACAAGATTGATTCTGCAAAGGTATTGGATCTCGCCTGGTTAAGCCAGCGCCTCGGATATTTTATGGGCGTGTTTCAGGGACTGTTACTCTGTGAAGCGGGCGGTGTTGGGCTGGATGTGTTTAGTGCAACAGTGGCTGTAGATGCACGTGCAAGCATGATGGCAAATACCATCCAGACCAACAGCTTCACTGATCCGGTCAACACGGTAAAGGTTTGGAAAGAAGCGCTGCACCACATTCAAAAGCATGCGAATGACATTGGCAGCAACAGCGAAGTGCTGGATTTTATTGCGGATAAGTTTCAGCGTGCACAATCTGCCGGTTATGAGGAGGAAGACCTGGCCGCGCTGATAAAAATATTCAGGTGATAGCATCGGTTCAGGTTCGGTCTCGGCCGCTGATTTCAGGGTTTTTGGATCTGTTGTCGAACTCTGCCGCCTGATTCCGGATTCTGAGGGTCAGGAACTTTTCATCAGGTCAAATTCTGCTTCAGGGTGCAAAGCCTACTTCAGGTTTTGCCACCATTGCTGGAAGGCTTCCTCGGTGAACGGAAGAACACTACCAAGCTCACCGCTGCGGTCCTGCCAGGCAGGCAATGCCGCTTCGGGAACAGAGATCAGTAGGGGTATACCCTCGACAATAGTTTGAAGAATCTCATCGATCAAACCTTTACCGTTTTGCTCTAATTCGCCAAATTTCTCCACCACCACCAGATCCAGACGAACATTGATAGCGTTACGAATAATTTCGCTTGTCTCTACAAGCGCTGAAACATCGAGGCTGCACTCATCGTCGTTCTTTACTGGACGCGTAATAGGAATACGACGATTTGTTAAAACATCAACGGCATTAAGTCCAACTACTGCGCCCGCTGAATTGAAGAGCGCTTCCTGAAGAACTCCTCCTACACGAGTATTGAGCGACTTTTGTTTCAGAACGAATTTCACCAGTGCCATCCTGTCGACAGTATCTGGTCTGTAAACGGCAGCAGCAAAAGGCGCCTTGGTTTGATTGGTCGTCATAGGGCAAGATTACCACGAATTTTGCATGACTGTTGTGGGTAGCCTCTCGTCGCTGTTGCCTCGAGCATGGGCGGCAGCTTTCTCGTTGGGAGACTCTGGATGAGCCAGGGCAGGAGGCAATATTCGGCCAACAACTGAACTTCGTTTCAGTAATCCAAATTCACTGATATAACATGTCGGGAGCATATCAGTGTTTCGATTTGTTTAATTTGATAACGAGACAAAGAATCGCTCATGTCTGACATAATCGGTTACTTAAGCTTTAATATTGGGAATCTTTTATTTATACAGACCTTAGAGAGTCTATATAAGTGGATGTTATTCGTCACGAACAACCAGCAAGGCTCCTGGAATGGACTTAATAATTGATTTTTTCAAAATCAATATTGACGCTGTTAGCGCAGCGCCAATAGCGTTTGTCGCCTTACTATGCATCGCATTTATCGTTGCATATATGCTAGTGGCATGGTTTCAAGCGCGTTACGTGGAATATCTGGAGACTACAAAGCTCAAGCTTGAGCGCCAGGTCCGGGAGCTTGAGCAGGCTACGCCACCACATGCCAAAACCTTGACCCAGCCTACAGAATCGACTGCCCCCGAACAATTACCGGACCTCGCCGGAACAGCGCATGAGGGAACAGCGCATGAGCTCTATATGCAGCTGCCGCCCACTCATTCGGCGCTATACAACGAGGGGGTGGTCGAACGCTATTGGGCAGCAGGTACATCGTTAGCGGGTGTTGTCGAACAGGATCTCATCGATCGCTACAGGTCCCAGGGTATCGACGACATCCGTATCATATTGCCAAACACCGGACCCGACACCATTGCATATCATCAACTTCACCAGTTTGATATCCGACCTGTGACGAATACGGTCCACAATCAGGTGGATATGGCGAGAGCATCACATCACGAACTGTCAAACCTACTGGGAGCGTATGAACACAATTACCTCCGTAAATATGCTGGGATCATGTATTTCAACATAACCATTTTAGATGATGACGCGTTCTTATCTCCTTACGGTACTACAGGACCGGGAGACTCAAATCTGACACTTCACTTTAATTCTCACACCAACCTCGAAGGATATCGCTACGTTGAGAACGAGTTCCTTCGAATGTGGGATGCTGGACCCTCTGTCGGCCTTATTCCAAGGAAAGGCGGTGCTTGTAGCATGATTTTCATCAACTCGTCAGGCTGCGTATTGCTTTACCTACTGGATCAAAAGCCTGGCATATCCGATACAAACAAGTGGAATCTAATCGGTGGCCACATAGACGAAGATGAGTCACCTGATGATTGCATTACGCGTGAGTTGCTTGAGAAAATTGAATACGACTTATTAAGCCCCTCGTTATTCCATGTCTTCAATATGCCCAATAGACTTGAGTTTACGTATTCTTGTACAGAAGATTTTGATATATCGAAAATGCCACTACATGAAGGGCTGGAGTTGCGCTGGTTCTCTGAAGGCGAGCTCCTTGCGCTTCCTGCCAACCAGATCGCCTTTGGATTCAAGCCTGTAATTCAATTCTTCCTCAATGAACGGCGAAGCAGTGATAGCTAAACCGCCGGTCGACAGGATTTGCCTGCGGTAGGACAGTAATCTGGAAGGTTGGAAGTGCGGAGAGGGTCCTTGGTTTAATTCATCAACGCAAAAATTGTAGTGGTCAACAAATTCTGGACAGTAAACTGAGTTTTTCTTCCGCTGCTGCAGGAGCCAGCCCGTCATTTCTGGTATGTGGTCTCTGCCAGTTGCAAGATTCCCGCTTACGCGGGAATGACGCACTAACCTGGTAGCATCAGAGTATCGAATGGGTCGGTTGCCGCGCTGGGAAATTGAATCCTGGCGTCTGCTTTCTCTAAAGTGAGCGGCATGCGCACAAGCCTTCCGGGCAGACGCTCGCGGTCGATGCCGGTCAAAGGCGCGACTTAACTGGCACCGTCACCGCTAATTGAGCGTGGCAATGATTTTGCGGATCTCCTGCGGCGTGTTTTCACCCGAGAGCGGGGTCCCGGGCATCAGATATTTTCCCATGTCGAGCCCGCCGACCAGGACGGGCTCGTAACCGATGTCGAGGATCAAGCGGGAAGCGATTTCAATAGCTTGTGCATCGTCGCCAGCGATCGGCATGCCGATGCGTCCCGGCTCTTCATGTGCCGAACCCATCCGCGCGGCGCCGATGGCATTGAAAGCACGGACGATGCGCGCGCCAGGGAGTAATTCTGCCGAGGCGAGACCGGCGCCTTTCGTCTGAGCCCAGGTCGCGATGTCACCGTCACGCCAGACGAACGGGTTGCAGGTATCGATCACTACCTTGCCCTTGATTAGCGCCGCCAGATCCTTGCCGACTGCGGGCAGTGAGCCGTAAGGAACCGAGATCATCAGCACTTCGCCAAAGGCGGCGGCTTCCCGTGGTGTTCCGGCACTTGCGTTGGCCCCGAGCCTGGCGGCGAGCGCTTTATCATGTTCGATGTGGCGCGATGAAAGCATGACTTCGTGCCCGGCTTTCACCCACACTCCACCGAGCGCGCTACCGACTCTGCCCGAGCCGACGATGCCAATCTTGAATTTGCCTGTACTTGCAGCGCGCGCCGTGAGCGATAATCCCTCCAGTACCAAAGCTGCCGTGGCGACGCCGGCGACCTGTAAAAATCTTCGACGGCTTTGTCTCGGGATGGTTTTCGTTTTCATGGCGGGTTCCCATAATCTAGTGGCAAATTGGTAATGTCGACAATCGTTAAAGAATTATAGGTAAGTATAAAAGCCAGATTCTCAAATAACCATCTCCCATGAATCCACATACAGGTCGATCATCTGGCGTCATGTGAAGGACTACCCGGGGCCGAACTCGTCTACTGAGGGATCACATTTGGGCATTGCTATTTTCTTGAGGGGGCGCTCAATCGCTACTGCCGGGCTTTGTCTTTCTGCCTGCAACCGACGCCCGGCCGGTCATTAATTTAATTCTCGCCTGAATAAAAGGTAGGAAACCGGTTAAAAGTAGAATGTACTAATCTGATTTGTGAATTGGATCATGGAGATAAATATCAATTTCGCTATTTTGATCTTCGATCCAGTCACAAAAGGGTTTGGTAATGTCTCCATTTGAAAATATGAATACGATTTCCGAAGACGATAACGAAAGCGACAATCTGATTATTCTGTTCGATCAGGGTAGTAGCGAGGATGAATTTCTGACAACGAGTTATTCTCATGAAGGTTGGGGTGATGACACCCTTTCAGATATCGACTCTTATCTTTAAAGCAAGCTAACTCTCTGGTTTGACTGTCGAATGCAGGCGCCCAAGCACGGGCGATGAGATTGCGGGTTCGGCCAGAAGCGGGCACTGACGTCTGCTAGAAAATGGTCGTCCATTATTCACAGGATCGACGGCACCCTTTTCGCAATATATTATTCGCTGCAATCGACGATACCATTGGTATTGGAATACAGCGGCGGTAGCTGCGAACTAAACTGATTAAAATTCACAACCTGGAGTTCTTTATGCATTCTAACGTCAGATCCTATTTACTTTGCCTCTGCCTGGCCTTTTTTGCGCAAACCGGTCTTGCGTCCCACGGAGCTGGATCAGACGTGGGAATCCAGGAGATTAAGCCTGGCCAGGGTATCGAGGCTTTACCTTATTCGGTAGTCGATGTTCACTACACCGGCAAGCTCGAAGAAGGGATGGTTTTCGATTCGAGTGTGGAGCGTGGTAAACCCTTTCAGTTTACCCTGGGTTCTGGCCAGGTGATTCCAGGCTGGGATATTGGCATTCGAGGCATGAAGACGGGCGGCAAACGGATATTGACGATTCCCCCGGCGCTTGCTTATGGTGCAAAGGGTGCAGGAGGTGTCATTCCACCGAACGCTACCCTGATATTCGATGTCGAGCTGATCGCGGTTACGCCACCACCATTCGATAGTATTAGCAATTCACAGCTGGCGACGAAAATTGAAAAAGGCATAAAACTGATCGATATCCGCCGTCCCGACGAATGGGAACAGACAGGTGTCGTCGATGGCAGTATCAAGTCAACCGCATTCGACGATCAGGGGCGGTTTCTGACGTCATTTGCCGAAATGCTTGAAAAAACTGTACGGCCGGACGAGGAATTTGCGTTGATTTGTCGAACGGGTAGTCGCACCGCAACATTGTCCAATTGGTTAGCGACGAAAGGGGGATACAAGAATGTCGTGAACGTCCAGGATGGTATCACCTCCTGGATAGCGGAAGGGCGTTCAGTCAGCAAACCTGGCTCTTGATCCCTGTTTTGTTTTTGTGATAGCAGTGAACTAAATGATTGGATTGCATTTCGGCGCGAGGAAATACACCCCGGGAGAAGCCGGGGGGGCGAAGCTAGGGAAGATTTGCAAGCATTTTTGTAGCGGATTTTCCTATCTCGTTCTCGGCGTTTATGCTCGCAGCGGTGGTCAATGCAGCACGAGCTTGCCCGGTGGCGCCTAATTGACTATTCACGAATCCCAGGGTTAGCCAAATTCGTTGATTCGTCGGATCAATGGCCACTCCCTCGTTGAGCCTGCGAAGGGCGTCGCTTGATCTGCCAATATAATGCAGTGTGATGCCCAGATTGTTATAGGTTTCTGCGTTATTCGGGCTCATCAATAACAGTTGCTCATACAATTGAGCCGCCTCCTCATACTGTTTTCCGGAGAAAAACTCATCGGCCTGACGGGATATTTCAGCAGGGCTTTCAATCGTTGACTGACTGAATGTCGACGAATTTAACTGTGCCGGGTTTGTTTCCGTGTAGCCGTCTGGCCACACGAACGAGGGTTGACGCATTTCAGTCGTGTCGTTGCTGAAGTTTCCGGAATCCTGGATGTAGTATTGGCGCGTGATGGTGAAAATCGTTAGTCCGAAAGCGATTTGAAACACCGTCATGGGAATCCAGAATTTGAGATTTCGAGCCATTTAAATTGCCTGCTGCCGTGAGTTAGATTAGAGAAGGTGCGCCAATAGCAAGCTAATAATACGCAGATCAAATAATAAAAGTATAAACGCTAAGTTAGTCCCATACTAACGCTGTTAATGCGAAGTTCCTCACACCTGTCGGCAGCCGCGATTGCCTGATAACCCCAAAGCCGGGGAATAATTTTGCAGGCCCACGGGGAGCGGTTTTTGTCGCTGCGCCATCGACTTTGGGTGTCACTAATCTCTAACTCGGTGCAGAAATTCGCGTCACAGGCTGCTCGAAACGGCCAGTAACGGGCACCCGGCAACAGTGATAAATAGATATATCTACAGTTACCCGGTCCGCCCGTATACCGATACAGCTACTACGTCTCATAACGAAACATTTAGCCCGTTTGGGCGATGTGCGGATAAACACGGGTAGTTACCCTTCAATCATGGGTCACTTGACCTGCCAGGAGAATGGGTATGGACAATATAGAACTTGATTGGGATGAATTGGACCGGTTGGATACGGCCGATTACAGCATGGCTACCGAGATCTTCGAGCAGCACGAGTACAGGTTTGGCGAGAGTCAGGCAAGGCCACATAGACAAAAGCCGCTCGACGAACTTGTTCGTGAACATATCGAAGGCAATCGAAAGTCGAGGTCGAAACTGCAAGCGATGTTCAACAAGTTCGTCTATAGAAAGTAATTCCGAACATCTGGCACAGCGCCGTATTACATTGATAGTTAACTTAAGTTAGCTGTCAACATAATCCCGGGTCATCCTCGCGCAAGCGGGGATCTCGCGGTAGCGGCGAGTTACAGGATTCCCGTTTCCCGGGAATGACGACCGGTTTGTTATCAGCAGTGTCGTTTTTGGTTGTGTTAAAACGGGGCCGAAGTGCGTAACCTGGGCTGCTGATTTCGATCGTAACCGCGGTGCCGATATTGATTAAATACTTGCGCTCCCATTTGCGCGCTCTTGTATAATTTGAATGCTGCTAAACATTTCACTGGAATCTTATTCTAATGAGAACAATCATATTATTCATAATCGCCGGGAGCTTTTTCTTCAGCAATGTTTGGGCTGATCATGAGCCTGATCATCGCTATAACATCCGCGGTTATGTGCTCGATGCTAACGAGGACGGTATCGGTAATTTAACGGTTCAAGCTTTCTCGGACGGACAGTTGCTCGGCACCAGCAAGACTGTCGCTGACGGGTTTTACTCGATGCATTTACACTTGCACAATGCCGATTATCACCGAATCCTCAAACTCCGGGCAGGTCCACACGAAGCAGAGCTGCGAGTCACATTCGATCTCGATGACAACACCTCTGCACGAGTACACGACGCTAATTTTGTCGGCGGTAAATATATCGAGGGGAATCTCGCTCGCTTCCGAATTCCAGCCTGGAGCTATGCTGCCGGGGGTCTGATATTGTTCATGATGATTCTGGTTTACCTGGAGCGACGTCGCAAAAAGAAAATCAGGTTGGCGAAGTACGGACCAAGCAAAGCGCATCCCGAGTCAAAACACCGGGCAAAAAAGGCGCGTCGCAAAAAACATTAACTTTTTAGCATGATAAGCGGATTGTCGGTTGGGACTGGAAATAGGGAGATTCAGGCGATTTCAATGTTCTCTGTCGCTAGTTCCACATCCGCAAAGAATTAATACCCGTCTTTTATACCAATTTCATCAACCTGATACTAAAAAGACACCGAAATTACTTTTTGATACTCGACTATCCACATAAAATATGCGAGTGCGCTGTCACTTACTCACCATAAACCTGTTTTACTCACTGCTTTGCTTCGGACTGCTCGGCTGGAGCGGCGTTGCCCCGGGCCAGGTGTATAAATCCTACGATACCGACGGTAACGTTGTTTTCAGCGATAAACCGACACAGGGCAGCAGGGAAGTTGAAATAAGCAAACCGAATTTGAGCGATTCATTCGAAATACCGCCATCGGCACCAGCCGAATCAACGCCCGAGACAGAGCCTGAGACAAAGCCTGAGGCAGGGACCGAACCCGAACCGGTAACGCAGCCAATTGCAGATGGCGATTCCGCTGATACTAATAATGATGGCAGGGTAAGCCGGCGCGAAAAAGAGGAGCAGCGCAAAGAACGGCGCAGGAAAAAGCGCGAAGAGGCGAAAGCCGCCGAGGAGTACTAAGGAGTAATGTTAACAGTGACGTTTCGTGCCCCGGTGACTTTCCCGGGTTGTTCCTCGTTCCTGGTTATCTGGTTTTTAGGAACGATTAAACCCGAAGGACACGCTGAGTGACTCGCCTGCCGTGCAAGCTGCGAACAAGAGATGCTCCGGTTACCGCGGAAACTCGTGGGCTGTAATTAACTGCTGGCCGACCGGAAGTAGAAGTCGAGCATTGCTGTCAGCGGCGCTGCATCTCCTTGCAGACGACTGCGTAAAGCAGCGCCCTCCCAACAATCAACCAGCAAGCTTGCCATGCTGCGAGGATCCGAGTCCGCGGGTATGTCGCCAATTTTACGGGCATCTTCCAGGCAAGCTGCAATGCGATCGGCGATTTCGGCAAAGCACCATTCGACCTTGCGCCGAAAAACCTCGCTCACACCCGACAGTTCTTGTCCGAGTCCACCGAGCAGGCAGCCCATGTAACCCTCGTCGTGGTAACTTTGTCGAGTTAACTCGAAGAAATAGCTCACCCGCTCCAGCGGGGGGCGGTTCTTGTCCCCAAGGCAAAGGTCGAGCCCCGCATGCACCTGTTGCATGTACTGGTCGACAACCTCTAGCGCAAAGTTCTCCTTGTCCTTGAAGTGATGATAAAACGAACCCTTCGGTGTGGATGTGGCCGATAGCAGCGCCTGGATCCCGAGATCGTTGTAGCCGTGCCGCAAGAGCATGGCCAATCCCGCATCGAGCAGGCGCTGCTTGGTCGGATGCGTCATCTGCAGTGTAGATGATCAGGTAGTGATCGAATGAGGTGAACCGGGCACAGCCACCTTGCCCGCAGGTCGGGAAGGCACTGTGTCAAACTCCAGTGTCGTAGCTCCCGGTGTCGCGGGACCCTGCTAGCCACTGACCTTCTCGATCATGTGGTCGATGACATGGCTATGCTCCCGCTGTGGGCTGAACATAACGATCTCCGCATCAGCATCAACCTTGACGTTATGCCCGGGCGGCCAGTAAAAAAGGTCGTTGGCATTGACCGTCTCCTTGAGACCCTTCGCATCAGTCGTAGTAATCTGACCGCGCAAGACAAACCCCCAGTGAGGGCATTGGCAGAGATCCCCCTCCAGGCCCTGGAATAAGGGAGTGGTATCGACGCCCGCCGAAAGCGTGAAACACTCGCCACTAATCTTGTCGTATCCGCTTACATCGCCAAATTCCATTTGTTGGCGGATTACGGCACCTGGAATCTCCATTCTCACATTCACGTTATCTTTCGCTACTCGCATTATTTTTTCTCCACGTTGACTCGATCAAGTAAAATAGACCGACTGGTCTAATCGGTGAGAATACACCCTTTGTAGCCTAAATCAACGGGTATAATCGCCGGATGGCTTTTTTAATCCTGCTCGCTGGCCTGTACGGACCTTGCTGTAGCCGCTGGTTTAGCGGGTCCCTGGCCTTTTTGGTCGTTTCAATCGTCCACTTGTCGATATCCCGTTTATGTCGGGCCGGGTCCGTCGTTCGCGCTCGGCGAAACAGGGATGGATGCCGATACTGATGTCGTAGCGCAGCATGTCGCGGCCCGCGTCCGCATCGTGAGCCCACACCGATGGCATGATCCGGTAGTCGACAAGTTGTTCCATGGAATACGACAGGAAAGCATCGGCTGCTGGGTGTCACCTGATTTTCGTTACCATAAAGTTTCTACGGTGCTATTAAAGAATAAAGCAAAACATAGTGGCAGTATTACCGGTGGATCGACTGTTGGTCCGCTGATTAGTAGAAGATGTATGGCATATAAAAATAACGACAAATGTTACCAGGCGATCCCCATGGTCGCGGTCGCTGTGCGCATATCCCGGCAACCGATGTACGCGGCACGGTGGAGTGCTCATGATCGCCAGGCGTAACTTTATCGCCCTGGGGGCCGGACTTACGGCAAGCCTCGTCGCCGCCGGTTACTCGCGCCTGTGCCTGACGCCTGTGGTCGAAAATGTTGTGCTCGTCGAACAGGGCTTGCCAGTAAGCCAGTCGCAGGCACTGCCCCAGGCACTGCCCCAGGCGCCGCCCCAGACACCGCCCCAGACACCGCCCCAGACACCGCCCCAGACACCGCCCCAGACACCGCCCCAGACACCGGCCCAGTCACCGCGAGAAAATTATGCGCGACCGCCCGGAGATCATCACCCCGACAGTATGATCCTCGATCAGATTGCCGGCGAGCCGAGCCAATTTGAGCCGCCCGCCGATGTCGTCCTGAGCCCGGTGCAGCGCAGCGCTTTCAATAGCGCACTCGCCCGGTTACGGCGCCTGCAGAATTACGTTGGCTACGGAAATTTTAATATCATCGGCTGGGATGAGTCGCTCAAGCTTGCACAGGAGCGTGATGCGGTCGGCGCTTTCGCCCAAAACGAGCTGGACCTGATCGAGCAGCTATTTTTTACTAATGCCGAAACGCTCGGTTTTTACGGTGACAAGGTCGTAAGCAGTTTGTCGGCGACTATCGTCCGGCGCGATATCGAAAAAATTCCGGGCAGCGGACATTTCCTGTTCAAGGGCGACTCGATCGCGACCTACAAACGGATTCGCCAGGACCTGGGCGACCTGGTGATACTGACTTCCGGTATTCGCAGCGTGGTTAAGCAAATTTACCTGTTCATGGACAAGGCCGAGCAGGTCGATGGCAACCTGTCGCTCGCGTCCTACTCGCTGGCGCCACCCGGCCATTCTTATCACGCGGTGGGTGATTTTGACGTCGGCAAGAAGGGGTTCGGCAGGAGGAACTTCAGTGAAGCTTTCGCACATACGGATGAGTTCAAACGTCTGATCGACCTGGGCTACCTGAACATCCGCTATCCCGAGCAGAACCCGTTCGGCGTGCGCTACGAGCCCTGGCACATCAAGGTCGTTTAATTTTTCAACCACGGGATTAAATGGTTTAGCGTCCGCCTCCCTCGCCTCGCTTGCAACCCCGGCTGGATCCCGGTTACAGGCCGGAATAATGTGGCGAGACTACAGGAAGAGGGTATTGCCGACCTCGACAGAAACATTGCGGATACCAAAAAACTTGAGGTCGTCGGCGCCAGAGTCGAGATCATCCAGGTTCGCATTGCAGGTAATCGCGATGGTGTAATCGCCTTCGGGCAGATAAGCGGCTTCGTACTTGTATTTAAGCGTCCTCGCGTCAAACTTGATGACCGTGGTGGTGATTGGTTCGACATCCGTTGTCGAGCTCTGATTAATATCATCGGGGATAACATCGTGGCCCTCGTAGACGTAGACCGCGTTGAAGGTATCGACATCGCTGTCCGAACAGGCCGGGGTCGAGAACAGACGATCGATAGTCACGATGCCGAGTAAATGACCGGCATTTGCGTCGTCGACCAGGCGCAGCGCGGGCCTGAAATTGTATTTCCCTGAATTGCCTGAACGCTTGATCGACTTTCTCAGGTCAAAATCGACCACCACCGTTGTCGGCCGGGCTTTCAGAATCATGAAGTCACCCTTTACCGTAAGTCCCGATGAGCGACCGCTCGGCACATCCAGTTCGACAAAAGTGCCGTCATGGAGCCTGATGTTGCTGGACATCGGTGCATCGTCGACCAGCAGGCGAATTTCATCGTAATGACCAACTCCCAGCGGGATATCGACCAGCAAATCGGCAGTTAACAATCCCTGCAGCTTCAGCAGGTCGATCGTTTTCGGGCTGTCGAAGGGGAAATTGATCCAGGTACCGTCGTCCCTGCGCACCCTGGCTTCGATGAAGCGCATTTCCACGGCGGCCACGTCATCGACCGGCGCATCGGTCAGGCGCAAGGTAAAACTGGATTTGGTGGCGCCGGGACTGGAAGTGTTGCCGTTTGCATCGCTGCCCGATCCGGAACCGCCACCACAGGCTGCGAGCAGGGCGCAGAGCGCAAGGGCGCTGAACTGGTTCAATGCTCGGTTCATATGAGCTTTCCTAATCGTCTAAAATCAACAAGTTGACGTCAAAATAGTGAAAATTCCACGGTTTGAAGTTTTCACTGAACGCTGAATATAGACATTTCAATGCGCGCAAGGGGTGATCTGGTTCAAATTCAGGCGCCAAGGGGTGATTAACGGTCGTAATTTGCTGACAAAAGCGGCTAAAACAGCGAATTGGGTCATCTCGGCGCAAAATTTCGGGGTTTCAGGACATTTGCTCGCCATTCCGTGGACAGTAACCAATTTGAACGCCACAGACATAAGGGTCGGCCAAATGAGCTGAATGCTCATCTCGACGATCGCAGTTCCGGCAGCAATTGCTGGTTAACTGGACAAGGAGGAAAAGTTAAACGCCGCTACCTTGAGGGGCGGCATGACCATCGCAGAGAATTCCCCGGTGGCGACCGCGATACCACTGGCAATCACGTTTTTGAGTATGCGCAACACCGAATCGTTCCAGCGCATATCGACAACGGGATGCGTCACGATCCCGTTCTCTATGCGGTAGGTACCATCGCGTGTCATGCCGGTGAAGCCCAGGGTTTTGGGATCCGTAGGACGAATGTACCAGAAGCGGGTTACCAGGATACCGTCATCGGTGCTCTCGATGAGTTTCTGCAGGTTGTTGCCATCACCACTGAGTATCAGGTTGGCGGGTGAGGGTTTGGCCTCAAGTGCCTGTCGCTCGGCCCAGTAGCGGCTGGTTACCAGTTGTTGGCGGTGGCCATGATCGAGCCAGATCGATTTACCCAGCTGCTGGCCGTCGCTGCTGAAGGACAGTGTAGGAAAGAGGTCGTTGGCGGGATCGGAGTATAAAGAGAGATTACCGAGCGCTTCGTCGTGGTTTGAAAAAGCCGAGCGGCCCTCATCCGCCGCGCGTTGGTCGAAGCCATACCAAAACGCGATCGATAACAAGTCTCCGACGGCCTGGGGTTCGAGGATAACGGTGGTAGGCCGCGGTTGAAATACAACCGGATTCTGCGCCTTGCTGCATTTTTCGATCGCGCGCCGTGTCGCCCTGAGCACGTCGCGCTCGCGCAGGCTCACACCCTTGTGCTCGGCCCAGCCGCTGCCGTGACTGTCGCTCGCGGTGACGTGGTAGTCACAGTTGTGGGAACGCTCGTAGGCAAATCCACCAGCACTGTCGCCGTAGGCAGTAAACATTTTCTGGATGGATAACAATCCTGCCAGGTCGATATTGGCGGATCCTCCTGCGCGGCAGGCTGCGGCTACCCAGCTGCCGACGGTATCGATATCAATCTGCTCCGCACTGGCGCTGAAGGCGTGTTCAGGGGTCTCGATCAGATTACCCGGGGCGGGCATCAATTCCTTGTCGTCAGGCATGTGCGCGCAGTTGGCGAACACCTGCTCGATGCTGCGTTTGATCAGGTCCTTATCGTCGAGGCGATTGATGCTGAGCGACGTCTTCTTTTGCCCGAGGCGTGCGCTGAGGGTCAATGTGTGCTGCAACTTCAGTGCGTTTTGTGAGATTGCGCAGTCGTTGAAGCGCGTCCCCAGTCGATCGACGCCATTCAGCGTCACCTGCAGTTCGCCGGCCCGTGACGTCTGCAGGATTCCAGCAATCAGGTCTTCGCATTGTTGCCGGTTCACGAATCGCGTCCCCGGCAAACCCTGATGTTGCGAAACAGGGTCGGTGCCGCACCGTGCGTCATTTGTGCAATTTGCATGGGATCGCCCTTGCCGCAATTCATCACGCCGTGCGCCTGCCAGTGGTTTGCATCGCAGGTGGCTTCGCAGGCGTTCCAGAAGGTCGGCGTGCGGCTCTGATAGAGCGCGGCTTTCAGCATGCCGGCCTTCTTGCCGTTCTTGATTTCCCACACGGCGTTGCCGCCAAACTGAAAGTTGAGGCGCCACTGGTCGATCGAAAAACTGTCCATGCCCTCGAAGTAAAGACCGTGTTTGACGTCGGCGATCAGCTCGTCGGGGCTTAAGGGTTGCTTGCCGGGCATCAGCAATAGATTGGGAATGCGCACGATGGGAATGCTCGACCAGTGATCGGCGCGACTGCATCCGCGGCTGCGTTGTTCGTCGATGTAATGGGCGAATTCGCGACCCGTGCTATAGGCCTGGAACACGCCGTCCTTGACGATTTCCCAGCGCTGGCCGGGCACTCCGTCGTCGTCGAAGCCCTGGGTAGCGAGGCCGTGTTCCAGGGTGTTGTCAGCCATCAGCGTGACTTGCTCGCTGCCGTATTGAAATTCGCCCTGTTTGTCGCGGGTTACGAATGAAGCGCCCGCCATGGAAACCTCGTAGCCCATGACGCGATCGAGCTCGGTCGCATGCCCCACCGATTCGTGAATGGTGAGCGACAGGTTTTCTGAATCGGTGACGATATCGAATTCGCCCTCGGGTGAAATTCTGGCGCTGAGTTTCTCCTCGGCCTGCGCGGCGACGCGTTCGGCCTGCAGCAGGAACTCGGCCTTGTCATAGGCGTCGAAGCCACGGTTGCTGGATGGAGCCTTCCAGTTGCGTTCCTGGAAGTCGTCGTTGCCTACCGCGATCGCCCAGATTACCGATTCCGATGAGGTAACATCGCTGTGCAATTCTGATCCTTCGGTATTCACATACCAGCGTTGCACCCGCTTGAACATTAAATAGCCCTGCGCGCGTTTTACCGACTCGTTTTGCAGCATGATTTCGTTGGCTGATACCAGCAGATCGGCCTTTTCCTCCAGAGATACCGCGAAGGGATCACGTTCGCAGCTTGACTGGAAGTTGAGCTTGAGCGCCGCCTCCGGTGCCCAGTTGACACCATCCTCGCGCAAAGCCCGCGCGGACGCACGGGCAATCTGCATGGCCAGTGCAACCACGGTTTTAACTTCTGCTGCCTGGTAGTTCGGCGACGAGGCGAAGCCCCAGGCACCCTGGTACAGTACGCGTACCCCGAATCCACTATCCTCGCTGTCATTGCATCCGGACAGCGCCTGATCGCGCGACATGATCCGCTGTTTGCTGATATCGAGGTAGCGCGCATCGGCAAACCGGCAACCTTCACGGGTCGCGATTTCACAGGCCTGTTTCAGCAGATCAAACATCGATTCACTCTAGCACAGCGAGCGCAATTTAGTGACTGCCTGAGACTGGCCCGAGCTGCGGATTTATCGCCCTGATTTGTTGCCCCTTTGATGCCTGATCGGCGGCAAAGGGGCTTAAATGACACTAAAGGTGTCGTTTAAGCGAAAATGTGCATAATATAGATGCTCTGGATTGGTTGCTAAAAGAATGATATGACTGTATTGCAACCCTGGTTTGTCGTGCTCCAGGGACGATAAAGATGCAGCGTATAAAGAGAAATCTGGTAACGACCAGACCGAGTGCAGGTGTTTTTTTGTAAATCAGGAGCGCTATCGACGCTTCAATAACCATAAAGGTAGGAAGAATGAAACCATACAATTCCAAATCATGCAGGGTCGTGTTTGCGGCTTTGATCACGACTCTACTATCTGTTTCGGTCGCATCCGCGGCTGACAGTAAATCCCCGATAAAAATCCCGATCAAAAACTGGTCGAGCCAGATCGTAATGGCACACGTTATTGGTGGCATGTTTGAGAGCATGGGCGATACAGTGGAGTATGTTCCCGTCGACAATCAGGCAAGCTTCGAAGCGGTTCGTGCGGGTGACTTGACCCTGGTGCATGAAGTGTGGCAATCGACCATGCAAAATGGTTATTACAATGCCATGGAAAAAGGTGGCTTGATCGATGCGGGTACCCATGCCGCGGTAACCCTCGAGGAAATGGGCGTTCCCAACTGGGTTATTGAGAAAGGGCTCTGCCCTGGCTTGCCCAAATGGGAAGCGCTGAAAGATTGTTCAGCCAATTTCGCCACCCCTGATTCCGGTGGCAAAGGCCGCTGGTTGGAAGGCCCGCAAAGCTGGCACGGTGATGTCATGCCGAATCGTGTTAAAGGTCTGGGTCTGGATGACAAGTGGACGGTCAAGTTTGCCGGTGCGGCCGATGCCTTGTGGGCTGAACTCGCGACCGCGGAAAAAGAAGGGCGTGGCACGATTATCTTCAACTGGTCACCTAACTTTACGGATGCTTCTGGTTTCACCTTTATCGAATTCCCTCCCTATTTCGATGGCTGCCGGATCGCCGATGGTGGAACTCTTGAAACGACCGGATGCGGCTCCCCGGCCGGCTGGCTGAAAAAAGGTGCCAACTACAAATTCCCGAAAACACACCCGCGAGCTTACATGGCTTTTTCCAGGCTTTCGTTTACCACCCCACAAATCGGATCAATGGCAGCACTGGTTGATGTCGACGGAATGACTCATGCCGACGCCGCCAAAAAGTGGCTGGCCGATAACGAGGAAGTCTGGAAGCCCTGGACGGTATCGATGCTGGGCGCGGGCAACTAGTTAATACCGCCGTTGGCCAGGAGGCCGACGGCTGGCGTTTAATGCTTTTAACTCCCCCGGACTGTATGGTCCGGGGGAGCACTTTCTTAAATCAGGTATCTTGATGGTGCAACTCGGGATAACAAGTTGACCGGGAAATAAATATGTCTTCAGGTGAACTCGCAGGCAAAGAAGAGCAGGTTGTCATTGAATGCGAATCTGTTTATAAAATATTCGGTGATAATGCGAATAAACTGCTGCAGGAGTCGAACGGCAATGTAGACGCCAGACTATTCCAGGATGCAGGTTGCATCGTCGGCGTTAACGACGCTTCTTTTCAAATTCGCAAGGGTGAACTGCTGGTTATCATGGGGCTGTCAGGCTCCGGCAAATCAACTTTGCTGCGTTGTATTTCAAGATTAACCGAAGCGACTGCCGGCAAGATCTTTATCGAAGGTCAGGACATCCTGACGATGAACAACAAACAGCTCATCGAACTTCGGCGCAATAAAATGGGCATGGTTTTCCAGAATTTTGGATTGCTCCCCCACAAAACCGTCCTGGAAAACATTGCCTTTCCGTTGCAGGTAAAGGGCAGCAGCACCCAGGAAAGTATTGACCGGGCCATGGAAATGGTTGAGCTGGTTAGCCTGACCGGTCGCGAAAATTATTTCCCCAGGCAATTATCCGGTGGCCAGCAGCAACGCGTAGGCATCGCGCGTTCGTTAGCGGTTGAGCCCGACATCTGGTTTCTGGATGAACCGTTCTCCGCATTGGATCCGTTGATTCGTAAAGAGATGCAGGATGAATTTTTACGCATACAGGCTGTTTTAAAGAAAACGATTCTATTCGTCACGCATGACTTCGATGAGGCGCTGCGCCTGGCTGATCGTATCGCCATTATGAAAGAGGGGGTGATCGAGCAAATCGACACGCCGGCGAATATCGTGCTGAATCCGGCAACCGAGTACGTGACAAAATTTACCGAGGACGTGCCGCGGGAAAAGGTGCTCCGGATTGAATCGGTGATGCAGCCAGTGGATGGATCAGAGCAATTCAGTGAGCTGAGAGTGTCTAAAGATACGATTATTGAAGAGTTTGCAGAAGCGATACTGAGCCAGGATAGAGAGGTTGCTGTTGTCGATGCAGATAACAATATCGTTGGCAGCCTGCATCCGTCACACGTGATCAATGTTTTGTTCGGAGGTCGAGCCAAAAAATCGAATTAGGATTTATTGCGCGCTATGCATTACTTTTCCAAACATCCCAAGACAGTGCAATTTGCTTTTTTATTAGTAGCATTTTTATTGTTGTGCTTCGCCATTACCCCATCGGAAAGCAATTACCTTTGGCGCTTGCCTGCGCTGTTTAAAAACCTTCCCTACATTATTAATGACGCGGTCAAATACCTGATGTTCGACTGGATGCCAATCGACGTCTATGATCCGGAAATTCAAGAGTATGAACAGAAACCGTTATTCAGAGAGATCACCAGGGCCGTTTCCAGCTTCTTCCTGTTTATCATTATTTTTGTGCGCGAGATATTCCTCGGTGGTGTCAAAACCATCGTTGCCTTTACCAGTTGGGATTTTGTTAGCGAGCACGAGTGGCTGCGTTGGCCCGCACTCCCCTGGACCGTGATTGCCGGTGGAGCGGTTATTCTGGGCTACAAACTTCAGGGCTGGCGACTGGCGATTCTGGCCGCTTTTTCGACCATGTATATCGGGATTTTTGGTCAGTGGGAGCCTTCGATGGAGACGCTCTCATTTGTATTGATTGCCGCGCCGGTTTCGTTTCTTCTGGGCCTGGCGCTAGGTGTCTGGGGATATAAAAGCAGGTTAGTCGAAACGATATTAAATCCGATCCTGAATATCGCGCAAACCATGCCGCATTACTCATACCTGGTTCCGGTCATCGTACTATTTGGCGTGGGTGATCATGCGGCTACCATTGCCACCATAATATTTGCTACGCCGCCGATGGTGCGGTTGACCATGCTGGGTCTCAAGAACGTGCCGCCGGAAGTGGTCGAGGGCGGCGTTATGAGTGGTTGTAACAACGTTCAACTGATGTTCCGGGTGTTAATTCCAACTGCAAGGCGCGATATCTTGATCGGTGTAAACCAGGTGGTTATGCAGTGTCTGGCAATGACTGTCATCGCCTCGTTCATCGGCGCCCAGGGGCTCGGTTCCAACCTGATGATTGCACTCAATTCGCTCAGGATCGGAACCGGTATCGAGATCGGCCTTTGTATTGTGTTAATCGCCGTTCTGCTCGACAAGCTGTCTTTGGCCTGGGCAAATAAGCAAACGGATTATTTCGCCGATCTCACTTTTGTGCAGCGCTATCAATACTGGCTACTGTTTCTCGCGGTTTTTATCGTGGGCAGTTTGCTGGCCTATATCGGCAGCTTTGTTTTTGCAGAGGATTTTAATTACCTGTACATCGTTCCCCACAATAAGGGCATTACCACGGCACCCTTCTGGCAGTGGGGCGTTGACTGGATATGGGATACCTTCTTTTTCGCCTTGAAGGGGTTTAACGAGTTTTTCATTACCGGCGTGCTGGTGCCCGTCAAAGAGGCTTATCTCGGGATGCCGGTCGCCGCCACATTTTTGTTGGTGATGGGGGTCGCGTACATATTAGGTAACGTCAGGTCATCCCTGATTGTCGGTGGGTTTTTGTTATTCATCGCTTTTTCCGAATATTGGGATCGAGCGCTGATCACCGCTTACATGGCTTCGATCGCAGTCGTCGTCTCGGGTGCTATTGGAATAACAGTTGGCTCTTTATGTGCGCAAAATTCGCTCGCCAGTAAAGTGGTTATACTGCTGTGTGATTTTTTCCAGACCTTCCCCTCTTTTATCTACCTGATTCCGGTAATCATGCTGTTTGGCATCACCGATACCTCGGTCATCATCGCGGCCGTGGTCTACGCCACCGTCCCCGCAATCCGTTACACCGTTGAAGGCCTGCGCAATGTGCCACCCGTATTACACGATGCGGCGTCGATGCTAGGTGTTTCGCGCATGCAACGCTGGATTTCAATCGAATTACCACTGGCTTTTCCGCACATTATGCTGGGTTTGAATCAAACGGTAATTTTTGCCCTTTTCATGGTGATCATTGGCGCCTTCATCGGCACTACCGATCTGGGACAACTGATTCTAAAGTCGATCTCGGATGGGCAGGGAACGGGCATAGGAATTACCCTGGGGCTCTGTGTCGCCTTCATCGGCCTGGCAGCGGATCAAATTATTCGAACCTGGGTAAACAACAGGAAAAAGGAACTGGGATTGAATTAAAGCTACTCCCATTTTTCTCGTGTATTTCTGTCACTCTCCTGCTGCAATTTGGCCGAACCTCGTTAGTATCCGGGCTCGCAGTCGAGTCTGAATTGTTATCGACTCCAGGTGTCACCGTATCGAATCCGTGGCTGGCCTTGTGTCGGACCCCGAGAACGGTCTGTTTTTGCATTTATTCGCGCATTTTGCCGAAACTTGCATACAATTTAAGTAGTTGACGCATACCACATACCAATAAAAACATTTCCCGGGCCATCTTCGATGACAGACGACATCGCGCAATCCGAGTTAAAGGGCTTCTCCAGGACGCTCGCAGAGCTGGAATGGCTGCTGTTAGTTCTCGTATTGCTCTACTTCGTATTACCCTCCACTGTCATTATCGACCCGTGGAGTATGCTGGTGGCGATGGCAATTTATGCCGCGTTCGTGATTTCTTTCCGCTACTCGAAATTGTTCACCCGCGAGACCCAGTGGAAGCTGGCGGTTGAAACCTGGGCAATCATTTTCTTCATCAGTTGGTGCGTCTACCAGACAGGGGGTATCGATAGCCCGCTGATCAATCTCTATCTTCTGGTCATTATCTTCAGCGCCCTGACGCTGGGGAAATTGGTGACACTGCTTGAATTTATCCTGATATCTGCAGCCTATTTCTATCTCGCGCAGTCGAGTGTTGATGAGGGAAACTATTCGATACTGGATTTCAGTGAAATGATAATGACCTTTGTGCCCTATCTGCTGGTGGCCTATTTGACGTCGCTGCTGGCTGCGGATCTCAAGAATGCCCGCGAAGGCCTGGAGCAATTGTCGGACACAGATGAACTAACCGGGTTGAAGAATCGGCGCGCGTTCAATAGCGCCCTTCAGGCCGAGGCAAAAAAAGCAGCGCGCTATAACAGGGTCTTTTCAGTGTTAATGCTGGACGCGGACAATCTCAAGCCGGTGAATGATCGTTTTGGTCATGCGGCCGGGGATAAGCTGCTTGTTTCTATCGCCCAGGTTGTTCAGGAGTCTCTGCGCGAAACCGATATCCTGGCCCGCTACGGCGGCGATGAATTCGTCGTGATGCTGACTGAAACGACGGAGGACAGGGCGTTTGAAGTGGCCGAACGCATCCGCGCCGCGGTGGAGAACACTTCCTTCAGTTCGTCGGGTGAACGCGTATCGTCGACGGTCAGCATTGGCATTTCCAGCGTTGCCGATAATCCGGAAGAATGGGGCGATATCATCGCCCGGGCCGATAGTAAACTTTACGAGAGTAAGCGCAAGGGTAAGAATTCAATTTCCTGATAATTGCCATTTTGCGCTTGCCAAAGTTTTGGGTCGCGGTAACAGGGGGTGAGAAAGTCCTGGGCTTACAAGCCGCCTGCTTTACTTGTCGATCGCTTCAGCGCCTGTTCGCGGTGGAAAATATACAGGCCGCTGCCGATAATCAGTGCCGCGCCACTCAAGGTCCAGGCACCGGGCAAATCGCCAAACAATACAAATCCGAACGTCGTGGCCCACAGCAGGGAACTGTAACTGAAGGGTGCGACGACCGAGGCCGGTGCGTAGCGGAAGGCGCGAATCAGGCACAGGTGCCCGATGCCACCGGCGATGCCGGCAAACACGAATAACAGCCAGTCGAATGCGGCCACTGGCTGCCAGTAAAAAGGTGCTACGACCGTGGTAACCAGGGCACCGATGACACCGGTATAAAACAATGAGGTCATCGGGCTGTCGCGCGTTCCCAGCTTGCGGGTAAATACCTGGTACAGCGCATTGGTGAAAGCTGCCGCTAGCACCACCAGAATACTCAGCTGAAGACTGTCGGTACCCGGTCGCATTACCACCAGCGCCCCGACAAAACCAATCGCGATACCCACCCAGCGACGTGGTCCGACTTTTTCGCCGAGCAAAGGAATGGAAAGAAGAGTCACGATGACGGGTGACATGAACATGATCGTCGATGCCGTCGCCAGGGGTAAGAAGCTAATCCCCACAAAAAAAAGAACGGTCGTGGAGAACATGAAAAGCGAGCGCAGGCACTGGTGAAGCAGATTCTGACTTTTGATTCGTGTCGACAGTTGCGGCCCCATCAGCAGGACGACAAAAAGCAGATGGAAGAAGAAGCGTGCCCAGATGACCTGTACCACTGGATAAGTCTGAATCAGATATTTGGCAGTGGAATCCAGCGTGACAAACCAGAACATGGTTGCCAGCATCCAGACAATGCCAAGCAGGTGGTTGTCCGAGGATTGGGCCGGTGTGGCTAGACTGGTCAAAATTCAAAGTATCCGATCTGATGTTGGATGAAGCAGGTATTCCCTGGCCCGCGGTCAGCGACTGCAGTTTGTCAATATTCTGCGTTGTAACCGGTCGCGCGATCAGTATAGACCTGCCAGGTAGTCAGGCCCACAACCCGTGACTGGTGATGCCCGCTGCTATCTTAGATTGCGGACGAATTTAAATGATCTCGATCCTTGACACGATTAAACATGGCCTGTCCTGGGCCGCGTAACATGCTATCACTTTATCAGCGTATATGCCGCACGGGGGGAGGGATTGCACAGGTTTTCGAGCTGCCTACCGAGCAGCCGTGGATGCTGATCTGGATCAATTGTTATCAGCCTGTGTGGGGCAAAATTAGCGTTTCGAGTTATTGCCTTGGCAGTGGGTTCAGATGACAGTCAAACAGCCGCAAGCCGTAGAGATTACGCCGGACAAATTAGCTGCCCTGCAGCCCTTTGAGCTTACTGACCATCTCGAGCGCGGCCGGGTGCTGGTATTTCCGACAGCTCCGCTGCAACTGCCCAGCGATGACGAACTGCACTTCCTCAAACATCAGACCCCCGCGTATCACACGCGCAAGAACATCAGCTACTACCCACGGGCCCAGAGAGTGCTGGGGATCAAGGCCCCTGCTGCAATCGAGCAGCGCACCCAGGACATACTCGCGGCTTACCAGGCGCGCGTCGAATCATGCCTGCAGCGGCTGATCCCGAGTTTCACCCCGGGCTGGATTTCGGCGACCTCCAGCCTGCGCGTATTCGAAGAGAATAATCGCGATATTGCCATCAGGTCACGCAGTGATCGGCTACATATCGATGCAGGCACCTATGGTGCGTCGCGCGGCAACCTGATACTGCGGTTTCTGACCAACCTCGACGACAAGGAACGGGTCTGGCGCTGCAAGGGAACCGTCTCGGATCTTGTCGAAAGCTTTGGCGAGGAGGCGGGCCTCAAACGAGGCGACAGTCTGCTGCACGACGGATTGCTCAATCGAATCGGTTCAGGCATGGTCCGCGGCCTGTCGCAGGTTTTCCCGGTGATGGGGACGCTGGAGCAATCCGCCTACGATCGGGCCATGCGGCAGATGCATAACTATATGAAAGAGAGCGAGGCGTTCCACCAGGAGTCGGAAGGGATGGTGGAAATCAGATTCAAACCTAAAAGTTGCTGGCTGGTGTTCGCCGACATGGCGGGACACTCCTGTCTGTCGGGAGAATTCGCGATGATCAATACCTTCATGGTGCCGCGACAAAATTTCCGCCACCCGGAATTCTCGCCCTGGGAAACCTTGCGCCGCTATGCGGCCGGACAGTCGGCGCTGCCCCCGGACATTCCACTCGGAACCTGAATCTGGACTGCTTGCCTACCTGCAAAGCAAATCGAGTCTGCCCGTCAGCTTATTACAGGACGGTAGGCGAGGAGCGGGATGCGTGCGAGGCCTTGTTTGAGACGGCTTATGAGCGACTGACTGCGACCAGAAATACGGATTCCAGTGTCATCATCGAGATCGTATCGGCCGCATTCTCGTGAGTATCCGTGCGGGCGTAAAGCCCGGTTTGCGGGAGATTGATTCGATCACAGTTGTCAGCAGAGAACGCCGGGTGCAAGCCTGGCGGTTACTCAGCAGCGCTTAGCGCAGGCCGGAATCGAAAAAATACCCTAAACGGTGCACGATTCGCTTAACCGTTCCGCGCTGGTCTACATAGGTACCTCGTGCCGGGACCTTGTAGAGGATGCTCTGGGTGACCAGGTTTTCAACCGCCTTGCGAATCGTCATGTAGGAGACACCGAACTCCTTTGCCAGCACGCGTTCGCCCGGCAGCTTGTCAACGATCTCGCGATGCCGAATGGCTTCCTTGATCCTGTTTTCGACCTGAATGTATTTATGAGCTGGTTTACCCATTTCCTCGATCCTGTTAAATCTTGGCCACTGTTTCCCGCTGCGGGGACCCTGGTGCCTGTAATAACTCGCTGCAGCACTTGCGGTGATGGCTTTTCCGCGTCGACCACGCTGACATCCTGATGCTTCTCATACGACAGGCTTCGTGCCCGGCTTTAATCCTGTAACGGCGTCGTGATACCGAGGTTACAAGTGTCGAAACAGTGGGCACTCCTGTCAAACCGGGCGCAGAAAGGCCCCATTTTGAAGCACGGGTTCAGGCTCGGTTTTCGCCTGCCTGTGGCCCATCCACGCGGTTACGGCGGTAGACACCCAGTGCGAATACCCTGTTGTGATGCGCTTGCAGCTTCGCCGCAGCCCATAAGCGTATCCTGCGAATGGCACTAGCGAGCATTTTCAGGCTACCACCGGTTTGCACCGGATCGGCGCAATCGTCAAAATAGAAGTCAACCTTGCTTCTGACATTAATGTTTGTATCAATTTTATGTTTCATATCCTGTATAAGCTCTGTTTGATCGGTTATTTAAAGTGCAGACCTGCGCGCAGTCGCGCTGCGAGCGCATTCGACTTTCGTGTTAAGTAAGGGAATAGATACCTATGCAGCCGATTTCTCCGGATCCTGCTCGAAATCGATGTCGGCGCGGTCACAACGAGCCACATTTTCTATACCGCCCGTGGGTATACGCAGATCATGAGGTTCGCGATCACTAGAATGATTCAATTCGGCAATCGTGCGTCTGGTATCGAGGTCTGTGGCTATCGCTTGCGTGGTTTGACGCCAGGGCCATTCGCTGACACCGCCGCGCAGCAACTCCCAGGAGTAGCCGTTGCGCTCAACCCATTCACGGCCCATGGTCAAAAGCGTCGATTGCACCCGCGCCCTGGCGATGGTGTCAAAGAAACGTCCCGTGGACTCGATGATCGTGGATATGGTTATCATTGCTAGTATCCTTTATGCTGGATGACGTCATTGTCGCAGCTCGCCCGAACTGTTTCCTGATACGCCAGACTCTGCAAAGCATAGAAACGACTTACGCTCGTAACAAACGAGTAATTATTATCTATCAGGTAAGAAACGGTTAACCCAGCCATGATTGAAAATCTACCCTTCGGGGCATTGCGAGTATTCGAAAGCGCCTCCAGGCACCTGAGCTTTAAAGCTGCGGCCGCTGAGCTGTTCATAACACCGGCCGCGGTCAGCCAGCAGATCAAGACGCTTGAACATCATCTCGGCGTGAAATTGTTTATCCGCCAAAGTCGCGGACTTTCGCTGACGGAAGAAGCAAAACAGGGTCTGCCTCTGCTTGCACAGGGATTTAATGACCTGATCCAGGGTGTCGAGCTGATACGCAGTGCGCACATCGAGCCGAAGCTCACCATCTGGATGGCGCCTTCGTTTGCCTCGAAATGGTTTGTTCCGCGCTTGAATCGATTTGCCGAAAAGTATCCGGATATCGATCTGAATATTTCTGCAAGTCCAAACCTGGTGGATACCACTGCACCAAGAAAATCCATTCCGGTTGAGAATTTCCGGCGCGATAATGTCCATATCGCCATACGCTTTGGTAAAGGTGACTATCCCGGTTGCCGGGTCGACAAGTTGTTTTCAGTGTCAGCGATTCCGTTGTGCAGCCCGCAACTTATGCGCGGAGATCATCCGCTGCGAACTCCGCAGGATCTGCGTTTTCATACCCTGATCCACGACGATACCCTGTACGAAGGCCGGCCCGACTGGCCCACCTGGCTCGAGGCCGCAAAGGTAAGCGATATCGATGCAGACCGCGGCCTGCATTTCAACCATGGCAACCTGGCGATAAATGCCGCCGTCGACGGGCAGGGTGTAGTGCTCAGCATGAAGGCACTCGCCTCGGACGACATTGCCGCCGGTCGCCTGGTGACACCGTTCAACATCGCCCTGCCGCTCGAGTACGCCTATTATCTGATTACACTCGATGAACTCACCGATCATCCGCATACGGCGGCTTTTCGCGACTGGTTGCTCGAGGAAGCCGGGCAGGAAGATGAATTGAACTCCAGTCAATTGAAGTCCGATGCTCGAAAAGCCGAGTGAAGCAGGTAGCGCATTAACCCGAATGGAATTTAAGTCAGGTAGATTTTTAACTGGCGGAAGACATCCTTGTGCGACGCCATATTTGACCGGTATTGGTGCAAGCGCACCGACACTGTGCGCTTTGGTTCGGCAAAGCGACCTAAAATAATGCACGGGATTTCCGCCGAAAAAATTTTTACCAACCATAAGGCTATGAAATAAAAAGCAAAACCAGTCGATTGCGGCGGTCTGCTGCTGGCCGCCGTGGATATCGATGATGGGTTGCTGTGATAGTGTTTGTGCATCGCAACAATCGAGATAAACCCATGCACAAATCAAAAAAGTCAGTACTAGCTGCTACAAGTCTGTCCCTCTTTATCGACGTTGAACATCGTTGTTGTCGCTGACCCCATTAAGGTCGTCGCTACTTTTGGTTGTTGGGAGTCGGTTTCGCGTAAATCGGCATTGCCGACCGGGCCTGACCACCGAGTCGCGGTAACTACTAAGTTCAAATCCGAAACTTGTTTCGGGCAGGTCTTTTTTACAGTGCTCCTCCCTGGATCTTTTTCCTCCTAAGATTCTGGGATTTTGGGGTCGGGTTAAACCGGCCCCTTTTTTTACCCATGTGGGCTCTCCTGGTTAAGACGGCCAGTGAAACTTTCGCTATCAATATGTTTTTAAGATAGGTCGCGTGCGATTACTTTATTCAGCGGGGCCGGTGGTCAGCCTGCCGCCGACCTGATGATTTATGTTATCGATGTGGCCGAGGGCGAAAAAATACCGCGCAAGGGTGGGCCGGGCATTACCCGCTCTGATCTGCTGGTGATCAACAAGATTGAACTGGCGCCTTATGTCGGAGCCTCGCTCGAGGTGATGGCAGCGGATACCCGGCGCATGCGCGGCGAGCGGCCGTTTGTATTCACCAACTTGAAAGACGATACCGGGCTCGACGCGGTGATCGATTTCATCATCGACCGCGGCATGCTTTGAATCCCCGGTGCTGGTTCAAGGCCATGCATGGCCGCGATTGATCCAGGGGTGATATAACAATCCGGCGGCACTGCCAGTATCGAATCCGGACTGTGAGCCTGCGCTTATTTATGCAATCATCCGCTCCTTGTCAGCTGATGCAAGGCCCCGCGTGAAAACCAGGCATATTATTGATGAACCTCATGGCTGAGCCGTTATCTGTTCGGCCTGGGGCTACCCGACTGTTCGGAGTCGCGCTCTGGGTGATTGCATCGCTGTGCATGCCGCGCCCCGCCCACGCCGCTCATCTGCCGCTGTGGGAGCTGGGTATCGGAATCGGTAGCCTGAACACCCCGCATTATCGCGGATCGGAGTCCGATGCTGACCTTTTGCTGCCGTTCCCCTATGTAATCTATCGCGGCAGCTTTCTGCAGATCGACCGTGAAGATGGGGTTCGTGGCAAGTTGTTCAATTCCGAGGATATCCGCGTTGAGCTGAGCCTTGCGGGTAATGTGCCGGTGCCGGACACCGATGGCGGTGCGCGCAGTGATATGGATGCGCTTGATCCGTTGCTTGAAGTCGGGGCGGAACTGATCGTTGACCTGTGGCGCGGCAGTGACGGTGAGCACAGCTTCGGTTTCAACGTGCCGTTGCGCCTGGTTTACTCGGTGGGCGATCCATTGCTGGAATTCCAGGGCGTAACGGTGTCGCCCTATTTCAATTACAGGATCAGGCAGGAAGATCACGGCGCGCTGTTGCGCTATAACGCAAGTTTCGGCCCGATTTTTGCCAGCAGTCGCTATAACGACTATTTTTACGAGGTGAATCCCGAGTTCGTCACCCCCCAGCGAGCGGAATACCATGCCGATTCGGGCTATGGCGGCAGTCGTGTCACGCTGTCGGTAACGCGCCATGCGCAACAATACATGGTCGGGGCCTTTGCCCGCTACGACAACCTCGACGGTGCGGTCTTTGCCGACAGCCCATTGGTCGAAACCCGGGATTACTTTATCTTTGGACTGGTGTTTGCGTGGATACTCGGTGCGTCCGACGAAACCGTGGCGCATTGACCCTGGCGAAGGGCCAGATTCATAAATCCTGGGCGTAGAAAGACCCTGTTGAGGCGAAATGTGACACCTGGAGAGACCAAAGGTACCGTATAAAGGGACCTCATTTTAATAAGTTGCTAATAGAAACTTATTGGATAATCCTGACCCCCGGGCTAAATAGAGGGTTAGAGAAATGAAGAAGAGTCGCTTCTACCTGTTGGGTAATTTTCGCTATATTTGCACCGCAGGGTCGGTCAGCACGATGACCAGTTCCAGGGAGGTAGCGGTGATTGCAATACTTGCCCTGTCCCATGAATACTCCTGTGCGCGCAGCAAGATTATCGACTTGCTGTGGAGCGATCGCTGTAGCGAACAGGGCAGGTCTTCGTTGCGTCATGCACTCTGGTCGTTGAAGAGAATACTCAACAACGACAATCCCGGACTGCTGCAAATCGATCGTCGGCGAATCTGCCTGAACGCAGAGGCCTGTATTATGGATACGCGAAACTTCACCGACCTGGCCGCGTCGACAAGACAGGAAGATTTGCAGCAGGCAGTTTCGATGTATCGCGGCGAATTACTGGAAGCGCTGAACATCAATGATCGTCAGTGGGAGAGTTGGCTCGGCATCGAAAGAACCAGACTGGAAATGAAATACGCGCAATGCCTACAGTCTCTCGGCGGCCATTACCGTGCTTGCGGTGATGCCGGAAACCTGATCGATACCGGTTTGCAACTGATCGCGCATGATCCGCTCTGGGAAGAAGGGCATCGTGCGCTGATGGAAGCATACACCCTGACCCACCAGAAATCATTGGCGTTGAAGCAGTACGAGTCTTACCGCGACCTGATTCACAGGGAACTCCACAGCCATCCGGAAATCGCACTACAGCAACTCTACGAGTTGATTAAAAGCGGTAGATCGAATTTTCCCAGGGCGATTCCGGCTGGCCGCGCTGATTGAGGGTTGTCGAAATTCCGAGGGCTCATTGCATTGCTGCCTGGCAGCCTGTCGAACCTGGGGATATCACCTGAAGGAAAAAACCACCTGCGGTTGGAGCGCAGGTGGCAAGTTACGGAGCGCGGCGGGTAACTGCCTGCTGTGTTTCTGCAATGCAGATTTTCCCATGCTTGACCCGCGCTATTGCACTAACGGGGGAAACGGTGGAGGTGGTGCCATACAGGAAATGTTACCGATACCGGTTACCCCATTGCGGATGCTGATCTGGTTGGGATCGTGACAGGAGATATCAGCACCGCCCAGATTGCTGGCACCGCGCAAATTGATTATTCCGAATCCAGAAACGTACAATGTATTTCCACCTAAATCGACCATGGTGTCATTCATTCGAAAATTCCCCTGACGATAGACATCGATGGTCGCGTAGGGGAAATCTGCGTTTGGCGGCGTCAGATTGCTCGATTCGAAGCGAATGGTAGCAGCGTCGCCAGCGTAGATCGGTCCACCTGACTGTGCCGTCCCGGTGGCACGGATGTAACCGCGATGATAGGCCGCCATAGCGCCATTCAACGTCAGGTTGCCGCTGATGCGAACCATGCTTGAATAGGCCGATTCGATCGAGCCGTTCACGGTGGTCGGATGGCTGCCGGCGCCGAAATGAACGGTGCTGTTGTCGCCGGACCATACGGCAGTCGGATATTCATCGACCGGTTTTCCTGATGCGCCACTAAAGCTACCACCATCGTTGATCTCTACGATGCTGTTGCCGATCGCCGAGATGGCATAGGGGTAGGTTTCCGTCGAAGCACCAACAATACCGCTCACCGTGACAGGGGCATGCGTTATGATCAGTGCGTGATTGTAGGCCGACAGGCCTGCCCGGTTGTAGTCGGTCACAGTGACACCCTGGTGCAGGGCCAGTTGGCTGCCGTTGGATATATCGACCGCGAAATCGCCGCCGATGACATCGACTTCGGTGGCCTCGACGAAGGATCGAGCACCAGCGCTTAAGCCGGCGACAGCGGCGTCGAACAGGTAGGGCTGACCCACATAGTTAAGCGCTGACAGCGTCAGGTTTTCGAGCTTGATCGCACTCGACCGGGTAATCGCGACCGTGCCAACCGGGTTCACCGGCAAACCGGGTGGCAGCTTTACACCGTCGTCCTTGCTGCCCGTGGTATCGCCCTGCAGGGTAATATCGCGATGGTTATCGATCCACACTGGGCCATTGCACATGCCGCTCAGTGTGTAGGTGGTATTGTCCGCGAGTGTTGCGCTTTGCAGGGCATTGGCATCGTCGTTGCAATCAATTGCAACATACGAGCGCAAACCGAACTCGATGGCGAGCAGACGCTGATCCAGAGCGTCGAATTGTTCGTTGACAGCTGCTTCTCGTGCCTTCTTTCCCTTGCCGTGTCCCTCGTTGTCGTAGTCACCTGGATCGGCCAGGGAAATACCCGGAATAATTAACATGATGCCCATTAAACAGGCCAGCGTGCGTGATGAATTCATGATGCTTTCCCCTCAATGTGATGTGAACGAGGGTGAAAGTTAATCCAGCGCCGTCTTGGGAACGTTTAAAGCGGCGTGAATCTATCGTGAACTAAACGTTTAAATCGCACAGCGCCTGTAGGTACCTGATAACGGGCTGAGGGTCATTCGTGAGCCAGATTGTCATCGCCAGGGAGACTGGCTGATGGCCCCGTCAAGGCCGTGCGGCGGCGAGTCGATCGATGGTCTTTACGATGTCGTCTTCGGTGGTCAGCGGATTGATGGTGCACAGGCGCAGCACGCTCTTGTCGCGCAACATGGTCGACGAGACGCAAGCGAACCCCGAGTCGGTAATGGTTTTGGCGCAGGCCGCGTGTTCGCCTTCCTGCCAGTCGCGCAACGCGAAGCAAACCACGCCGATCTGTGCGGGTGTTACCACCTCCCAGGTTGCCGGGTTCTGCCGCAGGTAGCGCTCGGCAAACTCGGCGAGTTCAATGCCACGCTGAACTGCCTCACGAAAGCGTTCCGCACCATAGGTACGCAGGCTCATCCACAGCTTTACGGCCCGTGAACGGCGCGTCAGCTCCAGACTGCGATTGCCGAAATTGACCGCCCCGGTGGTGGCCTGCACGTCTTTCAGGTACTCGGGCGACATGGCGTAACAGCGCTCCAGCGCGCCCGGGCGCGTTACCATGCAGATGCCGAGATCATAGGGCTGGAAGAACCACTTGTGCGGATCGAGCACGACCGAGTCGGCGCGCTCCATACCATCGAGGTGGCGTCGCCCCTGGGCAGTGACTGCCGCCGGGCCACCGTAGGCGCCGTCAACGTGAAACCACATGTCTTCCTGTGTGCACAGGTCGGCGATGGCGTGCAGTGGATCGGCGGCGCCGGTATTGGTGGTGCCGGCCGTTGCCACCACCATTACCGGGCGCAGGCCGGCGGCCTTGTCACTCGCAACCGCCGCCCGCAGTGCGTCGATCGACATGCAATAGTTTTCGTCGCTCGGCAATTTGTGCATGTGTTCGTCGATACAGCCCATGGCGAGCAGGTCTCGATACAGGGACGAGTGCGTCTGATCGCAAAAATAGGCTACCCCGCGACCCAGCTCGGAGCGTGCAGCGAGGAAAGCGGTCACATTGGCGATGGAACCACCCGATAGCAGCACGCCTTCGGTACCCTCGGGCATGCCGATCATTTGCCGCAGCCATTCGATGACCACCAGCTCGATCGTCGCCGGCCCCGAACCACCACCCCAGGATGCGCTGATCGTATTAAAGCCGGTTCCCATCCACTCGCCGAGCACTGCGGCGAAGGAGCAGGGCCCCGGCACGCGTGCGAAGTATCGTGGGTGATCGCCATGCTGCTGGTAGGCGAGCGCTACTTCGGCGAGCAATTCCAGGGATTGGTCAGGATCCATCGGGGTTTCAGGTAAGGCGCCGCCCAGCGCCTGCATTAATTCCGTCGGTCCGCCAGCGATCAGGGCCGGTTCTGCGTTTTTACGCAACAGCCGGTCAACTACCAGGTCGACTACCTTGTGGCCGAGTCGGCGCATCTCTTGCGGGTCCATGCCAAGTGTATCGGCGGGGTAGTCGAATTCATTGTCGACGTCGAGTGTCGGATTACGCTTAAGCATGGACGGGTACCTCTTGAATGTCAGGACAGGCGGGAGCCGGAAAGGCACCGTATGCGGAGTCGTCACCATGGCAGATCTGGATAGTCGCCCAGCATAACCGAATCGGCTGCCGCTGACGAACCGACGACCATTGCCCGGGTGTGTGATTCTTATCGAGTCCAGGGTGATCGATCCCGGCAGCAGACGATGCGTCGATTTCAAAATCCCTCGCGACAGCCACCTGTTTGTGTGAGGCCATCGGGGCGCATCGCCCGGTTGTTTTAGCCGAAGCGCTGATCGAGATAGCTGATGATTTGCTTCGAGCCATACAGCCATTCGCTGGAACCATCGGTATTGATGAGGCGCAGGCAGGGCACCTGGTACTTGCCCCCTTCGCCGATCAGCTCGCGGTTCCATTTCGGGTCGTTGCGCGCGTCGCGCAATTCAATATTCAATCCCAGGCGACGAATGTTGCGTCGGGTCTTGACGCAGAACGGGCACTGTTTGAACTGGTACATTTTCATCGTCGAGGTGATGGCATCGAGCTCTGCACGCCTTTCTGCGGCCATTTCCGGTAGCGGGGGCCGAGTGATCCAGTCGATAAATATCACCAGTTGACCGAGTGGCCAGCGGATTGCGCGAAACAGATACTTCATCGAATGAGTTTTCCATTGATCATTTTTAACGGACCCTACCCTGCTGAACCCGGAAGGCTGGAGTGCCTGCATTATGCCCTGAAACAACCCGCCAACCCAGCGATAACGTGAATCGCCAGGCGCTAGTCGAGTCAGTCGCCAAAGCCAGTCAATCGCCCTGGTCGCCGGATTCAACCAGGGCTGTGAGCCGCCGCCATACCTTCACCATGGCGAGCGTATCGAGGCGGCAGTAAGCGCGCAGTGCAGCGCGGGTGTGGCGGCGTTCATCGGCGTCCCGCAGCTTTACCAGCCCGGCGTAGACCGACATCGCCATGCGCCCGTCCTGTACCTCGAGCCGTTTATAGTCGGCCTCCTCGTCTGCGGGGAACATCGCCGGCAGGATCGACTTGATGGAAAAACTACCGTTGAAATCCGGGTGGTAGTACATCAGCCCGCGAAACGGTGTCAGCAGGTCGATGAAACGAGGCGTCAAGCGCCGTAAACCGGCAGCCTGCTCGGGGCAGGCATTTGCCAACGTATTGATCGCCGCGATTTCGGTCGACTGGCTGTAGGCTACGATGGATCCAGCTGCTTCGATGTCCTGCAGCAGTTGCCGCGCTACTGCCGGACGCGGGTCGGCGTGTTCGTCGGCGAGGTACTCGCGATGCTGGAGTTGTCCGTCGTGCTGCAGGATGTGCAGCGAATATTGAAAGGGTATCTGTTGATAGGGTCGTTGCCGGGGCAATTTCGGCACCGCACTCTGCAGCGTTTCGAAATCGAGAAACTGCAGCGGATAATTTGCCGAGCGAATGAATTCGCCGAGTCGATCGGGCTCGATATAAATCTCGCCGCTTAGCGCCGTATTCACCTGCAGTGCCTGCGCTGGACTGAGCTGTAGATGCTGCAGGTCCTGGTATTGCACCATGCCCCGGTGGAAAAGTTCGAATTTACGCTCACCTTTCAGCTGGTATAGATCGAATACCGAGGGACGTGGCACTGATTGCCAGCAGTCGCCTTTGAAATCACAATCGAAAGGAGTATTGCACTGCATGCCGATCGCAATGTCGGGTTCGTCGCCCTGCAACATGGTTTGCATCGACTGCAGGTTCTGTTCCAGACCCGCCTGCATTCCGGTCACGCTAACGGTGACGTCCACGATTTTTAGCAGCTGTTCCGGGTCGAGTCGATCCGTGAGCTGGTAGCGATTGTCGATATGTACCACGTGCGCCTTGCCGAGTAAGATCTGGTCATTTAAAACCCGCCATTGAAAAGCGGCGTCATGCAGATGGTAGGGTTTCACCCGGGTCGACGATTTCACTTCATAAAAATTCCAGCGATCGCCATCACGAACCAGGATGTCGGCCATCACCAGCAGATCGCCGCTACTGAAGGTCGCTTCATAAATAACATCGACACCGCTATCGATGAGATCCGCGGTCTGTTTAGCCATCGCGTCGAAGCGATTGTGGTCGAACTCAATCTCGGTGCCACCCGGGAATAGCGATTTCGCCAGTTCGCCGACTTCGTGTCCGCTGGCAAACATCGCCAGGCGGTTGGCATCGGGTTCGGCCATGAGATCGCGTCGGTAGCGGTATAGCCACAGCGCCTTGTGGCATTGCAGTCCGCGGATGTACTGGGACTTGGAGAGGTGCACGTGGGCGGGCTAGTGCGCGCCTGGCGTCGACACCGAGTCCAGAAAGCGCGCAAACAGGGTTTCGACCGATTCAATCGAGGTGTTTAACGGGTGGTCCCCGCTGATCAGGTGCAGGCTGCAGTCGGCTTCGCGGGCAAAATCGATCGAATTTTGCACCGGGATCACGGCGTCGGCCCAGCCGTGCACGATCTCGATGTGTGCGGCTGTCGATGCATATTGCTGTGTCTTGAAAGAGGGGATATAAAGGGCTGGGGCGATCAGGAACAGGGCCCGCGTCTGCACTGCGGCGGAGGCCACCAGCGACACATAACCTCCCATACTGGAACCCACCAGGATGAATGGCTGGGTTTCCTGCCGTAAATGCGTCAGCAATCGTTCAACCCGCAGGTCCGGATCCAGGCTATCGCGATAGTCGATGCTGTCCACGCTATAACCCTTGGCCGTGGCTATTTTCGCAAGGCGTTTTATCTTGAATCCCCAGGGACCGCTTTCCTTACCGTGTGAAAAAAACAGATTCATGCTGGTGGTGTGGTTTATTCGTGGTCGCCCGAATTCAGCAGGTAAAACAGGGAATGGGCATGTTCGGCTGTCTCGATGCCGAGCTGGGTCAGGTAACCGCCGTCGACCTGGGTAATGAAACCGCCGGCATGCAGATGTTGCGCCGCCGCTATCAACTCGGGTGCCGCCGATTTGTGGATCTTGATGCCTTCGAGGCTGGTCGAGGAATTGAACTGCATCAGCACTTTCAACTCGGACAGGTTTTGTGGCGTAAATGACATTTGACTTCCCCGGGATGATGATAGATTGCTCGTTTATAACTTGATCGCGGCTACATGGCCATCCTTTTTCAGCCAGGGTATGGTTTTATATCGATGGACGCTACTCGGGTCGGGCTTTTGAACGATGCACAAAGCTGGCAACCTTGCTGCACCGCAGCGGCTAATTGAGTATTTTGTAACCGCGGTTGCGCAGGCAGTTTTTCACCACCTTGGCCTTTTCTCTTTGCGTATCGGCCGTGCCGCGCGCACCACCGCTAACGGCACCGACGCCGGCCCCCTTGACCGCGGAATCGCTGCCACCCACTATCGCACCAATCAGACCACCGACCAGTGCACCCCCGGCGGCGCGCTCGCCAGCCTTCTGCTCGACCTGGGTGGCAATTTGCTCGCATTCCGCGACATCGACCTCATACTGAGCCATGTCGACCCCGGCCGGGTCGATGACCGGTTTAGAGCTGTGCGCGGCACAACCGGCGATGAGGGTAATTCCGGCGACGCCAATAATCAGGATGATCCGTTTCATACTTTCTCCACTAACGCTAGCGTCAGCGGTCGGGTAGCGCTGGCGCGGTCGAATTATGATCGCCAATGTCTGCAATGTCGACATGCTGGTATTGGCGAACCTGAAAATGATAAGGGCGGAATTGATTGTGTGTAAACTGAAAAATACCCGCTATTTAATAAGGTGTCGCTTGTTTTCAGCCACCCGGCCCAGGGTGATTTCAGGCTATTGATAGCGTCTCGCAGGGCATCCGCTTGATTTTCATGGTCCGCGAACAGATAAAATGAAGCATCCTGTGAAGCAGCGCACATAGTTTTGCCCGACAAAGTGACGAAAGGCCAATTTGGTACGGAAAAAATGGGGTAGTATTAGCCGCTCTTATCGCACTTAAAAATAATTATAATTACCGAAAATGTATGAACTCGGACACTCGCCAAAGTCACTCATAGAATCACTTGAACTGGTTCGGCTGCACAGTCCCCCGCATATACTCGGCAAGCTGCTCGATATCTGTAATAACCCCGAGGGCAGCAGCGACGAACTAGCTGAAATCATTCGCATCGATGCCGCCCTTACCAGTCGTGTGATCATGGCGGTCAACTCGGTGTCCTTCGGCATCGCCGAGCCCGTCGACAACATTCCGCGCGCACTGACCCTGCTCGGCCACGACAGTGTCAAAACCATGGTGCTGACACTGTCGATTCAACAATTGTTTTCCGGGCTGATTCCCTCGCAAAAGGAATTTGTCTGTAATGCCTGGCTGGATTCCCTGTATTGTGCCGTGTTTGCCGAGGATATTGCGCAAACGCTGGATTACGAATCCCCCGGTGATGCCTATCTCGCGGGGCTGTTGCACGATTTTGGGCAGATTGTATTTGATGCGAAGCATCACGAACAGTATGTCGAGGTCATGGAGCAGAAATCCGAAGCAGAAATCATCAACAAGGAAATCCTCAAATTCGGTACCAGCCATCCTGAACTGGGTGCCGACATTATCGAGAGTTGGCCCAGCCTGAGCTTGACCATTGCCGACGCGGTGCGTTTTCACCACGAAGATGAGGAGCAGCTGCGTGGCGCTGATATCTTGTGTCGCATCCTTGCCGAGGCCAGCGATCTCGCCCTGCATTGGGCTCGCAACGGCAAGGCTGACACGGATTGGCGCTCCGGCCTGGTCGAGCACGACCGGTTAAAAGCAATCTATTTGCGGGTGCAGGAGAAGGTCACGCAATACGCCACCACGTTGGGAATACCGGTTACCGGCAAGAATTGTCTAACCCAGTCCCAGCTTGCCGGTTATATCGAAAAGGAAATGATCCGGCTGGCGCGCAAAATTCGCGATACATCGCTGGTCAAGGTGCTATCCTGTGATTCTGCGCAAACGATTACGGCGGACACACCCCGCAACCTGCTCTCCAAGTTAGCCCAGGAAATGCAGTTACTGTTTTCGATCCCTGACCTGGCATTGTTGATTCCGGATCCTGAAAGCCCGGATTACCTGTCCTTTTATCAGGTCAATCCGGTGCAACCGGTGAGTCGCTTTTCCATCGACAACAACAATAGCGAAATTATCCGCGGCTTTCTCGACAAGCGTAGCGTTTGGATCGAACTCGAGAACAAGCAGGATCCAGTGGCACCAATATCGGATCGGCAGATCATTCGCCGACTGAACCATGAGATCGCGCTGAGTTTGCCGCTCGGCCACGGTGACCAGGTTATCGGTGCTATCGTGATCGGGGTAAATCGCCATCAGAAAACCTCGCTGGAGAACCTGTCCACGCTGATTTACGGTTACCTGAAAAATGTTGCGAACCAGTGGTTACGCAACGACCAGGCGCAGAATCGGCGGACCATCGAGGATGACCTGCAGGAAGAACTCGACCAGCGCGACGTCGACAAACTGGTGCACGAAATCAGCAATCCGTTGAGTATCATCGGCAACTACATCGACATCATCAAGGGCAACCTGAAGGCCGACGGCGCGGAAAGTAATCGCGAAATCGAGATATTGAAGGAGGAATTGCAGCGGATCGGTGATATCGTGTTGAATTTCAAGGATGCCAAAGACCTGATATCGCCCGCAGTACTACTGAACGATGAGTTGAAGATATGTGTGCCGCTGTACGTCAAGTCGGTAAGCCGCAGCAAGGAAGTCGAGATCAAGTGGAACCTGGATGCCAGCGATGCCGAAATCAACATTTCCCGCGATGGACTGCGCCAGGTGGTACTGAACCTGGTGAAAAATGCAGTCGAGGCCAGGGCGCGTGATGCCGAGATCATGATTTCCAGCCATCATTTCGTTAATATAGACGGCAGGGCGTATGCGCAGTTTAGCGTAGCGGATCGTGGCCGCGGGGTAGACTCAATTACCCGAAGCCTGTTATTTTCGGCCTCGACCAGCACCAAGCGTGGTGCTAACCGGGGTCTCGGGCTGTCGGTGGTTGCCGAGATACTGGGCAATTTCGATGGTCATATCAAATATCTGGAAACCGAGGGGGGCGGCGCTACTTTCGAGGTTCTTATTCCATTGCTGTTAAATAAACACGATAATTAGACCCCATGGAAAATTCATTCGTTAACTTTGAGGAAAAAAATTCGCGCTTTGACAAGCCCGTCTCGTTCCTGGTGGTGGATGATGATGCGCGTGCCCGTGAAAGTCTCAGCATGCTGCTGCAACGAAATTGGAGCGATATCACCGAGGCCGAAGATGGCGAAGTGGCGATTTCGCTGATCGAGCAGCGCCAGTTCAAGATTATTATTCTCGATCTCAACATGCCGAAAAAGTCGGGTGACCAGGTGCTGGCGTTCATTCGTGACCGAAAAATCAACACCACCGTCATCGTACTCAGCGGCGAAACTTCGATCAACAAGGTAACCGAGGCGGTGCGCCTGGGTGCTTACGACATCTTCAAGAAGCCCTACAGTTTCGACGAGCTCGAGCATGCGATTCACAACGCCCTCGACAAGGCGCGCGTGGAAGAGGAAAAGTCCCAGATCCAGAGCCGCCTGGCCCATTCCGAGCGGTTGCATCGCTACATGGTGGATAATTCCCCCGACCTGATTTATATCCTCAATCTGAAAGGTGAATTCAGCTTCGTCAACGACAGCGTCACCAAGCTGTTGGGCTATGACAAGTCCGATTTGCTGGGTAAGCATTACAGCCATTTCATCGCCGATGAGGACCGCATGAAAGCGGAGTACCTGTTCAACGAACGGCGCCGCGCCAGCCGCAGCAACCGTATGGTTGAACTCAGCCTGAAATGCAACTCGGCCGACCCATCCAAGCCCTTCGATGTCTCGGTGCGGCCGATCGAGCTGAATTCCATGGGCATTTACTCGGTCGACATCAGGGACTCGAAAAAGATAGTGACCTACCAGGGCACCTACGGCGTGGCACGCGATATTTCCAGCCGCAAGAAGGCGGAAAAATTAATCACTTTCCAGGCTTATCACGATCTCCTCACCAAGCTGCCGAATCGGGCCATGTTGCTCGACCGGCTCGACCTCGCGATCAAGCAGTCGGTGCGCAGCCATGAAACGCTGATCGTCATGTTCCTCGACCTGGATCGCTTCAAATTGATCAACGACAGTTTTGGACACGTGGTGGGTGATCAGTTACTGGTCGAAGTCGCCGCCCGGCTCAAGCAGGAAATTCGCACCGGCGATACCCTGGCGCGACTCGGGGGCGACGAGTTCATGCTGCTGCTGCCGCAGCCGACCACGCGGGTGCAGGCCGAAAGCGTTGCGCAGAAGTTGATACAGAGCCTGCAGCAACCGTTTTTCCTGCGTAAAAAAGAAGTCTATATCAACGTCAGCATCGGTATTTCGGTGTTTCCGGACGATTCCAGCGACATCAATACGCTGATCAAGAATGCCGACATGGCGATGTATGATGTGAAATCTTCGGGCAAGAACGGTTACACGTTTTACAACGACAAGCTGGAGCACGCCGCGGCGGAAAAAATCTCCATCGAAAGCGGCCTTAGAAACGCGTTGAAAAATGGCGAGCTGGAAATCTTTTACCAGCCGCAGGTGAACGTGCATAGTAGGCAAATCGTCGGAGTCGAGGCGCTATTGCGCTGGAATCATCCGCAACTCGGCTTGCGTGCGCCCGGCTATTTCATCGAGCAGGCCGAGGAATCACGGATCATTCAGCAGATCAGCGAATGGGTGCTCAATCGCGTGGCGACCGACCTGTTCGCCGACGCGCGCTTCCTGAAGAGCAATATCAAGGTCAGTATCAACCTGTCGGCTAGCGATATTCGGCAAAAGGAATTTCCGGAAAACCTGGTCGCATTTACTGAAAGCTTCGGTATCGATCCTGGGCGGCTGGAAATCGAGATCACTGAAAATATGTTCATGAGTGATATCCAGGCCTGTACCCACAAACTGCAGGTATTATCCAATCGCGGTATTTCCATCGCCATCGATGATTTCGGTACCGGTTATTCGTCGTTGAATTACCTGCGCGAGTTACCGGTGCACACGGTCAAGATCGATTACTCATTTGTGTCGGAAATCGAGCACTCCAGCAAGGGCGCCGCGCTGGTGGCTGCCATAGTCGGTATGGCACACGGTCTGGGTATCGATCTTGTCGCCGAAGGCGTAGAAAATGATTACCAGGCCAACTACCTTGAGAGCCTGGGTTGCCACACCATGCAGGGCTTTCTGTTCAGCAAACCACTCAAGGTTGAAGAATTCCTCAGCCGTATAGGCGCACAGCAAGTTGATATTCCCAGCCGCTCGAATGCCTGAGCGACCCTGAACGCGTTCGCACCTGCATCGCTTGCGTTGCGACTTTCCCCGTATAATCCCTCCCCCCGATACTGATTACGCGATCTGACCGCAGGTTCCACAGGGTGTATTTACATTTTTGCTTCGTTGGCAGTAAATCCGATTCACCCCGGCAGGCGTATAAACAGGATAGACCAGAGTTCCGCTGTACTCACCGCGCGCACAACGAGCGCGCCAGTAGCGCTGGCATTATGGTAATTTATTCGGGTCGAAATTCACCTGAAAACTGTTCTACAGGGGCATAAAACAGCATGAACGGTATTGTTTTCGCCTACCCCGGCAGGGTCGTCGGCCTGGCTTTAGCGCTGGTATCGCTATTGCTGCCAGGGCTCGCGGCAGCGCAGGTGGCGCCGGTAGAACTGGCCGGGGTAGAGAGGCGCGAGATAGTCGAGACCCTGCGCCTGAGTGGGTCACTCACTTCGCCGCAAAGCGCAGGCCTGTCGCCCGATGTCGAGGGTCGGTTGGTGCGTCTCGATGTCGATGCAGGCGCGCGCGTAAAATCGGGCGACATTCTGTTCAAGCTCGATGATGAACTGGCGCGCCTGGAGCTGGCGCAAGCGGTTGCTGCCGAGCACGAAGCCGAGGCCGACCTGGAAAATGGCAAGCGGCGTGTCGTCGAGGTGCGTGAACTGGTGAGCAAGAAAACCTTCCCCGAAAGCGAGGCGCGAAATCTGGAAGCCCAGGTCAAGCGCTTTGCGGCTATCGTCGAACGCCGTCGTGCAGAACGTGCCTACGCGGCTGCAACGCTTGAACGCCATAGCTACAAGGCGCCGTTTAGCGGGGTGATTGCCGAACGCAACGTCGATCTTGGTGAGCGCGTCGATACCGATTCCAATGTATTGTTGCTGGTCGCGACCGATCGCCTGCAGCTTGATTTGCGCGTGCCGCAGCAGTACTTCCGCCGTGTCACAGTTGGTGCCGCGGTCAACATCGGGGTCGATGCCCTGCCGGGGCGCAATATCGCGACGCAAGTGGTGCAGGTAGTGCCGGTGAGCGACACCGACACACGCACCTTTGTGGTGCGCGCAAAGGTCGACAACGGGGATGGCTTGCTGGCACCGGGAATGTCGGTCAGTGCGCAGTTGCGTATCGGTACGGCACGCGAGGGCGAGGTGGTGCCGCGGGATGCGCTGATACGCTACCCGGACGGTCGTACCACGGTGTGGGTGGCCGCGCTCGATGGTGATCGTTATGCGGTTTCCGAACGACTGGTGAAAACCGGCCTGGGCTTTGATAGTGTGATCGAAATCGTTGAAGGCTTGAGCGTGGGTGAGCGGGTTGTGATCCGCGGTAACGAATCGCTGCAGTCCGGACAGCAGGTCCGCCTCAGGGAATAGTATGTTTGAGAAGATCATCAATCGTGGCACCCTGATGACGGTTATCGTCGGCATCGTCGTGGTGCTCGGCATCGTTGCGACCTTGCAGGTACCGGTACAGATGATTCCGGATCTGGACGTGCGCACGGTGCAGGTGCGGACCTCCTGGCCCGGAGCCACCCCGCAGGACATTGAGAAAGAGATCCTGATCGAGCAGGAAGAATACCTGCGCAGCATTCCCAGCCTGCAGCGCATCGAGGCGACGGCCTCGGCGGGCTCGGCGCGTATCGAGCTCGAGTTCCCGCACGGTGTGGATATCAATGAAACCTTGATTCGTGTCAATAATGCTTTGTCGCAAGTGCCTTCCTATCCCAACAACGTAAATCAGCCGCGCATATTTGCCGAGTCCTTTTCCAGCAACTCGTTCATGTATTTTCGGGTAGCGCCGCTGGACGGGAATCCACGTGGGCTGGATATGGACATGATGCGTGATTTTGTTTCCGACAACGTGCGCACCCGCATGGAAACCGTGCCCGGAGTATCCAGCGTTGAAGTCTGGGGCGGCGCCGATCGCCAGGTGCAGATTCTGTTGAACGCGGCGGCGCTGGCCGAACGTGGGCTGACCGTCGCCGATGTGCGCACGGCTTTGCGGTCACGCAACCTCGACGTCACCGGAGGTCAGCTCGAGTCCGGAAAACGACGCTACCTGTTGCGTACCATCGGGCGCTTTAACGATCTCGAGTCACTAGGCCAGTTGATACTGGCGCGTAACGGGGATCAGCTCACCCGGCTGGACGATGTCGCCAGCGTAAGACTGGATCATTTCGAGATCGAGCGCGAGGCCTTCGTCAACGGCAAACCGGTGTTGTTCCTCGCGGTTAATCGCGAACTCGGCTCCAACGTCATCAAGATCAAGGATGCGATGTTTGCCGAGGTGGAACGTATTAACCAGGACCTGCTGCAGCAAGCGGGTATGGAACTCAAGCTCAATGCCACGGATACCGTCTACGTCGAACAATCGATTGCCACGGTATGGCGCAACCTGGCGCTCGGCGCGGTGTTGGCGACCCTGGTGATGTTTCTGTTTCTGCGCTCGGCGCGGATGACCCTGGTCGGCGTGATCGGCATCCCGATCTGCACCATTGCGGCATTTCTCGGCCTGTTGCTGGCCGGGCGTACGATCAATGTGATTTCACTGGCCGGCGTTGCCTTTTCGATTGGCATGACGCTCGACAATACGATCGTGGTGCTGGAAAGCATCGAGTGGGAACGGCGCAGGGGACTGAAGCGCCTGCAGGCGGCGATTGTGGGTGTGCAGCGCGTATGGCCGGCGGTACTCGCGTCGACCTTGACCACGGTACTGGTGTTTATTCCGATCATCTTTATCGAGGAAGAGGCTGGCCAACTTTACGGCGATATTGCGATCGGCGTTTCCGCCACTATCCTGGTTTCGATGCTGGTGGCGATAACCGTGGTGCCCACGGCTGCGGCCAACTTTGCGCTATTGCCGAGTAACGGGGCGGGCAGCGACGCGGCGACCTCGCCACGTGTGGGTATGCAGGGGCTGTTGCGCGGTATCGACTGGTTGACCGGATCTGCGCTGCGCCGCGTCGTGGTGATGGCATTGACGCTGCTGCTATGCGCGGCCACCATCCTCGAACTGACTCCGCCTGCGGAGTATCTGCCGCCTGGTGAAGAGCCCAAGGTGTTCGGCCGCATGAATGCACCGCCCGGTTATAATCTGCCGACCATGCGTGAGATCGGCTACGACGTGCAGGAATATTTCCTGCCCTACCTGGATGACGAGCCGGGTCAGTTCGAACGCGGCGAAACGGCGGTGCCGGCCCTCGATTACCTGATCATTTCGATTCGTGCGAGTGGTTTGTTTCTGATCAGCGAGCCCAGGGACAAGGGGCAGGTCGATGCCTTGATGGATGCGATTGATGCCAAGTACAGCGAGTATGCAGGCATGCGATCATTTACCACGCGCGGTTCGATAATCTCCAGCAACGATGGAGGCACGCGCAGTATCAATCTGGACATATCCGGTCCCGAACTTGAGCCGATTTATAGCGCTGCCACGGCTGCCTACAATCGTGCGCGAGAAGTCTTCGCTAACCCGCGCATTCGCGCCAATCCGGCCACCCTGTCGCTGTCGCAACCACTGATTGAAATTCACCCCGACTGGGAGCGTGCCGCGGAACTCGGCATGAATACCAGCGATATCGGTTTCACCGTCGCGGCGCTGACCGATGGTACTTTCGTTGACGAGTTTTTCCTCGCCGATGACAAGATCGACATGTATGTCTACAGTGCAGCCGGCCCGGATGCTTCGCCCCATGACCTCAGCGATATGCCGATTTACACGCGCGCTGGAGGTGTGGTGCCGCTGTCCAGCATTGCGCGCGCGGTCGAGACAGTGGATACCAATACCGTGCGGCGTATCGATGGTCGACGTACCGTTACCCTGAACATCATTCCCCCGGCGGACGTGGCGCTGGAAAGCGGGGTCGAAATCGTGCGCGAAGATGTGCTCGCTTACCTGCGCAACAACGGTGCCATACCAGCCAATGTCAGCATCGATATTTCAGGCGCAAGCGACCAGCTCGAAGCCACGCAGAAGGCGTTGCTCGGCAATTACCTGGTGGCATTGATTCTGGTCTACCTGGTGATGGTCGCGATCTTCACCCACTGGGGATATCCACTATTGATCATGACGACAATTCCGCTGGGTGTTGCTGGTGGCATCGCCGGACTGGCATTGATGAACTGGGTTGGCGCTGCACTGCCTTCCTTTGGTATGGCGGCCGTTCACCAGCCTTTTGACATGATCTCCATGCTCGGATTCCTGATCCTGATGGGCACGGTGGTGAATAATCCTATCCTGATCGTGCATCGCGCAGCAGAAAATTATCGTCGCCTGGCAATGAGTGCTACCGAGGCGGTCAACGAGGCGGTAGAATCTCGCCTGCGGCCGATTGCGATGTCGGCAATCACCACCATTTTCGGGCTCGCACCGCTGGTATTCATTCCCGGGGAGGGAACCGAACTTTATCGTGGCGTCGGCGCAATCGTACTGTTCGGGCTTGCCGGTGCTGCGATCGTTACGCTGACCTTCCTGCCCGCGGCCACAGTCACGGTATTGACCTGGACGAAACGTCATCCCGGTGATGCAGAGCAGGGTTCGCCGCAAACCGGGGAGATCGGTGATGTGCAAGCTTCAAGTAGTCCAGCCTGACATGAAAAACCTTTACGCGCGCTTGCGATGTTTGCGCTACGGGGTCTTTTTGCTGCTGGCGGCCTGCGTGTCACTGCCAGTGGATTTCAAGGATCCGACGGTAACGCTGGTGTCGATCACGCCGCAGATTACCAATTTGTTTGCACCCGAGTTCGATGTGGTGTTGCACGTCACCAATCCGAATCGCAAGGCCCTGGATATTGCCGGCCTCAGTTACACGATTCATCTTCAAGGGAACAAGTTGATCGAAGGTGTGGCG
>JAJDOF010000159.1 GCA_022340305.1 Gammaproteobacteria bacterium
CCGGACAATTTTAAATCAGCATGCGATGCGGCAGGGCAATCGGTCACGATTCGCATGCAGCCGGGATACGATCACAGCTATCACTTCATCGCCAGTTTCATCGAGGATCACTTCGAGTTCCACGCCCGCCACCTGAAATAAACTGCGATGGTCGGTATCTGATCTTGCGGACATTATAAGATTTGCTCGTGCCTGAATGGCTGCTTAGACTGTGGTAGTTGTCGGACGGGCTTTGGGTAGTGACAGGCGGCGAAGTGCCCTCAGCGGACCCAGGCAGCCTGGAAATGAGAGACGACCTTCTGCCAACTACCGACACTCGTATTGGGTTGGCAATGTATAACTCAACAAATTATTTGCATCATGACTTTGCATGCAAATCCTCTCTAATTTCCGTTTGAAATCGACGCTTAGCATCATTTAATAATACTCATGTATGTCTATTTTGAGACTATTTAGAGAATAGTTGTAAGATATAAATCTCCGGGCCTATCTTACCTCGAATAAACTATCGGAATAGCCACTTTAGAAACATTGGTTTCGTGCGAGGCAAGGGTAATGACCATAAATCAATTAAGATTATTTATGGTGCCGTTTAAATTAGCGGCTAACTTTATGCGAAATTGTTCCGCATCAAAAATAACATTGCTGGTATTTCTGATTTTTAGCGCATCCTCCCCAGCCTTGGCTGCCGACCAACAAACCCAGGCTGGAAACCTGCAGCTGGACCAGATCCATCGCGGGGATCAAATCACGGTTTATGACAAGTCGGGGCGAGTATTTGAGCTTATCGTCGAAGCCACCGCCACCCCTGATAAACTCGAGCCGGATACTGGTCTGACCGGCACCTACATTTCGGACATCACGGATAATGAAAATAAATACTTTCGAAAGGCGAATCACAGGAAACTTGTGATTACATTCAAACAGGACGATAAAATAATAGCAGGTAAAGTCGATTCGCTTGCCGATGGATTCATCGAAGGAACCAGGGAGGGAGATACCATAAAATTCCTTTTTTATGGTGTTCCATCCATTACTAGTTTCGTTATAAGAGGTGAGTGGAAGGTCAATGCTAACGGTGACATGCTCGAGGGGTCATGGAAACACCCTGTCGAATTTGCTTCGGGCAAATGGAATCTCGCGAGGCTTGACCCTGTTGTAGCGACTCACCAAGCCGGTACGCGAGTGATTAAAGGCTGGCTAGTGTCAGACCATTCCGCCGTCGAAATAAGGCTTACAGATATCGCGAAGGTGGAGTTTGAAAAGCCTGAGCTGACACCAGAATCAATTGTAAAAGCACCTGCAATAACTCAGTCTTTCGGGGTACCCGAACAGGAGTGTAGAATCAGTGAGGAAGCCATCGAGGCAATTGAAAATGCAAAGTCGCTGTGGAATGAGACTGGATATACCCCCGGCATGTACGACTTGATTATGCAAGCCGAAGCGGCAGCAAGACCCCCAGACTGTGACAACAAAAAAACGATTGAACTGGCTGGGCAGGCGAAGAAGCTAACAGAGATATTTACAGAATCCCCTCAATCAGTGACATCTGGAGAATTTCCCCAAACGGAGGCAGATGAAAAATTTCCAGCTGACCAAGTTCCGAGGGAAGCTTTACCAACAGCGGTCGATGAGGAACCGCAAGCTGACGGAACTTCGAAATTTAAAGCTTATGATGGCAGCTGGGAATTTGGCCTGGGAATCGATTTGATCGATCAGCCAAATATCGAGGCCTTTGGAGACACAGGCGCTTATGGTTCTGGCACCGGCTGGATTATAGGAAAGGATTTTTCTATAACCGAAAACTGGTTTATAGGAGGGCAATTGCAGGTTTCGAAATCATTTTCTAATGACATTGAATCCGAAGATGAGGTGAAATTGAACGCAACCACCTTGTTCGCAACCGTGCGCCCTAGAGTAATTCCTTTTATACAATTTAAGGCAGGAATGGCCAATGCCAGATATGAAAACAAGCTCGGCAGGCATTCAAAAACAGGGCTGGCTTATGGCCTGGGCTTAGTGCAAGGTAAAGGCAGAGTAAGACTCCATTTTCTGGACTATCAGGTGTATGACCTTGGAAATGATAAGCTCAGATCCTTTTCGATTAGTATTTTTGTCTTGGCTGCCTTATTTTAGGGGAGGCCGTTGATTGGCTGATGTATTGTTGCAAAATCAAACTAAAAATAATAAGCGACTCTTTTCCTGAAAACCAATAGTGCTGGATAGCCGTTCATATGGGCATCGAGCTCGCGCTGTCATCCTGCATGAAATGTTGGCTCATCGCTCTCAGGCGCCGGCCTTGCGTCGTTCTCGGAAGCCCGTCGTAAACACTTGAGCGGCTGCTGTGCGCCGATCAGAGACTATTCGGCCGAAATATTTTGGTTGCCTCGAACGGCTGCTTGAGCTCAGTAAGCTGCCGGTCCGTTACTGGAGGGGTGACAGGCTGGAAAGTGTCCTGAGCGGCCGACCAGGAAAGTTGAGCAGGCGGTGAACTTCGGCCAGGAACGGACATAGTTACATGCCTGATGCCAAGGTCCCCGGGCACAGGATCTAAACCAGTTTACTCGACCGTTTCTGCGATTTGCAGGATTTCTACGGACGGAAACATATTGAGTTTTCTTGCGGTCGTCATATTGACCACATAGGCATACTGATCGACGGACAGGACGGGTAGATTCCCCGGTTTTTTCTTACCGACCAATATCGACTCGGCCTGCCGACCTGCCAATGCGCCGACATCCTGATAGCGCGCGGCGACGGATAACAGCGCATGCGAATTTCGCACCAGGCGTTCGTAGGGAGAGAGCACGGGAATGCCGGCATCGACAGCTGATTTGGTGAACAAGTCCCTGTGTACGTCGAGAAACGAGCTGGAACCCAGGTAGATGAAGTCCACGGCGGCCATTTTGAGCTTCTCAATGGCCGGGAGGATAGACTCGGGTTCGGGTTTGCCATCGGCACCCGGTTCAAGTTCCAGTGCTACCAGCTCGAAGTTCATTTTTTTCGAGAGATCCTTTAGTTCCTTGGCCTTTATGACTGAGTTATTTTCGTAGGAGTTATACAGAAGTCCGAGCCGTTTGAAAGCCGGATAGTAGGAGCGAATCGTATTGATATTGACGACCTCGGGTACCCGGTTGCGGGTGCCGGTGACGTTTTCGCGGCCTGTATTCTCGTAGCTTTCGATGATCTGCGAACCGACTGGATCGGCAACTGCCATGAACACTAGCGGTATATCGGAAACAAAGCGTGGTTTACCCTGGTCGGCCAGGGTGCCGGCGATGCCACGGGTGACACTGGTGCCCCAGGTGACGACCAGATCAGTCCTGCGAGCCCTTGCCTCTTCGACGAAGCCCGGCAGCTTGCTCTTGTCTCTATCGGCATCGCGGATTATCAACTCGGCGTTGATGTTCTTTTTGGCAATGTAGTCCTTGAAACTCTCGCAGGCTTCCTCGCAGCCACGCCAGAGAACCATATAGATGGTAAACGCATCGCCGGTCTGCGCATTGGAATTCCCAAATGGTAAATATAACGCAACCATCATAATCAGCACGGTGCCGTGTGTTTTCAAATACTTCATCGTTAATCCCTAATTCGAGTTTCAACCGGTCTACTTTGCATAGCGCAGTAGGCTGCATAGAAAATCGCCCCCAAAAGCACCCACGCCCCCATCACGGCTATCGCTGCCGGGTAGCCGTGATGGCTACTCAGCAGTGCGATCATAATCAAGCCGATGATGCTACCCCCGCGCTCGAATGTGCGCAAGGAACCGAGCACCGCATTTGACCCTAGCCGGGCAAGATCGCCTTCGGCCAGGGACATGGCAATGCTGACCTGAGGCCCACGCATCATGCCCTGGCCAATACCTGCCCCCCAGACCGCGATGAGCATGCCCAGTTGCGTTCCCCAGTAAGCGCCGACCAACAGAACAACACCACAGAGGATACCGCCCAGTGCGACAACCAGAGCTGGATCAATGCGGCTTTCGGTGAGTCTTGCTGTCGCCGGAGCCATCAGCGTGATCATTAAAAAAAACAGCATCAATACCCGGCCGATATCGGCGGCAGAAGCGCCCAGATCGTGCAGATAGAGTGCTGCCACGTAGCTGATAAATGCCTGGCTAAGAACAGCGGTCGGGATCACGATGCCAAGCAGCAGAAACAAAAACCGTTGGCTGCGCAATGGTGTCCAGATTGAGCCGGATTTGGCGTCGAGTGAATCGGTGCTCGTGACCGGCGATATATTGCGGCTCGGCAGCAGATAATAAATTAGTAATGAGGAAGTCAGTACGAGAAATGTGCTTAACAGGAATACGTTGGCCTGTCCGAGTCGATCAGCGAGCACACCACCCATGGCTGCGCCGCTGAAAATACCGGCGCACAGAATCCCGGAATAACTGCCCAGCGATCGTGTTCGCTGTTCCTTAGGCAGCACGTCAAGCACATAGTCCTGACAAACTAGCGTGAAAACACCGTAACCGAGGCCACCCATGGTTCGAAATAACATTATCTCGATGACATTGGTGGAAATGAACAGGCCCAGGTGGGCCAGGATGCTCACTACCGCGGCCAGCAGCAAGAGCTTGTGGTGGCCAAATCGCACTGTCAGCGGTCTTGCGAACGGCGAGGCCCCCATTATGGCAATCAGATAACCAGCAATAGGCAGGCTGATGACAACACCCAGATCAACCCATGACAACGGGTTATCGGCTGCACGCGTGAACAATGGGAAAAAAGCAAGCGACAAGCTGTCAGCCGCAGCGAACAGAAATAGTGGCAGGCGGATATCGTTGAGATAGGAGAACACCATCAAATTCGGACGCTGGCTGGAAAGCCCAAAGGTTGACTTCAGTTGGTTAAGCGATTGCATGCGGTTATCGTCATTCACAGATGCAATCCTTGCCAGTGACTGGGTAAATGCGCGGTGAAGCTTTTCTGCACGCTGAGACAAGCTCATTCCGATTAAATCTATGGCGGACTTGCCGCCGGTTTTGATTCTACTCGAGAAATCACCGTTGGCCTGCAAGGCAACCAGATGCTGAAGCCGGTTGAAGGGTGCGGTGAGTGACGTACTCATCATCACCACCAGCACTTCGAAAGCTAGCAGTATTGACACAAGCGCGACTACAGCGAGGTCGAGCAGGACATTCTCGAATTCCCTGGCGATGTATCCTTTATCTACGTCGATAATAATGTAGCCGATTTGTTCATCGCCCGACATGATCGGGTATGCGACTACGCCCTTGCTGGCGCGTCTTGGTCCATAAACGTTCTCTTCCCGTTTACCGGCCTCGAGAATGATACGGCCGGTAGCGACACCGATATAGCCCACTTCCGGAAACTCACGCAAAAAGTGGCCAAAATACTTCTCGGCGCCGACCAGTTTTCCAAGTGGCACCCCCGCGCTGACCGCGCGCTGAATATTCTGGTTGATAACGGTTCCCATCAGGGTGGTGCGGTTGCTGAATTCGGGTTGAATTGATCGGCTTACCGTACCGATAGTCAGAATTCCCAGCACCAGGGCTGAGCCGATAATAAGCAAGCCCGCCCAGGGCATAAGTTTGCGGGCAATCAAACGAGCTAGCGAGGAATCGGGATTCGATGCGACGATTACCTGGTGTGGTTCGCCATTCTCTTCGTCGACATGAAAAGTTCCATCAAGTATTGCATCGGTACTGCCAAGATCGTTCATGGCGGTGGCATAGTTCTGATTGGCCCGCTGAAGATTACGTTCCATGATCTCGATGTCATCACGCAGAAATCCGAGATTCGCGGACGTCAATTCGATTGTCGATCGTGCTGGTTGTGCACCACGGTCTGGATATCGAATGGCAGAGAGTAGTGAGTCGAATCGCGATAGCGCCCTTATGGCACCGGCCAATCTCAATCTTAGTAACAGCCAGGCTGCGACTGAAAAGATAAACAGCAATCCTAGCGAGGTTAAGGCAATTTCTCTAATCACGGTCGTACTGTGTGCATCAAATTCCCGTTTCGGATAGACCACGACAATACTCGCCACGGTCGCCCCTTGCGCATTAGAAATATTGGCTCCACTGTACAGTTCACTATCACTCTCAACACTCCATTTGTCACTGTCGGCCAGGGACTGAGCCTGAGCGACCTTGCGCGGCACATTGCCGGGATGTGTTGGGTCGGTGGTTTTAACGATAATTCCGCTCGGATTGAAAGCATGAATCGCGCTGATTTGTGGGTCTGTCTGTTGCGCGCGCGACAAGATTTCACTTGCATTGCGAACCATGGAAATTGGTAGGCCTAGCTTGACCACCGATTGAAACGAGTCGGCCGAGGTTTGCGCAATAACGGACAGGCGCTGCCTAATTAGATCTGAATAAAGCGCGTTGTGTTGAAGCGATGAGAGTACAGCAAGGGCAATGAGAACCGTGGCAATTATCGCGGTGAATGTTATCCAGCTACGCCACAGGATCGACATCAGGTTTAGAGTATCGAAATTAAAATGCCATGTTACTGACCTGCTAAAACCAGTCAAGCAATTGACTTTGAGTCAATTACGTCGATGTGCAATAGTCCTCGGAGTCCGAAATGGGATGTTTTTTGCCAACTACCGCAAAATCACGAGCGTCCGGCGTGAACCGTTTTGGGCCTTCGGGGAAGGTGCGACTCACACTTCCAGAGTGACTGCTACGGGTAACAGCAGTCACTCTGTTTCGATCAAATCAGGCACTGTTTGTAAGATCTGATGCCAACTATTACAAATAAACACAATTCCTGGCTGCGGTTTACTTGTGCGTAGACCCGAAGCGGCGGGACCTTGCAATGGCCCGCGTTGTACTGCGGAACTGGTGATGCGAATCGATTTCACCATCGGGCCATTCTCGGCGACTCAGCTACCTTTGCGTGTCAGGGCGATGCCGATCAGGATGAGCGCCAGTGCCAGCAGGGTTTGCAGGTTGATGGCATCGGCGAAATACAGGGCACTCCAGAGCACGCCGAACAACGGTACCAGGTAGCCAACCATTGACATGAACACGGCGCCATTGGCGCGGATAATGAAAAAGCGCAGCGTCATGGCGAGCGCAGTGGCAACCACACCGAGATAGGCAAGTGCGAACAGGGACGTCTCGCTGACCTCGGCTGGCAGCGGGTCTTCCAGCAGAAACGCCAGGGGTATCATGTAGAGACTGGCACTCGACAGGGTGGCTGCCGAGGTCGAGATCATCGGCAGGTGGGTCAGGCGGCGCGACACGATCGATGACGTCGCGTAACTGCAACCGGCAGCCATGACGGCCAGTTCACCGACCAGTGACCCCATCCCGGCGGTACTGATATCCCAGAATACAAGCACCAGTACTCCGATAAATCCAACGCTTACGCCGAGTGCGCGCGGCAGGTTGATGCGTTCGTCGTCACTGGTGAAATGCGACACGATCAGCGTAAAGAAAGTGCCCATTGCCATCAGTACCGCCGTTTCCGCGCTACTGATGAATTGCTGCCCCCAGCTGATCAGGAAAAAGGGAATCGCGCTATTGAGGCAGCCGACAATACAGATATTACGCCAGTCACGCCGCCCCCGGGGGAACCTTTGACCGATCGATATTGCGATCACGACCATCACCGCGGCGCCGAGCGATACGCGCCAGCCGGCGATGCTGAGCGGGCCGAAATCATCGAGTGCGAGCGCAATAAAAATGAAGGCGCCACCCCAGATGGCGCCCACAAATAACAACTTGCCCACGTCGATAGACGTGGGCTTTCTGATGGTGGAAATCATGCGCGCAGTGTAGGCGTAAAACTGGCTGAAAACCATCAACCGCTTGCCGACAACGAAGTTATCAGACGGCAGCTGAAATCAGTCCAGGGATTCAGTACACTAGCGGTTCTAGCCACCAGGAATTCCAAGCTTATGTCATCTAAATTCGATGCGCCGAAAGTTGCTGAAATTCATCAACACCTGCACAGCCATCTACCCTCGGAGTCGGCGCTGCGCGTCAAGGCGCTGGAAACCCTGCTGGTCGACAAGGGCCTGGTCAATCCGCAGACGATCGATGCCTGGATTGAAGCGTATACCGACCAGATCGGCCCGAAGCGGGGTGCCCGTGTCGTCGCCAAAGCATGGACAGACAGTGCATATAAAAAACGCCTGTTACAGGACGCACCCGCCGCCATCGATGAGCTGGGTTACCTGGGCAAGGCCACCGCGCATCTCAAGGTCGTCGAAAATAGCGACCGCGTGCATAACCTGGTGGTGTGCACGCTGTGCTCGTGTTACCCCTTCTCGATACTCGGCATAGCGCCGGCGTGGTACAAGGCCGCCGCCTATCGCTCGCGCGCGGTGCGCGAGCCGCGCGCTGTACTCGCCGAGTTTGGCGTCGATATCGACGACGACGTCGAAGTACGGGTCTGGGACAGCACCGCGGAATTGCGTTACCTGGTGTTGCCGCAGTGCCCGCCAGGTGCAGCAGGGATGAGTGAAGAGGATCTGGCAGCGCTGGTTACGCGCAATTCGATGATCGGCACCGATCGCAATCTCGGTTAGGGGGCGTTATGGACGGTATACACGATCTCGGTGGTAAACAGGGCTATGGCCCGATAGACGTCGATGACTCAGGGACACCATTTCACCACGACTGGGAAGCGCGCGAATGGGGTATCGCCCAAAGCGCGCGCACCCCCGGGATAACCATTGACTGGTGGCGCCACTGCCGCGAATTGATCGCGCCCGAGGATTACCTCGCGCGCCCCTATTTCGACTCCTGGGCGCAGACTGATTTTTCGACTTATATCGAGGCCGGGTGGATGACGCTGGAGGACATCGGCAAGACCGATGCCATGCAAAATAATAGCGTCGACGATGCGTTGCCGGCCGCACTCACGCTCGAGCAGGTGTTGCAGGAAGATCGCCGGCACGCGTATCGATTCGATGCCGAAGTCGATGCCGAGCCTCTATTCGTTGCGGGCCAGCAGGTGCAGACGGAGCGTCACGGACATGTGGGTCATACCCGTCTGCCGCAATACGCGAGGGGTCGCCGTGGCACGATACAGGCCTGTCATGGCGCACATGTGTTTCCAGACCTGTCAGCCCAGGGTGTCGAAGTTCATCAGTATTGCTATAGCGTCATGTTCACCGCCGATGAGCTGTGGGTGGAAGCCGAAGGTAGTCGTGATAAGGTGTATCTCGACCTCTGGGAAAGCTATCTGAGCATAATTGAAAATGAGCATCAGCGATGAACGAACAGGTTGAAAAAACGTTGAAACCTCTCGCCAGCCTGGATGGCGCAGCGGCTTTTGACGAACCCTGGCAGGCCGAGGCGCTGGCCATCGCCGATACCCTGGTACAAAACGGTATGTTCAGCGCCGGTGCCTGGTCGGAGGCGTTGGGAGATGCATTGCGCAAGTCGGGGACCAGCGGCGCCAGCGACGATCAGCAAACCTATTATCAATGCGTGCTGACGGCACTCGAAAACTTGATAGCGCAACACAGCGAAATCGATCGAGCCGCCATGGCGGCCAAACGCGGGGACTGGGAACAGGCCTATTTATCGACGCCGCACGGGCAGCCCGTCAAGCTCGACGCAATTGAAGACCACTGACATCGATAGTCGTCTTTGAACCGGTGGGATTTATCAACCGGGTTACTGGTTGCTGCGCAGCGGTGAGCGCTGAATGATCCAGACGGCGAGCAACGGCGCACAGAATCCAATCACGCTCACGCTGATCAACAGCCAACCCAGCTCGCTGTAGTCAGCAGTAGTTTGAATGACATCGGTAACGCGATCCCGGACTTCCCGGGTTATCGTGTAAATTTCGTTCATGTATCGGGTACTCAGACTTGAGGCCGAGAGCGCGAGATTGGTAAACGAAGCCATTACCGCGAAGAAAGTAGCTTTCAAATGAGGCGGTGCGTTCTGCGCGATCCAGGCCAGCATCGGTATCATCGCGATCTGTCCCAGCGGCGATTCCAGTGCGGTATCGATGATGGCGATAAAGCGGGCATCGACAATTCCCCCGGTGTGTGCGGCAGTCCATTCCTGCACGCCGTAGTAGAGCCCGATGTTCGGCAGCGACAGCACTCCGGCGGCCAGCGTCAGGATGACGATGACGAAAGCGATCGAACGCTTCGCCATCATCGGCCGCAACACGAACATGCCCACCAGGGTCAGCGCCGACGAGATCAGCATCAATACCGACAGGAACTGTTGATCGAAGCCGAGTACGTCGATTTCGAACCAGGCCGCTCCGGGGCCGGTCAACGGTACTGCACGGAACACGAAAATAATGATGGCCGTACCGATCAACATGTTGCGCGCGCTGGCGTCGAGCTCAAGCAGCAGGCGATACATCAGGAACAGAATAATCGACATTGAACCGGCGAAAATGATTTCCTGGGCAAATGGAACATCGCTCACGCCCATGCCGATGGTGAAAATGGCAAACACCAGGCTGCCACCCAGAATCCACCAGTTGGCGTGAGTTTCGACGGCCGGGGCAAACAACAGCTTATCGATGTTGCTGTGATCGAGACCCTGTGCTTCCATCTGGCGCGCTCGGCGGCGCAGCAATATACCGCCCAGGATGACGCCGAGTATCGAGATTAACGGTATGATCAATGCCAGCAGGTAGATATTTGCATAAACCTCGATTTTCGCCGCCTCGCCCATGTCTTCAACGCCGTCGAACAGGGTGACGTTCAGCAATGATACGGTCACAAACCCGCCGATGATCGCGACGCGTCCCAGGGTCTGCATGGTGACGTGCATAATCTTGATGTCGCGTGCCGGGTAGTCCTTGCCCTGTTCATCGATGGTAGGCACTGCCTCGACCGTCATGGCATCGGCGACCACGTCCTGCAGCACATACCCGGTTGGCGCAAGTATGGTCGAAATCACGAACCAGACCTCGACCTTCATAACCGCGGCCATGGCCGCGGTGTGAGCGATGATGCCATACATGATGAGAATGCTGATTGCCAGCAGGCTGGCGCCGAGGTAAACCAGAAGCGCCTTGCGTCGCCAGATCAGGTCGACCAGGTGTCCGATCGGCATTTTCAGGGTCCACGGAATGCCGGCCCAGAAGGCGAGACCAGCGAGAAACGCCGCCGACAGGTCGAGGTACTCCTTGATAAAAAAGGTACCGACGATCGACGTCAAACCGGATACCCCGGCAGCCAGGTACACCATCAACGGGGGCAGGTAGGACCAGCGGAACTGTCGTCCGAGATCGAGAAATGTATTGTCAAACCAGCGCCAGATTGGGTTTTCAGTCATGCCAGGTTCTCGGCTAAATCGTTATTGAATGATCGGAGTTTACGCGGGGATTCGGCGGCAGGTCAAAGTGATTGTCTATTGCTTCAGGTCGCTTTCGATCACAACAGCAGCACGCATAATACCGATATCGTCAATACCGAAATTGCCGTTGATATTGCGATCACCGCACTGCTGCGCGTGACAAAGGTCTGGTATTGCTGCGCGAGCACGAATACTGGAACGCCGCTCGGCAGGGCCGCCTGGATCACTGCAACGGTTGCATAAAGGCCACTCAGTTCGAATACGTGAAAGGCGAGCCACCAGGTGATCAGCGGGTGTAGAATCAACTTTGCGCCCACCAGCCAGCTGATTTCAGCGCTTGCACCCCGTATCGAGCAGCCGGCGATGAATAGCCCTGCCGCGAACAGGGCACAGGGTACGAAGGCCCCGCCCAGTAATGTGAAAAAACTGGTTACCGATACCGGAACGGCAATCCCGCTGGCGGAAACACTCAAGCCTGCCACCACAGCGATGATTGGTGGACGAATAAGGACCTTTAGCAGCGGGGACCAGAGCCGATTGTTGCCATTGCGACCGCGATCGAGCTCTGCGATCACGATAGCCAGGGGCGAAAACACGAGACCGGTAATGACGGCGCCGATGATGCCAGGTGCGCGTGCGGCATCGCCAAACACGGTAAGTATCAAAGGTAAACCGATATAGGCGGTGCTCGAGTACATGGCGGTCAAGCCGTGCAGCGCGAGCGTGGCGGGTCGACCCGGGAAGGCGATGCGGGCGACCAGCATGCCGAGGCAAAACATGATCAGCATGCCTCCGCCCAGTGCACCGATGTACTGCCAGTTGAAGAACTCTGCGACGTCGATGTGCGATAACGAACCGAAGATGAGCGCGGGCAGGGCGATGACGAAAACGAAGCGACTCAGCACCTGGCTGGCCGTGTCAGGCAACAGCTTGAAGCGCGCAACGAGGTAGCCCGACACCAGGATCGCAAACAGGGGCAGGATAACGGGGGTGGCGAGGTTGTCCAGGGCCGGTCTCTAATGGGTACTGTAAAATGCAGGGTAAAAGTCGCAGGTGCGAATGTCCACGCTTATCGGTTTACCGATTTCAGGCGCAGGAGTCCTCAATAGTGGCAAGCAGCCAGTCTCTCACTGACCCGACTGCTGGCTTGTCGAGATCCTTGTTGCGGTATACCAGGTAGCGGGAGAGGCCGGGGTCAATGCTGGGAGCAAGCAGGCGCGTTGGTTTGCCACTGAGCAGATCTTCCTCGACAAACGGCAGGATTCCAGGTGCGACACCTTACCCGTTGAGCGCCGCCCGAAGTACCTGGTAGGTATCGTCGACCGTGGTCCCATCATAATCGACCCTTGCCCGCGCAAACCATTACCGCCATCCTTTGCGGTTGCGTTCATGAATCAATATATGATTGAGCCGGCCCGCCGCGCGGTAAGGCTGCTGCAACATAGGTACAAGCCCGGCGATACAGTTCCGCCTGGTGCCATGAAACCAGGCAGAGCAGGGCAGGAGAAAGACCTGGCGACATTGTCAGTCTGTTAGGGAGTGGAGTCGGTGACGCTTAAACTTCGAAAATTACGAATAATACTCAAATATTAATCGGATTTTTTATTTTTGGTGTTCCGACTACTATTGTGCGTCATTGGTGACGAAGTGTCAGACGAGCCGGACAAAGCGGGCGCTTGAAATCAGATCGAGAGGAGAGAAAGTGTTAAATTTAAGATCAATGCAATCGACATACCCAGGAGTGACCAGAGATCATGAGAAGAGTTAACGCAGCAACCCTGCTACTCGTTGGTGGCATTGCTTTAGTCGGCCTGACAGGTTGCGAACAGGCGCAACAAGCCACAAACGAAGTCGTGGAAAAGGCCAGGCAGGCAGCTGTTCAGGCGCTGAATGAAGCCCAACAGTCCGGCTCGATCGAGCAGGCCAGGGAGTCGGCAAACCAGGTTCTGCACGAGGCCAGGCAACAGGCCGCAGGGCTTCTTGGACAAGCCAGTGAATACCTGTCCGGTGACCAACCAGGACAGGATGTCGAGCGTCCTGCCGAACAGGACTCAACTACGGCGTTGTAAGAAAGTAGAGCGATCCCCATGACACATAAACCTCGTCCACTGATTGATATACTGGTCAGTATCGTTATACCGTCGATCATTTTGATGAAATTCAGTGATGATAACGAACTGGGTGCCAGCGGTGCCCTGGTTGTCGCACTGGCTTTCCCCATCGCCTGGGGCCTGTACGAATTAGTACGCTTCAATATCAGGAACTACATCGCTCTGCTGGGTTTAATCAGCGTGTTACTGACTGGTAGTATTGGTCTGTTGCAACTGGACACCCAATGGCTGGCGGTTAAGGAAGCCGCTATTCCCGCCTTGCTCGGCATCGTGGTGTTGGTCACGGCCAGGCTCGGATATCCGCTGATCAAAACCTTGCTGTATAACCCGAAAGTTTTGAATACCGAAAGAATTTCACGGATTCTCTGCGAGCGGGGCCTGGATAAGGCACTGGAAGCGCGCCTGCTAAACGCTACCTATATGCTGAGCGGGACTTTTTTCTTTTCAGCGGTGATGAATTACCTGCTGGCTACATGGATTGTCACCAGTCCGTCTGGAAGTGCAGCCTTTAACGAGGAGTTGGGGCAGTTGACCCTGATTAGCTATCCGATAATAGCGATTCCATCCATGCTGATGATGTTCGCCATATTCTATTTCCTGTGGCGCAGCATTCGTAATTTAACCGGCCTGAAACTGGAAGAGATACTGGCGTCATCGCCTGCCGACTGCAATTGAGGGCATATTCCCGGAATAGTGATCCCTGCGGGTGTACCGTGGCTCAGCGGACTTCGACAATGTGTCGAATGTGGGTTAATTTTTCTGCTACCATGCGTGACTTCGAGTTATAGCGATTTCGGAAAATTCAATGACAGAGCCGTATGGCTGGCCAGTCTTGATGAATTATCTCATGGAGAATAACTATGAATGTTGCGATTAGAGCCTGGTTCGTTTTACTCCTGTTGGTACTGCCATTTGGCGGCAGCTGGGCCGGCGAGTATGAAGACACCATCAAAGTCTTCACCAATGCCGGGGAAAGTGGTGACTTCTTTGACAGGAGTTATGGTTATGCGATCTTTCCAACGATAGCTAAAGCTGGCATTGGAATCGGTGGTGCACATGGTAAAGGCAAGGTCTACGAGCAAGGCAAGTATGTCGGCGATACCTCGATGACGCAGGTGACCATAGGCCTGCAGCTGGGTGGTCAGGCGTATAGCCAGATCATATTTTTCGAAGACAAGCGTGCCTTCGAGGAATTTACTAGTGGCAATTTCGAATTCGGCGCCCAGGCCACCGCCGTCGCGATAACTGCGGGTGCTTCGGCTACTGCCTCGACAAGCGGGAGTTCTACCGGTACCAGTGGCGGTAAGAATGACGCCAATACCAAAGGTAAATACCACAAGGGGTTAGCCGTGTTTACCGTCGCCAAAGGTGGCCTGATGTATGAAGCCTCGATCGGCGGTCAGAAGTATGAATACAAAGCGAAAAATTAGATAACGATTCAGAGAAGCCAGGTATCGGTTACCTGACGGTAACATGCATTGCAGCAAGGCTGAATTAACTCGTTGTCTGCCGGCAATTACTTAAGGGAAGTCGCATTTGCGGGCATTGGACTGGACGTAACGCCTGTTTCCACCATAAAGGATTGCTCGGCTGGCTGACCACTTCATTGTGATCCTGGTATTGGTGTCTGCGAATAAAACCCCAGTCACGGGTTTTGGGGGCGTGTAAAAAAAGACTCCAGCATTCGGCATCCTGAGCAATGTTGATGCGGTGATAGACGTCACCGGAAATGATATTCAGATGGCCCGCGCGTAACCAGCGGCGTTGCAATGCGTGGTCGGAATTCGCTTTCAACATTCGAGTTTCCTGATAGGTTCCGTACAGCAGCAACGATACCGCGTGGCGCCACGGATGGTTGTGCAGCCCGCGGCCCGGATCGCTGGCGACGAAGCGGTGCAGATAAATACGATAACCGAATGGCAGGCGTAACAGGTGGTAACGCTCCAGGTAAGGCTGCTCGTCCGGGCCAGTGATCACGCGACAGCGGCAATAGGCACTCAGCCGATAGAGAAGTCGATTCAACCAGTTCATGTGATATCCCTGCTATTAGATCGTGCTATTATCGCGCCATGGTGGCTCACAGGGTGAGCCAGAAAAAAAGAATACAAATAACGAATATTATCTATGGATCGTACTGAACGCTTTCACCTGATTGACCAGATGCTGAGCAATCAGCGAGTGGTTACGCGCGTGCAATTTCTCGAGGCACTGGAAGTATCGCCAGCAACATTCAAACGCGATCTGGAATACCTGCGCGACCGACTCGCCGCACCGATAATCTGGGACCCGGAGCGCCGCGGTTACTGCTACGAGTCGGGTGCTGCGCTGGATCAGTTTCAACTGCCCGGATTGTGGTTCAATACCAGCGAAATTCAGGCCTTGTTGAGCATGGATGCCCTGCTCGCCAACCTGCAGCCGGGCGTGCTGTCAAAGCACATCGAACCCCTGCGTTCGCGCATTCGCATGCTGCTCGACGACGGTGACCACAGTGCCGATGAAATCGCGCGTCGAATTCGCGTGGTGCCGTTCGCGGCCAAGGCTTACAGCAGTGAGTTTTTTCAGGATCTTTGCCAGGCATTGTTGTCGCGTCGTTGCGTCGACATGACTTATTACAGCAGACCCGCCGACAGCAGCAGCGAGCGCCGGGTATCGCCGCAGCGCTTGATTTACTACCGCGACAACTGGTACCTCGACGCCTGGTGTCATCTGCGCAAGGGCTTGCGCAGCTTTTCGATCGATGCCATTACGGCGTTGCAGTTGACGCCCGCGCCGGCAATCGAGATCGATGAGAGCGAGCTGAATAGAGAGCTGGAAAGCGGCTATGGTATTTTTTCAGGTGCCGCCACGCAGATCGCACGGTTGCGTTTCAAACCTGAAATCGCGCGCTGGGTGTCACGCGAAACCTGGCATCCCGAGCAGGCTGGCGAGTACGATGGCGAGGGTTACTATGTGTTGAGCGTGCCCTACAGCCAGGATACCGAATTGATCATGGAAATTCTGAAGTACGCCGATGACGTCGAGGTGCTGGAACCTCCTGCGTTGCGTGCGCGTGTGCGCCAGCGAATCATGGCGACACAGAGGTTATATGCTGCGGATTCAGGTTGAATAGCGCGTGGCGGACGCCACGGCTCGCTACCACAGTGAAACTTCAATATTATCGAGTAGTCGGGTCACACCGAGCGCGGCGGTGACCAGGATGACCAGGTCGCGGTCCTCGGGGCCCGCGGGCAACAGGGTCCTGGCGTTGCAGATCTTGAAATAATCTGTTTTGAAGCCAGCCTGCTCCAGCTTAGCCAGAGCCCGCTGCTCAGTCGCCGGGTAATCTCGTTCGCCCTCGCTGATCTGGTGTGCGGCGTCGCGCAAAATCTGGTAAATCATCGCCGCCCTGTCTGTTTGCTCGTCGTCGAGGTACTGGTTGCGCGAACTGGTGGCGAGGCCCGAAGCTTCGCGCGTGGTTTCCTGGCCGATGATTTGCACGTCGAGATTCAAATCGGCCACCATCTTGCTTATCACGCGATACTGCTGGAAATCCTTTTTGCCGAATACGGAGACATCCGGTTTGACGATGTTGAACAATTTCAGTACCACGGTCGCTACCCCGGTGAAATGCCCGGGGCGATGCGCACCCTCGTAGTGGTCGGTCAAATCGGTGACCTGCACCTGGGTAATCTTGTCCAGGCCCTGCGGATAGAGTTCAGAGGCGGTGGGCAGGTAGACCAGGTCGCAACCGGCCGCCTCGAGTTGTGCCAGGTCACTGTCGAGCGTGCGCGGGTAGTGATTGAAATCCTCGTTCGGCCCAAACTGCATCGGGTTCACGAAAATACTGCACAGACTGCGATCGCACAGCGACTGCCCTTTTTCGATCAGTGACATGTGCCCGGCATGCAGGTTACCCATGGTAGGAATGAAGGCGACTGACTGCTCATGATCTTTCCAGTGCTGCAAGTACTGGCGCAATTCGGTAACACTGGTGGCCTGATACATCGCGGAAACCTCAGGCAAATGTGTGGGTCTTGTCCGGGAACTGACCGCGTTTGACTTCCTGGACGTAGCGACTGATGGCCGCCTGGATGCTGGATTCGCCCTGCATGAAATTTTTCGAAAATTTGGGCTTCTTGCCCGCAGTGACATTGAGGATATCGTGCAGTACCAGGATTTGGCCGTCGACATCGGCACCGGCACCGATGCCTATGACTGGAATTTCAAGGGTCGCGGTAATTTCGGCGGCGAGCGTTGCCGGCACGCATTCGAGCAGCAGCATGTCGGTGCCGGCCTGTTGCAGTTCCTGTGCGGTTTCGAGCATTTGCTCGGCCGCCCCTTTCGCCTTGCCCTGGACGCGATAACCGCCCATCTTGTTTACCATTTGCGGTTGCAGGCCGAGGTGTGCACAACTGGCGATACCAAAACGAGACATGGTCTCCACGGTTTTAAGCTGCGCCGCGCCGCCTTCGAGTTTGACGATCTGGGCCTGGGTTCGCTTCAACAACTCGCTCGCGTTGTCGAGCGCCTGTTGCGGTGAATTGAGTGAACCGAAGGGCATGTCGAGCATCAACATGGCGTTGTTGAGCCCGGCCGCAACCGCCTTGCCGTGATATTCGATATCGGCCAGGGTGACCGGAATGGTCGTGTCGTGGCCCTGGATCACCATGCCCAGCGAATCGCCGACCAGCACCACTTCCACCCCACAATCTTCCATCAGGCTCGCGAAACTGTAGTCGTACGCAGTCAGACAGGCAAATTTTTCACCCTGCTGCTTGAGTTTCTTCAGTTGCGGGATGGTGACCTTGTCTTCAAGTGGTTTGGGTATATACATGGCAAACGCTCGTTAGAGAGCGAATGATGACTGATTGAAATAATGACGTCCACTGCGGATATCATTGATTTTTTCCAGTATCGCCTGGTAATCCTCGGCATTATTGATCAAATCGACCGACTCGGTGTTGATTGTCAGCAAAGCGTTGCCGTCATAATCATGGAAGAAACGGGTATAGGACTCAGACAGGCGCAGCAGGTATTCATCCCGGATTTGCTGTTCGTAACCGATGCCGCGCAGCGCAATACGTTCGCGCAGGGTGGCGAGCGGCGCCTGCAGGTAAATGACAAGATCGGGACGCGGCGCATCCAGCGTCAGGTGGGCATAAATTTGCTGGTATAGCTTGAGCTCATCGCTGTTCAGGGTTATCTGCGCAAACAGAGGGTCCTTGTCGATCATGAAGTCCGCGATGTGCGAACCGTGAAACAGGTCGGCCTGACGAAAATCCTGTACCTGTTGCGCGCGTTGCAGCAGGAAATGTAACTGCGTCGATAGTGCATACTGGCGCGGGTTTTTATAGAAACTGGCGAGAAATGGATTAGCTTCGGCCTGCTCCAGCAACAAATTACTGTCAAAATCGAGCGCCAGTTTTTTTGCCAGGCTGGTTTTGCCGGCGCCGATCGGGCCTTCGATGACGATATAGCGAAAGCGTTCAACCGGCATGTCGCCGGGTATTTCGGCAGCGATCAGGCGGGAGTCCGTCATGCGGGAATCCGCCGCCGTGGTGGAGAAGTCAGAGCTGGTGCCGGGCTCGGAACAGGGTAGACTGCTGCAGCATGCGGTTTAGCCATGGCTCGATGCCAGTTTTTCCATTTCGAGAGCGGGCGCCTGGTTAACCAGGTATTTGAGACTGCCGTAGCCGGGGATGTAGAGATCACCGTTGATTTCCAGCATGGGTTCGAGCACGAAGCGACGATTGACGAACTCGGGGTGCGGAATGACGAGATGGCTGTCGTTTATCCTGTGGTTGCCGAACAGGACGATATCGAGATCGAGAGTGCGTGGAGCCCAGCGCCGCTCATCTTCGCGATTGCGATAGTAAGCGTGTTCGATCGCCTGCAGTTCCAGCAGCAGATCCAGAGGTTGCAGTTCGGTGTCTAATCGAGCCACGGCGTTGATGTAGTCGCCCTGGGGAATATCACCAACCGCGGCGCTGCGGTATAGCGACGAGCGCCCGCGTAATTCGCAGCCGCGGATATGACCAATCGCTTCCATCGCCTGCGCCACGATAGTGGCCGAATCGCCGATATTGCTGCCGATTGCAACGTAAACGTGTTCAGTCAGCACTGCGTTTGCGCCTGCGCCTGCGTGGGCGCCTGGTTTTTTCGGGTTCCGCAACGGTAGCGATGTCCTGGTCTACTTGAAAATCGGTCCACCAGCGACTCAGATGGTAGGGAAACAGGCCGACCATCGCCTGGATACACATGAAGTCGTAGGCGGCACGGAACACCGGAAATTCGAGCAGGCGTTGGGCCTGCTTGCCCTGGGTGCGGTGAAAACGCGGCTGTGAGCTCCAGATATCCCTGGCCATTTGACTGAAACGACGTGGAATCGATATATGGCGCACCTGTCGTTTCATCACGGTTTCACCGACCTGCACCAGCGCCGGTATCATACGCTGCCGATCCGATTGAATCTGGTTGGCCTGTTGCAGTACCACCGGCCACAGCAACACGGCGAAGATGAACCCTGGCGATACCGGTTGGCCGCTATTGACGCGGTTATCGGTATTGACCAGCGCCTGGTCGATGAAATCCAGCATCAATTCGGATGGTTCCTCCTGCAGCCATTCATCCAGAGCCGGCACCAGGTATCTCAACAGTTTGTATTCACGTAACAGTTCGAATACGCGTCGCGCGCAACCGGAGTGAAACAGCTTGACCACTTCATCAAACATGCGTGCCGGAGGAATGACCGCCAGCAGGCGCCCGCATTCATGAATGGCATCTGCCGCGGATGCCTCGATTGAAAAATCGAGTTTTGCTGCAAATCGTATTGCCCGCAGCATACGCACCGGGTCCTCCTGGTAGCGAGTGGTGGCATCGCCGATCAGGCGCAGCTGGCGCTGTTCTATGTCCTGCAGACCGCCAGCATAATCCAGCATGCTGAAATCATGGATATCGTAATACAGTGCGTTGATGGTGAAATCGCGGCGTATCGCGTCTTCCTCGATGTCGCCAAAGGTGTTGTCGCGCAATATTCGCCCATGCGTGTCGAGTTCGGTTTTGGGAGAATCCTCGGAATGTGCACGAAAGGTTGCGACCTCGATGATGTCACGCCCGAAACGAATGTGTACCAGTCGAAAACGCCGCCCGATGATTCGACTGTTTTTGAATAACGCACGAATTTCCTCCGGCGTGGCGTCGGTAGCCACGTCGAAATCCTTGGGGTGTACACCAAGCAACAGGTCACGTACTCCGCCGCCAACCAGACAGGCTCGATGGCCTGAGTTCGATAGACGATACAGCACTTTTAGCGCGGCATCAGAAATCGATTTCCTGGAAATATTGTGCTGGCTGCGTGGGATTACGATTAACTGGTTTGAGTGGGCCTCTGGGTTATTCACTCGGTTTAGGGATCCTATTTAATGGTTCATCATAACATTTCGAATATCGGTGAGCACGGCTATTTAGCGGGCTTGCTGAAATACCGATAGCCGGGAGGATATTTCGGCACCGAGAGAGATTTCGAGACTGCCCAGGCGCTGCGGCAATCGTTAAATCTGGCGCGCCATTTCAGCCAAATCGAGAAATTTGAAAATGACACCAGTTCAGGTGACACTACAGCCGTCTTAAACGAGCTGGTGAATTCCCGGCGGTGGTGAATGTCGTACCAAAATGGCGAGTCTATGAAACCGGCAAATGAGCGGGTAAAGAATTGTCTCGATAGTTTCGGTATTGCCTTCGAGATTCGTATTTTGTCGGCTGCCGTGCGCACTGCACGGCTCGCTGCCGACGCGCTCGGCTGCGAAGTCGGCCAGATCGCCAATTCGTTGATATTCCGGGTTAATGACAGCCAGCAGGCGGTATTGATCATGTGCGCCGGCGATCGCCGCGTCGATCTGCCGAAGGTGACGCGGCGAACCGGTATCGACCTCGGCAAGGCCGACGCCGAATTCGTGCGTCAGCAAACCGGGTTCGCGATAGGTGGTGTGCCACCCGTGGCGCATGCCAGACCGTTACGTTGCCTGCTCGATGCGTCACTGCAGCGCCATGACCGGGTCTGGGCTGCCGCGGGGACCCCGGAGTCGGTATTTTGCATGACCCCGGGCGAGCTACAGAAAATTACCGGCGGCGACTGGCTGGACCTGGTGGAGTAAGGCTAGCTAGTCGCTTTCGAGCGTCTCCCAGAGTTGATACAGGGTAGCCAACTCGGACTCGAGTGCCTGTAACTGCTGCTGCTCGTCGCGAATCAATTCGGCTTCCTGCTGGTAATAATCGGTTGCTGCAAAGCGTTGCTGGAATGCTTCGATTTTCCCCTCCAGCTTTTCGATTTTGCCGGGCAGGGTGCGCAATTCATTCTGCTGCGAACGTTGCTTGCTGCTCGCGCGTGGCGGCTTCTGATTTGCCGGCGCCTGCTCGACGACGGCGTCGCTGTCCGGGCGCTGGCGCAACCAGTCCTGGTAACCACCCACGTATTCGTTGATTTCGCCCGGACTCTCGAAGACCAGCGTGCTGGTCACTGTGTTGTCGATGAATTCCCGGTCGTGACTGACCAGTAACAGGGTGCCGCTGTATTCCACCAGCAACTCCTCGAGCAACTCGAGGGTTTCGATGTCGAGATCGTTGGTGGGTTCGTCCATCACCAGGAAATTGAACGAGCGCGTGAACAGGCGGGCCAACAGTAGTCGATTGCGTTCACCCCCCGACAGCGCCTTGACCGGCATGTGGATGGTTTTTTCGCTGAACAGGAAATCCTTGAGGTAGCCGATCACATGGCGTGTACGACCATTGATGGTGACCTGGTCGCCGGCGGCGGCGAGATTTTCGCGCACCGACTTCTGCGGGTCCAGCGCCTCGCGGTGCTGGTCGAAGTAAGCGACCTCGAGGCGCGTGCCGGTTTTGATCCAGCCGGACTGCGGTTTCAACTGCCCGAGCAATAGCTGAATCAGCGTCGATTTACCGCTGCCATTGGGGCCGAGAATGCCGATCTTTTCACCGCGCAAAATCTTGCAACTGAAGTCATGTACGATCGGCTTGTCGTCCCAGCCAAAATTGACTCCCTCGGCTTCGATCACGATCTTGCCGGAGGCATCGGCCTGCTGCGCCGTGATTTTGGCCGTACCGCTGCGCTCACGCCGATCTGAGCGTGCCAGGCGCATTTTTTCCAGCGCCCGTACGCGACCCTCGTTGCGGGTGCGGCGCGCCTTGATGCCCTGGCGAATCCAGACTTCTTCCTGGGCCAGCTTCTTGTCGAACAGGGCGTTGTGGCGTGATTCGGTTTCGAGCTGTGCGGCGCGCGCTTCGAGATAGCGTTGGTAGTCGCCGGGCCAGCTGGTCAGGTTGCCGCGATCGAGATCGATGATGCGTGTCGCCAGGCGTTGCAGGAAACTACGGTCATGGGTGATGAACACCAGCGTGCCGTTGAAACCCAGCAGCAGGTTTTCGAGCCACAGGATCGAGTCGATATCGAGGTGGTTGGTGGGCTCGTCGAGCAGCAGCAGATCGGGATCGGCAACCAGCGCCTGACCGAGCAGCACGCGTCGCTTCATGCCGCCGGAAAGGTCGTCAAAAGGCTGGTCGGCGGATAGCGCGAGACGCGAAATGGTGCTGGAAATACGGGTTTCCAGGTTCCAGGCATCGTTGGCCTCGATCTGGTCCTGGTAACGCTGCATGCGATTGAGTGCGGCCGGGTTACTGGCCGACTCGATCGCAGCGTGATGCCACTCGGTGAAAACGCCGGCGAGTTTTCCGATGCCCTGGGCTATGCAATCGTAAACGCTGCCAGCGAAGCCTTGCGGGACTTCCTGGTTGAGCTCGGCAATACGCAGCTCGGGAGAGTGGATGATGTCACCCTCGTCCACCTTGATGCGTCCGGCGATAATCTTCAGCAGAGTTGATTTACCGCTGCCATTGCGCCCCACCAGGCACACGCGTTCGCCGGTTTCCAGCGTCAGGTTGACGCCATCGAGCAGCGCGTGATCGCCGTAGCTGTGGTGTAGATTCTTGGCCTGTAACAGCGACATCTGTATTGACTGGGAGAAACTGCGCTATTATGCGGTTTTCACGGGGTATTGAAAGCTGATTCGGGGTTGTTATGTGTGGACGATTCTTTCTCGATGCCAGCAAAGGCGACATCACCGAGCATTATGGCGCAGTGCCGCCCGACCTGTTTACGGCGCGTTATAACATTGCACCGACGACACCAGTGCTGGCGCTCCACGATGGAACATTTGATTTATTTCGCTGGGGACTGATTCCTGCCTGGGCGAAAGACCTCAGTATGGGCAATCGCATGTTCAATGCGCGCGCCGAAACCGTTGCCGAAAAACCTTCATTTCGTAACGCCTATAAACGCCGGCGCTGCCTGGTGCCGGCCAGCGGGTTTTACGAATGGCGCCTCGAGAACGGCCGCAAGCAGCCTTATTGCTGTCACATCGATCACCAGTTGTTTTCGCTGGCGGGAATATGGGAACTCTGGCAGGATGCCGAGGGCAACGAAATTCAGTCTTGCGCGATACTCACCACCGAGGCAAGGGGCGCGATGCAGGAACTGCACCAGCGTATGCCGGTGTACATCGCTCCAGAGGATTACGACGCCTGGTTGGACTGCCACTCCGACAAGATCGACACAGCCGACCGGCTGCTGGCGCAAACTGCCCCGGATTACCAGTATTACGCCGTGGGTAGCGCCGTCGGCAATTCCCGCAACGAAGGCCCCGACCTCATCGCACCGATCGCTTAGGACGGCTCACCTGGCGGCGGACCGACGTTTCTTGGTTTTAGCCTGATGGTTTTGACGATGACTACTATTTTATTAATCTCGTCGAGATTCTGAGACATCCGACCGCCGCTGAGTGGACCGCACGGGGATGACTAGAAACTCTGTCATTCCCGCGAAAGCGGCGGTCCGACGAATCGGAATCTCGGCGAGTGTGACTGAATAGCGGATGTGTCTATCCATCTTTCTTGATCTACTATCAGGATGCAAGACCGCCGTTTTTCACCATAGCCTCGAGTTTTGCATCGTCGAACTCCTGCTCAAGTTTCTTTGCCGCTTCGTCTGCGGCGGCTTGCAGGTCGCGTCCGCAATTGACCACTTCACGTCGCCATTGTTCGAGATAGGCATCTGTGCCGGCCATCTTGGCGCGCATTGCGGCCTTGTCGATCGCCTCGGCAAAGCGCTCGGTGAGCACGATCTTGGCGGTGTCGCGGCGTTCCTTGGCAATTACCTGGGCGGGGATATCGCGCCAGTATACTGTGGTGAGTTTGGCCATCTGACGGTTCTCGATTGAAAATAGCGTTGTCCGGGGGGCGAGTATAAAGATGGCGACAATTCAAAGCCAGCATCAAATTTATCGATCAGGGAGTCGTGAAAATATTGTTTACCGGAATCGATCTGTGCGCGTAGAATGCCGCGCAGAATCGGGGACAGACCACGATTTTCGCTGTATAGAATCAACCCGGTATTAGCATGACCGGAAAGCGAAAAGCCTGGCCTGTCCCCATCAAATCAAATCCTGGAGAGTGCAATGCTGAAAGTGGGTTTTATCGGTTTGGGCAATGTTGGCGGCAAACTCGCCGGCAGTCTGTTACGCAACGGTGTCGATCTGACGGTTCGTGATCTGAACCCCGATATCGCGCAACCTTTTCTGGATGCCGGCGCCAAATGGGCTGACAGTCCGCGTGAAATGGCAGAAAACGTCGATGTTCTGATTACCTGCCTGCCGAGTCCTGCCGCCAGCGCGCAGGTGATGGAAGCCGAAGACGGCGCGCTGGCAGGACTCAGTGCCGGTAAAATCTGGGCAGAAATGAGCACCACCGACAAGGACGAAGTGTTGCGACTCGGCGCCAGGGTGAAGGCGGTCGGCGCGGAACCGGTCGATTGTCCGGTATCGGGCGGATGCCATCGCGCCGCCACGGGTAACATCGCCATTTTTGCCGGTTGTGAGCGCAGTACCTTCGAGGCCCTGTTACCACTATTGACCATCATGGGGCGACGTATCCTGCATACCGGTGAGCTTGGCTCGGCATCCGTTTTGAAGGTAGTTACCAATTACCTGGCGACGGCAAACCTGTTGAGTGTTTGCGAAGCCCTGGTGACCTCGAAGATCGCCGGTATGGACATGAATACGACTTATGAAGCGATTCGTATTTCCTCGGGAAATTCCTTCGTGCATGAAACCGAGAGCCAGGTGATCCTGAACGGAAGCCGTGACATCAGTTTCACCATGGACCTGGTGTGCAAGGATATCGGCCTTTTCAACGATGTCGCCAGACGTGGCGGCCTGGAGCTTGAGCTAGGTTCGATGTTTCAACGTATTTTCGAGGAAGGGCAGGCGACCTACGGGCCTCGCGAGCTGTCGCCGAACATCATTCGACGACTCGAAGAAAAGATGGGGGTCGAAGTTCTGGCACCCGGATTCCCGGCAGAAATGGTCGACGACGAACCCGAAGAGCCCGGCTACGAAGTGCAGGTCAAGGGACGCTAAGCCAAAAAATATAGTCGTCCAGGGCGGTCGGGAATGACTGGGATCGAACTCAGCTGGCTTGCATGCCGCGACAGCAGCATGACGATTTAATCTCGGTATCGGATTGCAGCATCAACTCGTCGAGACGCGGCTTGATGGCTGCCGCTGCATCGTGGCGTGCGAGCCGCAGCAGGCATTCATGGTAGCCGTGCAGGGCCCAGATATTATCCGGGTGCTGGACGCAGCGCGGCAAACGGTTACCGATACCAAGATCATCCTGGTAGTGGATGATCGCCTCGTCGACGCGATTTTGTTCGAGTAGCAATGCACCGAGCGCGTGCCGCGGTGGGTGCATCCACGGCCAGGGTTCCGAATACTCCAGGTGATCGCAAAGAATGCAAGCTTCACGCAGGTATTGAAAGCCGAGCTCGTGATTGCCGGCATGATATTCGACTTCACCATTCATCATCGCTTGCGCCACCGCGAGAATATTCCGGCTCGGATTATTCGCCATGATGTGCCACTCCGGGACTGCGCGATAAAGCCGATAAAATTCTTGTTGGTAGTAACGGGCCGTTGTCAGGTCACCCAGCGCCGCGTGCGCGATCGCCTTGGCGTATACCAGCAGGATGGTGGTGATCGGCACGGATTCCGGCTCGTCCGGCATGGCTTCGTCGCAAATCTGTTGCCAGCAGCCAAAACGCACCAGCACGTGCGCTCGCCCGGCATAGTATCCTTCCAGTGTCGACGCGAGATAGCGTTTATCACTGAGTCGGCATTTGTCTCTGACCAGTTCACATATGGTATCCGCACTGCGCAGTGCCTCGCCGTATTGGCCGAGAAACATCGACGCCCAGATATTGAAATCGTGGTTATGCACTACCGAGATCATGTAGAATTCGTCGGTACCGCGCAGCGCGATGTATTTTGCATCCACCTCGGTTGCCAGGCGATTGGCATCGGCGGCCGTTTGCCAATGCCCACAGAGGCTGTCGATGTGGCTCGCCATGTGCACCAGGTGCCCGCAATCCGGCGACAGGTTGCGCAGTTGATCGGCATAGGGCAGCGCTATTTCCGGTGTCGGCGACATTTCATAGACGTGAATGTAAAAATGCAACAACCCGGGGTGTGGGCGCATGCCCTGCTGTTCGACCTGCTGCAATCCATGTTCCAGGATGGCAATTGCCTCTTCGGTGCATGCCCCCCTGGCAGGGATTCCGAATTCAATATCCCAGAGCTTCCAGGGTGTCAGGTTCATCACCGCTTCGGCACACAGGCAGATGACGTCGAGATCCTCGGTAAACTCGGCGTAAACCTGGCGCATCGCCTCGGCATATTCCTGGGTCCAGTGTTCAAGCTCGATCATGTCTATTGCCAGGGCAGCCGGGTGTTTGGCGCAGAGTGCGTCGATTAATGCGCATTCGACCGGAGAAGCGAGGGCTTTCAACTGTGCCGCCTTGAGCGCGTACCGCCGACAAAAGTCGATGGTTTTCTCGCGCTCCAATACGCCGTACCACTCCCAGGGTTTGTTGTAAAAGGGGCCACTGGCATAGGCGATACCCCAGTAGCCCATGGCGCAGTCAGGATCGATATCGATGACTTTTTCGAAACAGCGCACCGCCTCTTCCTGGTTGAAGCCATAACACCAGATCAGCCCGCGATTAAACCAGCGGCGCGCAGTTTCACTCGAGGTGGTGATGTCGCGATTGTATGCGCCGAGATCGAAGTAGTTGTCCATATTGTCTGAGTTGAAATAACCCTGTTGATTATAGTGATAATACGCCTGACACAAAGCGATTATGTGCAGCCTCATGTTGCTTTTTATCAACGTCGGCAGGTTGCCGGCAATCGACAATCCACGGCGCCGAGTTTATGCTTGCCGTCACTGCAACCGGACTGTTGTTATGGCTGACCTCACTTATTTAACGAAACTGGATCCCGCACGCCTTGTATTGAAGCCATCGCAGGAATCGATGAAAGCGGTGGTGACCACGGGCAACGGCGATTACGACAAGCTCGATTATCGCGACGTGCCGATACCGCAGGCCGGGCCGGGTGAAGTGCTGTTAAAAGTGCTCGCCGCCGGGGTCAACAACACCGAGATCAACACGCGCCTGGGCTGGTACTCATCTGCGGTGAACAGTGGCACCGAGCAGTTTTCCGCGAGCGATCGCAAGGCGATCGAAGTTGCGGATGGCGGCTGGAACCAGGCGACGCCTTTTCCGTTTATTCAGGGAACCGATTGTTGCGGCGAAGTGGTGGAGTGTGCGGATGATGTCGAGTCGCTGCGCATCGGTGAACGGGTGCTGGTGCGGGCCTGTATGCGCGCGCAGGGTTACGATTCGCTGGAAAATATCTGGATGGCCTCGGATTTCGACGGCGCGTTCGCGCAATACGTCAAACTCCCGGCCAGCGAGGTTTTTGCAGTCGACTGTAACTGGAGTGATATCGAGCTGGCAACTATCCCCTGTGCTTATGGCACTGCCGAGAACATGGTGCATCGGGCTGCGGTTGGCGCCGCGGATCACGTATTGGTTACCGGTGCGTCGGGCGGGGTCGGTTCGGCCGTGGTGCAATTGGCGAAACGCCGCGGCGCGCAGGTTACGGCGATCGTGGGTGCATCCAAGATGGACGCGCTGACCAGGCTTGGTGTCGATCGGGTAATTGCTCGCGGCGCCGATTTGATTGGCGAGCTGGGTCAGTCCACTGTCGATGTGATTATCGACAATGTTGCCGGTGACGGATTTACCGCGCTGCTGAAATTGCTCCGCCGTGGTGGCCGTTACGCCTCATCGGGGGCGATTGCAGGGCCGATGGTGACCATGGACATGCGTGATTTTTATCTGAAGGATTTACGTCTGCTCGGCTGTACCAGTTGGGATGAACCGGTATTCCCGAACCTGATCAGGTATATCGAGGCCGGGGAAATAATTCCGTTGGTCGCGAAGACCTATCCCCTGGCAGACATTGCGCTGGCGCAACAGGAGTTCCTGAAGAAAACGCATTTTGGCAATTTCGTCCTGATCCCGCCCAACTAGATATCAGCCCTGCAATTATATAATTTACTAGTCATTCCCGCTCAGTGGGCCGCACGCGGTCGGGAATGACAATGTGGGGTGAGGGATGGTGGCTGTCAAAGCTGGTCGGCGATGTAGACGAACAACGGCAGGGTGAAAAAGGCGGCGATCACCTGGAAGGTTACGATACCCGACATCAGTTCAGCATTGCCACCCATCTTGCGTGCCATGACGTAGGCCGAGGATGCGGTCGGTACGGCGCCGGCGATAATGGCAACGGTGCGGGCGACGCCGTCCAGCCCGACCAGCCAGGACATCGCGATGACCATGGTCGGCATGCCGATCAGCCGTGTCACCACGCCAATGGTCAGCAACATTTTGTGTTGCGCGGCGTGATCGAGTTTCATGCCCGCGCCGACCGCCAGTAACGCAAGCCCCAATCCCCCCGAACCGATGATGTCGACGGTGTCGAAGAGGATGTTCGGTATACCGAAGTGATTGAACAGCAAGCCGACACCGCAGGCGATGATCAACGGATTGGTCACAATTTTCCGGAGCACTGCGGCGACTTCGGGTTTGCTGTCACTGCGCCCATAAACCGCCAGTACGATCACCGATATGACGTTGAGCAGGGGCACCATGATGGCCAGCGCCAGCGCCGCCAGCGCGACACCTGCATCACCGTACAGCGGACCGATCACCGCAATGGCGACAAAACCGTGAAAACGAGTAGCGCCCTGGAACACGCTGCTGAAACTGGGGCCGCTTTGTGGATACCGTTGCCACACGAATGCCTGTATCAGGATAAGAATGGCAGCCATGCCGAGAATGGCGACCACCAGCACCAGCATAAAGTCGACGACCGGTACATTGCCCAGGTTTGCCCGGCTCAAGGTACGAATGATCAGAAATGGAAATAGCAGATAAAAGCAGATGTGTTCAATGGCAGACCAGACGCTCGCATCGACTACTTTCGTTCTGAACAGCAGGTAGCCGGTCGCGATGATCAGGAATATGGGTGCGATCGCACTGAGCGTAGTTGTCACTCGGGATCAGTCCTGTTGCAGTTGGTCTTCGTAACTGCAGGGCAC
>JAJDOF010000007.1 GCA_022340305.1 Gammaproteobacteria bacterium
TAACAAGCCTCCATCACGACATCGACCGGTTTCTGAGTGGCCATGAACCTGGCCAGGTCGTTGCGTTTGAGTTGACGGTTAAAAACGATCTTCATGCGATCGGTCATCGCGCAAAGCTGGAAAACATTTTTTGCTAAATCCACTGAAATTAAATTATGCTCACTCATGATGGACGCTCCTGATGGTTAGCTGAAACGAGTTTGTTGCTCTATCAGTTTGGCGCATTGCGACGCCGATTTCACTGGAGCGTCCATCTCATCACACGCTTTCCGGTTGCACGGGGACACACGCTTTCGAATTCGCTTTCGAATTGAGATGGAAAATACAATCGGGCCTGCGCTCTACTTTTGGCGCGGAAAGTGTCTCGTTGCTCGCCCTACCATTGATCGCCCCCAAGCAAATGCCTATTCTGCAATATTGATCGAAGTAGGATCATTTCTGTGAATGATCGTGCCTATGCGGTCTTTGATTGCAACCCAGAAATTAGCGCCCGATAACGCGCTTTCAGGATTGTCTGAGTATTAGGCTCCGGCAGAGTTTCGCGCTAGTATCTGACTGACCTGCCGATATGAGGAATTTGTCTTCAGATGGATGAACGCCTACCGCGTAAGCTCGCTGTTATCCTTTACGCAGACGTAGCCGATTACTCGCGTCTGACCGGCGAGGACGAAGATGCGACCCATCGTCGCCTCAGTGAATATCTTGATTTAGTGAGTAATTCGATTAGCAAGCATCAGGGAAAGGTCATCCACTACGCGGGCGATGCCGTTCTGGCAGACTTCAGCACTGTAATAAATGCTCTCGAATGCGCTACCTCGATTCAAAACAATCTTTCGAACCGAAACCAGGATCTATCCGATGAACGAAAAATTCAGTTTCGTATCGGTATCAATCTTGGCGAGGTTATTGTAGATCGGGATGACATCTACGGTAATGATGTAAATGTTGCCGCACGTTTGGAGAGCCTGGCTGACCCAGGTGGAGTTTGTATTTCGGACGCCGTCCGTACAGCCATCGGCAACAAACTCCCACTGGCCTATGAGTTCATGGGGGAGCAGTCAGTAAAAAATATTAAGGACCCCATAAGAGCCTATCAAGTAAGACTTCAGCCAAAGGAGCCGTTGCCAGCAGCAGTTTCCGATTTTCAAGAGTTCGATCTGCCAGACAAACCATCAATCGCTGTTTTACCTTTTAGCAATATGAGTGGTGATCCGGAACAGGAGTATTTCAGCGACGGCATTACAGAAGACATCATCACGGCCCTTTCGAAAATCAAAAATCTCCTCGTAATCGCCAGAAATTCGACTTTCACGTACAAGGGTAAATCGGTAGATGTGCGCCAGGTCAGTCGCGAGCAGGGTGTTCGCTACGTATTGGAAGGCAGCGTCCGCAAAGCTGGTAACCATATTCGGGTAACCGCACAGCTTATCGACGCGATGACCGGCCATCATATCTGGGCCGAACGCTACGATCGAGAATTAAACGATATCTTTGCGGTGCAGGACGACATTGTGCGCGAGATCGTGGTCGCGCTGGACGTAGAACTGAATGAAGGCGAACAGGCAAGGATCTGGTCGAGTGGCACTGCCAATGTGAAAGCCTGGGAGTGTGTACGGCTGGGTTCGTACAACGCCGTGTATAGCGTCAATCCGGAAGTGAAGTTGCAGGCAAAAGCACTGTTGGAAAAAGCGCTTGAGTTAGATCCTTCCTATGCGATTGCCTGGGTGATGCTCGGTTGGATTTATCAACAATATGTGGATGTCGCATCCCTCGCCAGGGATTGCAATAGCCCTGAAACCGCGCTCGCATCGATGCTCGATTGTGCACACAAGGCGCTTGCCGCAGACCCATCCTGTGCTGACGCCTATGGCTTGTTGGCGATGTATCATCTGGAAATAAAAGCATTTGATCAAGCCAAAGATATGGCTGAGAAAGCAATCTCGCTGGCGCCAAATAATGCACATAATCTTGGTGAAGTGAGCATGGTTTTGAACAAGACCGGAAACCCACAACGGGCGCTGGAGCTTCAAAAACGGGCGATGCGGGCATGTCCGATGTATCGCCCCGGATTTCTTCGAGGCCTGGGTCTTTCGTATTACCTGCTGGGTCAGCTTGATTCAGCTATTAGCGCTTTTAAAAAATCTATTGCGCGGGAATCGGAGTACCTCTCCGCGCACACAAATCTCGCCTCTATTTTTGGCGAGCTTGGGAAGCTCGAAGAAGCAAAAGAACCGGTTCGCGAAATTTTAAGATTGGCGCCGGATTTTTCGATCAAGGCATACATGAAGGGTCTTTCGTTTAGCGATCCGGAGATTTTAGCCCGTATGGAAGAAGGACTTCGTAAAGCTGGCTTACCTGAGTAACCTTTATGGGGCGTTTTTTCGCCTATCAAAAATTAATTTCTGGGGCCTTTTATCTTCCGAGAAGACCTTGAATAAACCGGGCTGGGAGGCAATCTTCGGGCAGGAGTGGTTGCACGGGGACACACGCTTTTGAATGGGCTACAAGGGGCTGCAAGGGGACACACGCTTTCGAATTGAGATAGAAAATGCAATTGGGCAGGCGCTCTACTTTTGGCGCGGAAACTGTGTGTCCCCTTGCTCGCTCGCCGTTGCTCGCCGCAATGCCGGTCACCGCTATTCTGGTTGGATTTTGAGCCTGCTGTTTCTCTCCACAATAATTCGATTACCCCTCCTGATTTAGAGTTACCTGAAATCACTGATCTCGTTACACTAGTCGAATGGATTCGACATTTGTAACGGCAACAGACGCACCAAAGCTATCGCGCTCACCCTTGCGTTTTGCCTTGTATTTTTATCTCAAGTCGCGCAAGACTTTGCTGGCGATCTTTTTCTTCGAAGCACTGCAGGCGGCTTGTACCATCCTGTTGCCATATGCGGTCAAGGAGATTATCGATGCGGTGACGCTGGCCAATGAAACGGGCGTCGACATATTTGTCGCCGGTCAGGACGCGCTGATACTTTTTGCGGCGCTAAACCTTGGGATTGTGTTATTCAGTCGCGCAAGCGGAGCGGCGCTGGTTATGACCGGCCCCTATTTGCGTGCCGAGATCCGTAAATCGCTATTCAGCTACTTGCAGCATCATTCACATCGTTATTTTATTTCGCATTTTGCCGGATCGCTGGCGAACCGCATCGCAGAAGTCTCGACCAGCTGCATGCACGCACTGTGGACGGTGACCTTCGATTTTTATCCGCTGATCATCAAATCCCTGGTGGCATTGGTCGTGCTCTTCGGTGCCAGCGGGGACCTGGCTTTGGTGCTGAGCCTCTGGTTGGGGATTTATGTCTATGTGTCTTATTTGTTGGCAAAACGCTGTCGTGTGTATGCCCAGGACTTTGCTGCAGCACGGTCACTGGTGACCGGCAAGGTGGTCGATTCGGTCACTAACGTGATGAATGCCAAGATGTTTGCCCGTCGCCAGTATGAAGAAGACTACCTGACGGATTACCTCAACCATGAAGTTAACCACGCGTTACGGACTTACTGGTACATGGAAAAATTGCGCTGGTTCCAGTTCTCGGCGGCGATGGTGCTGATGGTCGCAATGGTGGGTTATGCCCTGAAGATATGGTCTGAGGGAAACATGACCGTGGGCGAATTCTCCATGGTCGCGGGCCTGGCGATCATGCTGATCGAAGCTGCGCGAGGTTTGAGTCGCAGCTTTCTCGAGTTTTTTGAATACCTCGGTAACATCGAAGATGGCGTTGCAGTTTTTGTGCAGCCGCATGAAATCGTGGATAACCCCGCTGCGAGCGTATTGACAGTAGACCGGGGTGAAATCGCATTTAACGATGTTACCTTTATCTACAAGGAAGGATTGCAGGTTTTCGAACACCTTGATGTCACTATCGAGCCGAAACAGCAGGTGGGTCTGGTCGGGTTTTCGGGTTCCGGTAAATCCACCTTTGTGAACCTGATCCTGCGCCTGTTCGAACCTGTGAGCGGTGCTATCGAGATCGATGGACAGAATATCCTCGGCGTGACCCAGGATAGCCTGCGCGAGAATGTCTCGATGATTCCGCAGGACCCGATGTTGTTTCACCGCTCACTGATGGAGAATATTCGCTATGGGCGTCTGGATGCCAGCGATGACGAGGTCGTCGAGGCGGCGAAAAAAGCACACGCTCACGAATTTATTCTACAGACGGAAAAGCAGTACGACTCGCTGGTAGGGGAGCGCGGGGTGAAGCTTTCCGGCGGGCAGCGGCAGCGTATCGCGATTGCGCGCGCTATCCTTAAGGACGCACCCATTTTAATACTGGATGAGGCGACTTCTGCGCTCGACTCGGTAACTGAAAAGAAGATCCAGCTGGGTCTGGATAACCTGATGAAGGGTCGAACCGTGGTCGTGGTCGCGCATCGTTTGTCGACGATTTCGCATATGGATCGCATCCTGGTATTTGATCAGGGGCAGATTATTGAAGACGGCAGTCACCAGCAACTTTTGCTCAGAAACGGTCATTATGCTCATCTGTGGAACATGCAGGCGGGCGGGTTTCTGCCGGAGCAGGATCCCTCCTGATCTATTAAGGTCACATTCAATATCAACTGTCGCCGGCACCATTTGTCCACCGGAGTGGGGTAAGTCCAGTTCGCGAAGCCCGTCGCAGCTACCTGGGCGCCTGCTTTGTGCCGTAAGCGCTGGTTACCTGTTCAACGATAGATGGCAGGTATCTGGAAGTGTCAATTTGCCTACAGCCGTTAAGTCTAAAGCTTGAATTCAGTATAATGAGCAGCGCACACTAGCAGAGCAAATATTAATCAAGGAACACATGAGCCGATACTCGAAGAAGCAGAACGCATCACCTGAGACCCGCAGTGACGCGATGAAGACCGCCAGGGGCAACCAACGGCCCGGCCAGACCAAGGAGCAAACACGGCTTATTGCCCAGGGCATCCAGAAGGGGATAGATCAGTACAAAAAGCAACACAAGGCGAAATTGCGCGAAATGGACAAGCGACTCAAGACGACCCAGCTGAAATCGAGCTCGGCGAATGAGACCGAAGTCCAGAAGCAGACTGTCTATCGGCAACATTGGCTGCCCTGGTTCCTGCTAGCACTTTCCTGGCTGGGTGCCGGTCTTTATTTCTATCTCGGCTAAGAAAATACGCTTTGGCCTTGCCAAATAGTTTCCACCGGGTAGAAAAAGGGAGCTAATCATAGGACGAGTGTATAGGTCGGTTATGTGCCGGAAGCCGCGACTGATATTCGAGGCCGGGGGCCGTTGTGGGTCATTTTTGCTGTCCGCCGATAACCCACAAGCTCTCGCTGTGCTTCAATTTCTTGATCAACGTCGGTTATAGCGTTTATCAATAAGACGCTCCAAATCGCTGATAAAGCATGGGTGTTTTATGAAAATGAGCGATTTAAATTATTGATTTTTAAATAAAATAAATTTTTCCTGTAATCAACAGATCCCACGTTCGATCCACGGTGCCGGCACCAGTTCAAAAGCGACCTCAACAGGGGCATTTTCTTTGCCAGCTGTTTTTTCTCGAGAATGCCTGCAATCTCAAAGATTCCGTTGGTAATACTATTTCCAGAACGCATGCAAATGAGTGCAGTGTCGAGTGTGTGTCCTGCCTATTCGCCTATTCTCCGATCAAAGGAGCCAAAGCTCAGGAATTACGCATTAGAGACTGATTTCGGCGCCCAGCGGATGTCTGTGAATTTCTATTTCTATCTTGTTGGTTTTCGCTTTCAGGTTTTTGCCCAATCGTGACGATCACAAAATATTTTAGATCAGGTCTATACTTCACCTTAAATACTCGGGTGAAACACTGGGGGCGCTGTAGCCTTGAGACTGATACCTGCCTCTCAGAAATGCACCACCTGTTATGCCAAAGTGATGGTGTTTGAATAATGCGAGTGTAGCAATCCCATGACTGAGCCACATTTCAATTTGATCTTCAATGGCAAGCTAGAAGCGGGCCACAATAAGGATGAGGTCCGCCTTACTCTCGAGAGCCTGTTCAAATTTGACGACGAAAACCAGACCGATTTTTTCAGTGGGCAACCTGTAATTCTGAGCGAGAACATGAACGCCACGACGGCCAATTCATTCAAACAGGCACTTGCTGCTGCTGGCGTGGCAACGCAGCTGGTAACAGCTAATGATACTGCGGCAGACGAAGATATTAAGTCTCGACGCCGAGCCAGTCGGCGCACTAATAGCGTACGCCGTGCCCGTATCCGAGATGCTACATTTCTGCCTGATCGGAGGGAGGGCATGGATCGACGACGGTAACAATGACAACGCGATACTTGTGAAGTTAAACCTCCAATCACAGCCAGCCGCAGCAATTTGGTGTTCAGTACTGGATGTGGGCCCACCTGAACTGCTGACATCAATACATCGGGCAAAGAGGAGCAGGATTGGTTTCCGGATGGTCAACCCGATGATTTCACCGAGTTTGGATTGAAAATCCGCCAGCTTGAACTAATCTTTACATCTACTCGGCAGGGGCAGCTTATGCTATCGGGAACTGCAAGCATATGTATGCCGGACCCTTGCGATGCTAGATCGATGGAATGAGAACGAATAGATGAAGACAAACCCTGGCTTGAAGCTTGAGCTCCTGGAAGGTCGGAAGTACATACTGGGGCGACAAGGTCATATCTACGTGGATTCACCGATCGCCAGTAAACAACATGCCGAGATAAGCATTCGGGACGGAAAGGTATTTCTGCGTGACCTGAATTCGAGAAATGGAACCTTCGTGATGAACAACGGGAAACTGGTTAAATTCGATTCCGGCTTTGTCGAATTGGATCAGGCCATGGTGATTGGCAAGCGAACCTATGTCATCAAGGATTTGCTCGCCTTCGCCAGTGACTTTGTTGAGGCCGACGATCATACCACCCGCCTCGAAGCTCCGCAGTGGAATAAGAGCAAGCGTGGCGATAAAATGCGCGGTTAGGTCGGCACCTCACGAGGACACACAGCAATCCCTGCAAAACGACCTGCAGTCGCTCAGTTGACGCATCTGACGTGTAAACAGGTGATCGGGCCTTCGAGATGCCCATGCCCAGCGACTTTTTCATTCCAAATCATCAGGTTATAAAATAACCCATAATTCTTCACCGCAGGGAATTATGCAAATTATATGAAAAAACCCCGTAAGTTATTGATTTGTCGTCCTGGCGTGGGCTTTCGCACGAACCTTCCCATACGCAAAAACAGACACTGGCAAATTGCTTACCGGTGGCAATCTTCGGCCAGGAACGATCAACCGTAGTTATCAGTTCATGTAACGCAATTCATTCTCAATCTATAAAATATGGCCTGTCCCCGGATACCCCTTCGAATGCCCTAATTGTGGTCTGTCCCCGAATACTCTCCGAATACTCCCTCAGATAAGCCTGGTGGGTTCTCGAGACGTTCACTAGCAGTCATCCCCGCGAAAGCGGGGATCTCCTAATAGCGTGTTGCAAGATTCCCGCTGACGCGGAATGACGCACTAACCGGGTAGCATCAGAGTCTCAAATGGGTTGTAAACCGCCCCCTGACTACAAAAAGCCATTGTTCGTAAGCCTGCAGTTTTTGCTACTAACTAGTTGATGCATTTGAATCTTCGAGGTGCGCTAAAGGGTGCAGGGGACAGACCACGTTTTTCTATCGCACCTGATCGATGTCGAGTTTAATAGCCAGCATTGGTTCGACGACGATTTATGACTTGCTCCATCTGCCGCTGCAAAACTTGGTTAACCCCGGACCCCGGAATTCCCCCGTGCGATTGAGCGTCCATGAGTGGACGCCTCCTCGTTTGCAAGTAGTCAGTTTGAGACAGTTGGCCCCTGCAGGTATTCAGGCCGACTCGGCCCGACGCCTGCACCCGGACGATACCGCGAGAACGATCGGCGCTGGATGCCTGCGAAATCCGTAGTTGCTTTACGTCGCTCGGACCATCCATCAAGCCAGCGCACGATTCTTTCAAGCTGCTCGAGGTCGGCGAGTACCCGTGATGGTTGCATCTCATGTAAGCCGATTCCATTCTCGGCCGAATGCACAAAATTCTGACTGTCTCGAAGTACCGCTATGACGGGAATGCCGAGTGAGTCGAGAAAACGCATGAGTCTCGCGAAACTTTTGGTATGTTTGCGCGTGCGATTCGCGATGACCGCCAGCTTGTGTTCATTGCGATTGATTTTTGCAACCAACAGCAGGTCAGCGATGCAACGCGAGGCCGCGTCAATGTCCATGGATGACGGCAGGACAGGTACCAGTATCCTCGTCGAGTCCCGCGTAATCTCGCGCAACTCGTCATGGCAGATGCCGGCCGGCGAATCCACGATCACGTTGACTATGTTGTCGGGTACGCGCAGCTGCCAACTGCGGGTAGTCTGCACGGATTTTTTATAGGCCGTGATGCCATGGATCGCGGGCAAAGCTTCCGAGCGGCGCTTGAGCCAGGTTGTCGAAGAGCCCTGGGGATCGAAGTCCATGATAGCGGGCGTCCTTCCCTGCTGTGCGTAGCAAGCCGCCAGATTGGTTGCGAGCGTTGACTTGCCGGAGCCTCCTTTGGGGTTAAGGATGACAATTTTGTTAAGGTTAATTTGTCGAGGTGATATCAGCATGGGCCTAATGTCACGCAGATAGAACTGCATTTCCTTGCGCCAGTTCACGATATATCGAAGTAATTCGCGAAATTTGGACAATTGACGGCTTACTGCGGCCGTCCTGCTGGCGCGAGACGACCAAAAAGGATGCCATTCGGTGCTAATCGGACTCAAAACTCGTATGTCGAGCGATGTAGTCGCACTTATCGCGACGAAATACTAAGCAGGTGCGTCTCTAAAACACCAGCTGAAGTAGGACAGATAACCAAAAACTGGGCCCGAGAATACAACGAAGAAGGCCCTCAAATGGTCTGGAGTATCTAATTATACGTGTAGCAAATCATGGGAGTTTACAATTCATGGTGCTGGCAACAGTTCAAAAGCCCCTTCAACAGGGGCTTTCTCTTTGCCAGCTGTTTTTCTCCACGCTACCTGGAATTTGAAAGACTACCTTTGGAAATACCCGTTCGAGAACGTTTGCATGTAAAACCAGTGACGAGTGTGTGTCCCGTATATTCCACCGTATATTCCTTTCTGGTGCTTGATGCCTGTTGGCGCTGATTGCTCAAGTCGCGGGGTATCCTGTCACGCCGATGCCGAGAGATCGGATCGTGAAGCTGGTGGAGGCGATACCGGTCAGTAAACCCTTTATTAACATGGCTCGCGATCATCCATACAATGTCCCGGTTATCGATAACACCGGGATCTGGTACTCGTCTTCGAGACCTCAAAGCCTGCGGGAAAAGCGTAAACCCCGTCGATTCGACGGCAACTAAATCTTGATCCAGATCAAGAACGGCGATTTGATACGCCCTAAACTGCCCTAAATCATAACAATCAGGGGCAGGTAAAAATGAAAAAGCTATCAATTATTTCTAGCGTGCTGATCTTGCTCGCATCGACGATTGCGTTTCCGGTGGTTTCCGGGGCGAAAGAACGCGTGGTGTTCAGCGGTGGTCCCGCTGGCGGAACCTTTCAGGTGGTCGCCAACGCGATGCAGGTATTCAAGCCGATGAAAGCGTCCAAGGATTTCAGAGTCCGCGCCCAGTCGTCGGCCGGATCGGTCGAAAACCTGCGCAAAGTGAACTCGGGCAAGGCGCAGATGGGTGTCGTTTATTCAGGCCACGTTTATCTTGGTCGAAACGGCAAGATGAAGAATGATCCCAACAAGTACGAGGACGTCATGGCGGTGGCCTGGCTTTACGGCGCCCCCGCGCAGCTGATCGTCCGCCAGGGTTCGGGTATCAAAAGCACGAAGGATCTGGTCGGCAAGAAAGTCGGCGTCGGCAACGCCGGCTCCGGTGCGTTTGCCAACTGTGAACTGTTTTTTACCCATATGGGTATCTGGGACAAGATCGAACGCAACGCGATGGGCTATAACGATGCGGCACAGGCCTTCGGCAACAATCAGCTCGACGCTTTCTGGCTGTTTACCGCCTTCCCGAGTGGCGCGGTCATCATGGCGGCGCAGACCAACGACATCGAGATGGTAAACCTGGGGCAGGATGCCGAAAGCAGCGGTTTCTTTGACCAGTACCCCTATTTTTCCAGGATCAAGGTGCCGGCCGGCACCTATCGCGGTGTCGATTACGAAAGCCCGTCGTTCCAGGATTCCGCGCTGTGGGTCGCCAACTCGAAGGTTACCGATAACACCGTTTACCAGATGCTGTCGATGATTTACACCGACGAAGGCCTGGCGCACATGAAAGAGCAGAAGAAAACTTTCAAGAATATGAGCCTGGAGACCGGCGCGCAGGGTGTGGTTACCCCCTGGCATCCGGGCGCGGTCAAATTCTGGAAAGAAAAGGGCATGATGTAATTCGAAAAGACGAGGGCAGTGTGCTGCTGCCCTTGCGCGTCGAATCGCTCGATCCCGATATCGCCTGAGCGCGACATCGACTATAACAATTAACCTGGAGGGGTAGTCGTGCGGGTAGAAGAAATGAACAAGTTCGAACAGATAATGTTCGACGTTATGGCCCTGGGTTTGGTGCTGTTTTACTCTTACTCGGCGGTCATCGCCCCGGCCGCCACCCAGTACCATCGCGGAATTTACGTCGTCGTAACCTATATGCTGGTGTTCCTGGTCTACCGCCTGAAAGGGCCGGTCGGGCGAGTCATCGACTATGTGCTGATAATCGTCTCCGTCGGGGCCCTGGGCTATTGGGTTCTGAATTTCGAAGTCATCAATTACCGGGCCGGGGCCGAGACCGATCTCGACAAGTGGATCGCCGTGGTTGGCGTGCTAATCGGTATCGAGGTAGCGCGCCGGGTAGTCGGAAGCGCCTTCGTCATTATCGGCACGATCATGCTGATCTACGGTGTTTACGGGGAATACGCGCCCGAACTGATCGCGCATGCAGGGGACACCTTTCCCGATTTGTGCACCAGTATCTTTTATAAGAGCGACGGCGTTTTCGGCATCATGGCCAACGTGCTCGCCACCTATATCATCCTGTTCGTGTTTTTTGGGGCGTTCCTCGAAAAATGTGGGGCGCAGCGTTTTTTCATCGATTTTCCGCTGGCCGCGGTTGGCCACAAGATCGGTGGTCCGGGCAAGGTATCGGTCATCGCCAGTGGGCTTTTCGGTTCCATTTCAGGTAGTGCCATAGCCAACACGGTATCCACCGGCGCGTTCACTATTCCGATGATGAAAAAGGCGGGGTTCCAGCCACACGTGGCCGGCGGCATCGAACCGGCCGCTTCTATCGGTGGCATGTTTATGCCACCGATCATGGGCGCGGGCGGTTTCATCATGGCTGAAATGACCGGCCTGCCTTATTCGCAGATCATGCTGGTGGCGATTTTTCCGGCGCTGATGTACTTCTTCAGTGTATTCATGATGGTTCATTACTACGCCAAGAAACACAATATCGTCGGCGAGAAAAGCGAACTGAGGGCCATGGATATCCTGAAAAGCGAATGGTTTTACATCCTGCCGCTTGTCGCCATCACGATACTGATGCTGATGGGTTATTCGCCTGGATTTTCCGCAATCATCGGCATGGGGACCTGTATTGCTGTTAGCTGGGTGCGCAAAGACACGCGTATCGATCTCAGGGGCTTTGTCAGCGCCTCGCGCGCAGGCGCCGAGTCCAGTCTCAAGATCGGCGCCACGGTCGGCGTCATCGGCATCATTATCGGCGTGCTGACCTACAGCGGGCTGATCCTGACGTTTGCCGATATCGTGATCGAACTTGCCGACGGTCGGCTTTACCTCACCATTATTCTGATTGCGCTGGCCTCGTTGATCCTGGGTATGGGTGTCCCCGTCACCGCTGCCTACCTGATCACGGCGGTGGTCGCGGTACCGGCATTGACGCACCTGGGCGTCAACGAGCTCGCGGCCCACATGATTGTTTACTGGCTATCACAGGATTCCAATATCACGCCGCCGGTCTGTATCGCGGCGTTTGCCGGCGCGACCATCGCCAAGGCCAACATGTGGGCGACTTCCTGGGTCGCTTTCAAGATGGCCAAGTTCCTGTACCTGGCGCCGTTCCTGTTTGGCTATGTTCCGGGGTTTTCGCTGGATGGTACCCCCACCGATATCGCGATTACCTTCGTGCTGATTTTTTTCGGCACCTGGGCCTACAGCTGGCTGCTCAGCGGCATCTGGATGAGCTGGTTCAGGAAAGACAAAGGCCCCCAGGCGATCAAATCCGAGCTCGACTGAAGTCTGGCTGCGCAAAGCGCAGAAATAATCATTTCGACGGACAGGTAAAGGGCGAAGCCGATCCCCGGCTCTCACCCGGAGCTTTTGCGTTGGCGCAACCAGAGTTCGTAAAACCAGTGACTGACCGGACTAATCAGCGGCCAGTCGAGCATGCGCCAGAGATAGCGAAACGGTGTGTGATGCCAGGCCCTGATATTGGCGCGCAACCCGGTTATCCATTCTCCATCGGCGGTCTTCAGGTGCAGCCTTGACAGCAGCAGCGCCTTGCTCGGTGCGGCTTCGGCTTTGTCAAGATCATGTATGTTCTTGACGACCAGTGCATCACCGGTAAATTTTGATAGCTTGCCGACTTCCGCCCGGCACAGGGGGCAGGCGCCATCGTAATAAAGTGTGTCCTTATCCATATTATGAATACGTGAGCTACCGGCGAAAAGATTACAGGAATCCGACTAATATGCGGCTGCTGGCGTTGTTCCATGGTGGCCCCGGGAATGCCATCAACCCGGAGCGCGCGGTGGGCGGGAAGTGTAAACGCTATGTCTGGCTCGGAGTAGCCATGGTTACAGCCAGTTTCGAAGAGCAAGCCCCGTGACTAGCGCGTGGCGATACCTGGGTTCCGCCTGTCAACATCACTATCGGCATAATCCCTGTAGCTGAAAGATCCAAAAAAAGGCTGGCGCAAGCCAGCCTTAAGTTGTAGAGCAGAGGGGTGTAGAAATTAGTTGGGCAAAATCACCCGGTCGATGACATGGATGACACCATTGCTGGCCTCGATGTCGGCCGTCAGAACGGTAGCACCGTCTACCTTTACGCCGTTAGTGGCATCGATGCCTACATTGCTGCCTTGTACGGTCTTGACGTCCATAGCCTTGCCGGCAATATCACCTGACATTACTTTCCCCGGGATCACGTGGTAAGTGAGCACCGCGATCAACTGCTGTTTGTTCTCGGGCTTAAGCAGGTTTTCAATAGTTCCTGCGGGCAGAGCCGCGAAAGCTTCATCAGTCGGCGCGAATACTGTGAAGGGACCGTTGCCCTTGAGGGTATCGACCAGACCGGCGGCCTGGACGGCTGTAACCAGTGTCTCGAACTTGCCGGCGGTTACCGCGGTATCGACGATGTCCTTCTGCATCGCGTTCGCACCGAAAAATGTCAGCGGAAGCATAGCGACGATAGTAATCGTGAAACGTTTTAGTGCATTCATGTTTTAGACCTCCAAAGTCCTGGTTTAATGTTTGCCTCTATCTCTACGGAACAATCCCTGTGGTGGATCACAGGGATAAATTTGATCGAGGTTATTGCACTTGAGACTGCGTTTCATGATTACTGGCAAACCGCTATAAATCTGCTCGTGTTGGCCTTGTGTACGGGGTATGGATCTGGCAAATTCCGGAGGTTAACACTTTGGTAGCTGCCTTCCAGAGGCCGAAAATATTCAGGGTCTGAGACTCGCCAGCGACGCAACAGGACTGGTCGCAGGACAGGATTTAATCATCTGGAGTTCGAGCAGGAACCGCCTGTTGCTGGAAAATATGGGTCAAAGAACAATTGTTTCTTAATATCAGGTGAAAATGCCCTCTAACCCATATTCTTCTCGGTTGTCTCGGTCTTTCTTCGACGTTCGCCCATTTTCGATTGAACCGCCGGGTATAGATGCAGCGTATATTGCAGGTGCGCTGGTGGCTTTGTGGAGATTGCAAAAGTGGGAATAAGAAAAAAGTGGGAATAAGAATAAGAGTGTTACCGGTGTTATTGATGTTGACAGCGAGTAGCGGCTACGCCCTTGACGCGGCGCAGTTGATGCCCGAACTGACCTGGGAAAAAAGGGTTCTGCTGGTTTTCGCGGCGAACGAGCGGGGTATCGGTTTTCAGCGTCAGGAAGCTATTTTAGAGTTGATTGGCGGCGATCTGATTGAGCGCGATATGATCGTGATCCGTGCTTTTGCGGATAACCGTGTTTTTATCGACGGACAAAGCCGCGGGCTGTCGGCCGCAAGCTTTTACCGACGTTTCGCAGTCGATGGCAACGATTTCAGGGTGATCCTGGTCGGCAAGGACGGTACTGTAAAACTCGACCGCGATAGCGCCGTTACCGGCAATGAGTTGTTCGCGCTAATCGATTCCATGCCGATGCGGCGCAGCGAGATGGTGCAGGATGATTGAGTGGACTCGCGAATTTGCGACTCGTATCATGCCCATGTACTTGAGAATAGCGTGCAAACCAGTCATGCGAGCGGGTCGCTGGCGGCACGCAGAGTCGTGACGAAAGATCCTTCCTTCGAGGGGATGCTATGACCCGCATCGCGGTTATCGGCGCAGGGCTGTCCGGGTTGGTGTTCGCAAACACGCTCGGCGATGCGGCGCAGATCAGGTTGTTTGAAAAGTCGCGTGGTTATGGAGGTCGGATGGCGACCCGGCGGCACGAAGGCTTCCAGTTCGACCATGGTGCGCAGTTTTTTACCGCGAGGTCAAAATCCTTTCAGTCGTTTCTCGAGCCCTGTCTTGAAGCGGGCGTCGTCACGCGCTGGGACGCGCGTTTCGTCGAGATTGACAGTGACGGGATAAGTGGTCGTCGTATCTGGAATGGCGAACATCCACATTACGTCGGCGTGCCCGGTATGAACGCGTTGGGCCGGGTGCTCGGTGAAAAGCTGGATATTGTGCTGGACACCCCTGTCGACAAGATTTGCGGGGAGGCCGGTGACTGGCGACTGCACGATTTGGAGGGGCGCGATCTCGGCCGTTTCGACTGGGTCGTGACCAGTGTTCCGGCGGGGCAGGTGGCGGCGTTGATGCCAGTGGAGTTCAGCCATCTCGGTGCCGTCGAGGGTTGCAGCATGCCAGGTTGTTATGCCCTGATGTTGGGTTTTTCAGAACCGCTGTCGCTCGAGTGGGACGCAGCGCTCGTCAGGAATGGGGCGATCAGCTGGATCAGCGTCGACAACAGCAAACCGGGACGCGTCGATGGCACGAGCCTGTTGGTCCAGTCCAGTAACCAATGGGCCGAAGCTAACATGAATCGTACAGATCGATACGTCGTCTCGCAGCTGATGGTGGAAACCAGTCGGGTGACTGGCCAGGATTTCAGCCGGGCTGAACACATCGCTCTGCATCGATGGCGTTATGCCAATCCCGGTCAGCGCCGGGGAGCGCGCTCACTCATCGATAGCCGGCAGCGACTGGCCGCCATTGGTGACTGGTGTATTCGTGGGCGGGTCGAATCGGCATTCCAGAGCGGGGTGGATGCCGCGCGCCGAATGCGCAGTCTAGTGTGATCGGTGATCGAGGACGAGCTGTTTTCAATGGGAAACCAGCTGGAGTCGGGGTAGACGTTTGCAGGAGCGCTGCGCTGTTAACCCTGGTGCGTGGCGACAGGCTCGCGAGGGTGCCGATGTACGCCAGCAGCCATCAATTCGTTTCTCCGCCAAGGTTGATCCAGGTTAATCCGCAGGCGCTCAAGTAGCGTAGTTGCTGGCAACGAACTCCCAGTTGAGCAACTTCCAGAATGCTGCGATGTAGTCAGGCCGCTTGTTCCGATAGTCGATATAGTAGGCGTGTTCCCACACATCGCAGGTCAGCAATGGCAGGTATTCCTGCGTCATCGGGTTATCGGCATCATCGGTGTTGACGATCTCGAGACCGTCAGCCTTATTTTTGACCAACCATGTCCAGCCCGAACCGAAGTTGCCGACAGCTGCGGCGGTAAATTGATCCTTGAATGCTTCAAAGCTGCCAAAATCCCGATCTATAGCCTCGCCAAGCTTAAGCCCGGGCACGCCACCACCGTTCGGACTCAGGCAGTTCCAGTAAAAGGTATGGTTCCATACCTGTGCGGCATTGTTGAAGAGGCCGCCGGATGCGCCGCGGATGATTTCCTCGAGCGTCGCTGCTTCGAACCCGCTGCCCGGTATCATGCCGTTGAGTTTGTCGACGTAGGTTGCATGATGCTTCCCATAGTGGAACTCGAGGGTTTCCGCGCTGATATGGGGTTCCAGGGCATCAGCTGCATAGGGTAAGGCGGGGAGTTGGTGCTTGATCATGATTTCTCCATTGCGTTAAATGAGGTCTAGTCACTAGTCTACGCTGGCACTGACCATTTGGATTAGAAATATGCCGATTTCTCGGTCGCTGTCCATTCAGGTTATCGAAAGTGACGCAAAATCAATTCGTCAGCGGTCGTTTCGTCAGTTTCTCACAAATCTCGACGCGGCGATTTTAACGAGGATTCACGATTCAGTTAATATTTTTTCGGGCAGCCAGCTCAGGTTAAATCAAATCCTCGAGTTCCGGCCAGGGATTTCTGCCAGGTATTCGGGATCAGGTAGCACGCTTCTGCATGGTTACCCTATGGACTATACATTTTGCCTGGTCAGCACTGTGCGGGCTCTGCCAGCCGGCTGCTGGAAAGAGTCAAAGCTGCTGCCCTCTCAGAAGATGCCAGCGCTCTGCTGGCGAAGGCGAGGCCCGAGGCACTTCGATTGTTCGAATCCCGCGGCCTGGAGAAAAGCTGCACGGCGAAGATCATACCCACGACGATCTACATCGGTTCCTGAAGCATTTGTGAGGTCGCCCCGCGCGTGGTCATTCGGGCCCGGCTGCGACCTGGGCAGCAGCGGCTGTCTCCGGCGTCATTGTAGGCGCACATTACTTCGGTTAGAATTTTCTAGACAAAATCTAGTCGAAATGCCTCGGCGGTTAAAAAATAACAGACAGATCGCTTTCTACGGAGATTCTTCCCAATATGACTGATCCACGAAATTCCTCGAAAGAAGAAGCAAAATACCGGATCGGAGCCGTTTGTCGCCTTACCGGCCTGTCACAGCACGTGCTGCGGGTCTGGGAAAAGCGTTACCAGGTCGTTACGCCCGCACGCAGTGAGAGCCAGCGCCGCCTTTACCGGGAAAGCGATATTAATCGGTTAACGCTGTTGAAATCGTTGGTCGATCGTGGCCAGGCCATAGGCTCGATTGCCGATCTCGATACTGCAGAACTGCAGTCCCGGTTGCAGCAGTCGGGGGCCACGCCGCTAGCGCCCGGGAACAGGGTGAAACCGAGCCTGGCACTTTTCGGTGAGTCATTCGCAGCGCACGGGAAGGCCTGTGGTGCGAGCGAAATATTCACCCTCAGCGGACATTTCGACGCAACTTCGGACTTCAACGCTAAAAAACCATCGGCACGCCCGGACGTGGCGGTAATCGAGTGGCCGAGCCTGCATCCGGATTCGGTGATCGAGGCAACCCGGCTGGCCAACCGTCTCAACGCAAGGCACCTGATCCTGGTTTATGACTTCGCGCCGCGCGCCGCGCTGCAACGTCTGCAAAGCGATCGCATCACGGCGTTACGCGCTCCGCTCGACATCGCCGCACTCGAGGCGGTAGTTGCCTGGCGATTCGGCTTTGTTCCATCCGATGAAGAGCTACCTTTAAACATCGGCGGTGTAGTACCCGCGCGCGAATTTAGCGATCGTCAGCTCGCCTACCTGGCGACCCAGAGCCCGGCCATTGCCTGCGAATGCCCGATGCACCTGGCGCAGTTGATTACCGGTCTGGTCCGCTTCGAAATGTACAGTGCAGAATGCGAGAGTCGTAACAACGAGGATGCGGCGCTGCATGGCTACCTGCACAATACGGCCTCGCGTGCACGGCACATGATGGAACGTGCCCTGGCTCGCGTGGTCGAGCTGGAAAACCTCTCGCCACTGCCGGACTCCTGATCTGACCAGGTGCCCACCGACTGGATTGGGCGCTCTTTTGATTCCCAATGAGATCACGCCCGACGTAAGGCGCTGGTGCCTTCATGCGTAATAGCGATGGAAATTTAGCCGAGCAGCGCCGCGGTAAAAGTGTTGTCATCCGCGGTTTTTCGAATGAAGGGTGATAAGGAATTCAAGTGCAATTTGTAGATAATATAAATAGACAAAAAATAGAAAAATATAACAAAGGAAATAAAAAATAATTAATTAATTGAACTTTTATTCGACATATTGCGTATTCATCAGACAAATTGTGCATCCATTCAACAGGAGAGACAGATGAATAAGTTAACTCGCAGGGATTTACTTGGCCTGTCAGCCGTGGCTTTGGTCGCGGCGCCGACGCTCGCGCTGACCAGCAGGTTCGCTCTCGCCAGCGACGCCCCCAGGGTCGATCCTGGCGACCCTCAGGCCAAGGCGCTTGGCCTACACGCACCAGTCGGCAAAGGCCGATAGCAACTGTGCCAACTGCCAGCTCTACAGCGGTACAGCCGACTGGGGACCCTGTGCAATTTTCCCGGGCAGGCAGGTCGCCGGGGCAGGCTGGTGCAGCGCCTGGGTGAAACGGGCCGGATAGGACCGGGCCAGAACAACCGACAGCAACACTGACCCGAAACCGTGGAGGTGAATAAAATGGGAAACGACATCGTTTTTATAGCCACCGGATACGTGCTTGCCCGGATCGGCATTTTGATAGCAGTTGGCTACCTGGTGTATCGAGTGTTAAACCGCAAGCCGGCCAGGGCACCAATCAGGTCGCAAAGTAATTACGCGACCGAGCGATTGCTGGCCAGTCGCCTCGGTCGATAACCGATTCGTCTCCGCCGGTAGCCGCTTCCCGCTCCGATCAGTCCGGTCTCAATGGGCTGTGTACCGTGATACCGGTGGAAGACGTTTTGCTTCGACGGCTCTGATCAGACGTTGAGCCACGGCGAGCAGCTGCCCATGGGAATAACCGAAGATTGTCTTTATCCAGGCTACCTGCAAGTCGATAAAAACCAGGCAAAGAATTGTATACACGACTCCGACTATGAGGGAAATTACTATGAAACAGCAAATTGAGATGACGTGGAACGCGGTAATGGATTATCGATATAATCCGCTGAAATACATGGATCTTGCCTCGCGTCACTACGTAATGCAGGTGCTCGCATGGATGTGGAGTATGATTTTCTCGCTTTCGTTCCTGTCAATCTACTACTTCAGCTATGTCTGGTTAAGCCACATGCTAATCATCGCCGGGGTATTCGTAACGATCACCATATTCAAGCGGGCAGAAACAAGGGGTAGAAAGCTGACGCCGGTGCCGATGTTAAGCACTGCTTCGAAATGTGTCTGGCAAATGGACCGCGAAGCCTGAGCCACGGGATCGCTGAGCCTTCCGATGCGGGCGAGTCTGCCCGCATCGAGTAACTGGTTATCGACTTCGATCGCTAGTACTGAAACTGCGAAGCTAGATTTTCGAATGCGCTCTGCTGGTCAGCGACTTCGTGCTCGAGGTTGTAAATTTCTGCCAGTGTGCGTCTCTTCTCGACTTGTAGACGTTTTATCTCAGCCAGCCAGTTTTGTCGATCCACGGTCACGCCGGCGCCGTTAACCAGTTGAGTCTCGAGATAGGATATTTGATCGGTCGTTTCCTCAAGCTCAGCGTTGGCTGCTTTGAGCCGATTTTGAGTGTCCATTACGGCTGTCTGTGCCGCACGTATTTCAAGGCCATCGGCATAGGCGTGCAGAAACCTGTCGCTTAAATCAGCCGGGCATACGTCATTATGGTCGCGTCCAGTCCGCCCCAGTTCAAAGCCCTTACGCGGGGTGCAGAATAGTCGAATGCCGTCAGCATGCCCCTGCTGGTACTCGCTTAGATTGGGTTTGACGCCATGATCGGCACAGGACTCTCGATGCCGGCCGATATAGGTTACAGGCCTTCCTAGCGATCCATCTTCCAGGCCGATGATTCTCCAGTCGGCTTCCCGGCATTCGGATTTGCTCAGTGTCGCACAGCCCTGACTCACGACGATTATTACCGCGACCAATACTATTTTCATTTTAGTCATAGCTACTGTTTCCAATTTTCCATTCGCAAGATGTCTAACCTTTCCAGGTACTTTAGTCACCAGCCTGTATTTATAGACCAAGGAATCGGGGACAGACCACGATTTCTATTTGGCGGCGAACTGGACGCGATCAGCAGCTCTCGAGAATACGCATTAACGGGCGTGCACATTTATGAATATGGTCCGCTAAAACACTGATAAAAGGGGAGTGCTATGAAAATTTTTTATGGAAAATATACTTCGTAAGCCGTTGAATTACAGAAGATGTTACATGGACCTGTAATCAGCAGGTCCCGTGTGTTATTCATGGTAATGCCAGCCATCCAACGTCCCTCAAGAAGGGGCCTATTCTTTGCCTGATCGGCAGCCCTGATTCCTCGTACCGGCGCGATTATTTCTCGTTACTTCCAATAAGTCATCACCAGTCCTTGCCGCTGTGAGATTGAAAGGCATTGCTCAGGCGTTGTATGGCTTCGTCAATCCTGCGCTCCGGTACAGCGCAGTTTATCCGCACGAATCCGCTGCCATTAGCGCCGAAAGAATCCCCTCGATTGAAACCGAGGCCTGCGTCCTCGACCAGAAAGCGGTGAATTTCATCCTGGGTCCAGCTGGTGCCGCGAAAATCTACCCAGAGCAGGTAAGTGGCTTCGGGCAAACAGGCTTTAACCGGAAACGGCATTTCGTTTAAAGCATCAACCAGCCTGGCCTGCATTTTTCGAATATAACCAACCACTTCGTCGCGGTATTGAAAGCCATATCGGTAAGCAGTGTACGATCCCCATGCGCTAAACGTATCTTGTTCCCAATGCAGTTTATCGAGCGCTTTTTGTAAAACCTTTTTGAGAGTGTCGTCTTCGGTCATCGCATAGGACGCGAACAATCCACCGATATTGAATATTTTGCCACCCGAACTCAGGGTCATTATCCCCCGGGTGTTGTCAGCGACTTTTATGGTTGGATTAAATGGCAGGTCGTAAACAAAATCGGCATGTATCTCGTCGCTGAATACGATCACATTATTAGCCTGGGCTATGCTGACCAGGGATCGAAGTTCCTCGGCCTGCCAGGCCCGGCCAACCGGGTTGTGCGGATTACAGATAATTAGCGCCCTGGTATCGGACTTTTCACAGAGCTGCTGATAAGCCGGGAAATCTATGTGCCAGTGATTGCTTTCGTCACATATCAGATCACAACAGACCGGCACTCTCCCGGCGCTGGTTATGACTTTAAAAAAATTCTGGTAAACCGGGGTAAAAATGATCACGCCTTCGCCCGGGTTCGAGACGCAGTCAAGCATCAATGCAAGGGAGCTTAGCAATCCGCTGGCGATGACGACATCGTCAGGATCCAGCTCCCAGCCGTGTTGCTTCTTTTGCCAGGTGGCGAAAATTTCTTGATGATCGTCGGGATAGGAAGGGTACCCAAACTCCCCGCGGTCGACTATTTCCTGAAGTGTGCTGGTGACCTCTCGTGGTGAAATAAAATCGGTATCCGCCACCGACATCGGTAAAACCCTGTGGCCATCCACCATACTTTCATATTCCCATTTCCATGAATTTTTCCGCGCAAGCAGTTGGCTAAAATCGTAGTTTGACATTGGTAGAATTTGTAACTGATTGTTTGGTTGGGTGGTCGCAGTATAAACCCGTCATTCGCTCAAAAACCATCTCAGCGGAGTAGTCGACGCGTGCGTCATCGAGAAACGGCCTGAGGACAGGGTTAGTGGTTTGAAAGCTTAAAGCTACTTGCGTTCGAATGGGTCGTCGGACATCAGTATATTGACATAGGGTGCGTAAGTTAATACGGCACCCTGCTGCGGTCCCAACTCGTCGAATGCCGTTACCAGGTGGCGGAAATACGCTTCATTCTCGGGTTCCGCTTTCAGCGCCTCCAGTGCACTGAGAAAAGGTTTGATCTCTTCGGCATCGAGGTATTGCTGCAACATCTGGAGGGAAATGTCGATACTCTCGACATTGATCGGTTTTACCGTTTTTGCCTTTTGATTCTGCCCCGGTTCATCAAATTCGGGGGGCTCCTCGAAAACATTCGCGGCCATGCCTGCCGGGAGGGAACCGGCCCTGAGCCCGGCGAACGCGTTGTATTCCTGGCGTGCTCGCTGCTTGAGTTCTTCCACAAAGGCATTGAATTCCTGCGAATTCGGTTTGTCGATTAACAGCGACAGTAATGGGTCGCATTTAACGCGGCTGTGAAACTCCAGCAACGCCCCATTAAGGACGGGCTCGGGGTTAATCATGGATAACTCCACAGTCAGCTTCTGCTCTTTGAGCAATGTCTTGATTCGAGAATTAACCGTGGTATCAATAATTTCGAATTCTCTCATGCCCCTCAGGAGTTGTTTTTGTACAAGTTTCATGGTCACTACGGCTGATTAAGTTTCCGGGTATCCGGTGTATCGGTCTCTGATTACGTTGACAGTTCCGGGTGGGCTGACCTGGTTGCAGCTGGCTGGTCATATCTCCACGCAACGCCGATTGTCTCAGGTGACTCCTGTTCGTCCCTGTTTTGCGTTGCGTAAGCTTGTCAAGTCACGAACTTTAGATCGAATGGCCCTGGATATAAAGACATTTATTCCGATTCCTTTGCGCGGGCACGAACGGTTTTCGAGAGAAACCTGATCTGATAGCGAATGGGTCAGGGGCAGCGGGTGACTCTGCTCGAAAAATAGCACAGATCATTGTGTTTCACTGCATCTTATTGAAATTATTGATATTTCCAACAGGCTGGGTGGATCAAGGCATCGTCTGCGGATCACATACCTCATACAATAGAGTGTTTGCTGCATAAAAAGGAGTAATGGGCCTTCCTGACCGTTATTGGTATACTCCGCGTTGCTAAAATGTTTTATTGTCCCGGATGGCCAGCAGCGGCAGATTTCCGCACCGAGTGTCCTGGATGATTTTCAGCAAGTTGATGAAAATTAGTTGATAAATAAAGGTGATCTATGAGCGAAGAAAAGAAAACCAGACCCAAGGTTCCCGAAGGTAAATCACGCTACGTCGTTACTCGCCAGATGGAAGCCAATGATAAAGGCTTCGTCGGTTATGAAACCATCTGGGAAGAATTTCATAAAGAGGTCAAATACGAGACACCCAAACGTCCTTGACCCTCTTGCCCGCATCGCCCGGGGCAATCCTGCAAGTTAACGGGAAGTAACAAAAAGCCGACGCGGATTGAAATTCGCGTCGGCTTTTTTTTGCCTGCTGTCCCTGCGACACCGGCGCTCCCTGTTCGAAGGGTTTGGATAAACAGCGGGACACTCTTTGCCCACGGCGATCACGTCCCGTCCGGGAATACTTGACTGTTAGCCCTGCGGCTAGTTAATCGGCACCTGGGTAACGCCTTCGACGTCTTTGAGATCCGGGCCTTGTTCTATCTTGCCGCCATACTCGATTTCTTCATCCGAGGCATCACGCACCAGCAATATCTCCAGGCGGAAGATGACTTCGCGTTCGCACAGTGGATTGTTGCCGTCGATAATCACCGACCTTCTATCGACATGGGTCACTATAAAAGTCTTGGTCTGTCCCTGCTCGTTTTCCATCAGGATGGACATGCCAACCTCACGATACTCTTCAGGAACGTCTTGAGTACGCTCGGTAATCACCAGGGATTCGTCACGCGGTCCATACAGCTTGCTGCAGTCTATGGGTACTTCGATCACCTCGCCGGCCGCTTTTCCCTCCAGTTCCGACATGACCGCCGGTGCCAGCACCTCGTTCGTGCCGTGTACGTATCCCAGTGGGTATTCCACCTGGGTTAGTACGCCGCCGGATTTCTGGTCGATGACCTTGTAGGTCAACTCGACATACTTGCCGTCTGCAATTGTTTCGTTACTCATCTCAGTTCTTCCTTCAGAAAATGGAGGCCGCGAAAATTTTGACTTCGCCTCTTTCATAGCCGATCACCATGCGTCCCAGCCATTCACCTTCTTTCTTGGTGCTGCGTACCCTGAACAGGCAGGTGACATGCTCGCCGCGTCGGATAAAACCAAGAAAATCGTATTCTGTCATCAGGTTTCGAGTCAGTTCGCTTTTGGCAAACTGCTTACCGAGTTCGATTTCGTTGAGACCGAGTAGCAGGTCATAGGAAAAGTTCAGTATGAACTTTCCGTATTGCCCCTTGTTGGAATACTTGATCAGATCCTCCCACATGGGAAAAGCGACTGCTTCAAGCTCTTCGTCGGTCTTGTCGATAATATTCATACAACTCTCTAAGGTATACCAGCATCAGTGCTGGCAGTCCTGTCTCACGGGGAGAAGGATTTTATCAGATAGCAATGTCGGAAATAAAAAAAAGATCAACATGAATGCTGATCTTTTTATTCACCCGGGGAGGCGTGACCTACGCTTCCCCGGGGTGACATCGAGTATTACTCGTCCTCGCCGACGATGTGGTAGCAAGGGGCTTTTTCCATGGTGTATTCGCCGGTCTCTGGATCACGACGCGAAACGGTCAGTACGTGCCAGTTCTCATCGTCCAGTTTCAGCGCATCACCGCGGTAGTAGTAACCCGGCCAACGGGTTTCCTTGCGGAACAGCGTGTGTTGCATAACGGACTCGGAAGCACGATGGCGATGCATCAGTTCCCATGCGCGAAGCAGTTCGTGAACGTCCTTTGCGCCAATCTTTTGAAGATCCTCTTCCAGGATCTTCAGTTTCTTCAAACCGATACTCAAAAGCTTATCGTTGGTCATGTAGTTAACGGTCGAACCACCGCCGTACTCATCCATCAACTTCTGCAAACGATCCAGGCCCTGGCGTGGGTTGATGTAATTCGGGTTAACATCGCCGGCAACGATTTCATTGCGGTAAACCTTGTAGTGTTCCATCGGTTTGAAGATCTGTTCCTTGCGGCGCTCGATCTGCTCGTCGGATATACGAATGCCTTCGGCCTTGCCATCGTCAATGTACTTGCAGGCAGCCTTCGCAGCCAGACGGCCTTCGGTAAATGAGCCGGAAGAAAATGCATGCGGCGTACCACCGACGGCGTCACCAGCACCGAACAGGCCTTCGACGGTAGTCATGCGGTTGTAGCCCCAGAAGTACTCGTCAGGCGAGATATCCTCAGGACCTGAGCACCAGGCACCACTGCCAGTCGCATGTGAACCCATGACGTATGGCTCAGAGGTGGTGAGTTCGGGATTCTCGTACTTCGGGTTGACATCGGTTGCTGCCCACAGAACCGCCTGGCCAACGGTCATACCGAGGAAGTTGTGCCAGCCGATCTCTTCCAGGTGCGGATCCTGAAAGGCTTCCATGGTCACCATGTGGATGGGGCCACGACCAGCATTCACCTCGTTGATAAGTGCGTGGTTACGCAGGCAGGTCGGGATGGGCCTGTGGGTCGCGTGTGACAGTTCCGGATCCAGGTATTCCTTACCTACCATTTTCTGCAGCTCAGGGAACCATTTTGATTCGTACTCTTCACCGTTACAGTTCTGGGTGTAAGTCTTCAGATGCAGGAAGTAGGCGCCAACAGGGCCATAGCCGTCCTTGAATCGAGCCAGTACGATACGATTTTCCATCTGCGTCATTTTCGCGCCGGCATTGATCAATAACCCATAGGCTGAACCCGATGACCACGGTGCATACCAGACACGTCCCGCACCTTCACCAACCGATTTCGGCCTGAAGATGTTGGATGCGCCACCGGCAGCAACAATAACGGCCCTGGATTTGAACACGTGGTAGTCACCGGTGCGAACGTTGAAGCCAACGGCACCGGCGACACGGTTTGCCTTGCCGTCATCCATCAACAGATGGGTAACGCAGATGCGGTTGAATACCTTGTCAGCCGATTTCTTTGCGGCTTCAGCGACGATAGGCTTGTAGGACTCACCGTGGATCATGATCTGCCAGCGCCCTTCGCGCTGATAGGTACCGGTCTTGGGATCGCGCATAATCGGTAAACCCCATTCTTCGAACTGGTGCACGGTCGAGTCGACGTGACGCGCCATATCAAACAACAGATCTTCGCGAACCATTCCCATCAAGTCGATACGCGCGTAACGCACGTGATCTTCAGGATTGTTTTCGCCAAAGCGGGTTCCCATGTAACAGTTGATCGCGTACAGCCCCTGCGCCACGGCGCCGGAGCGGTCGATGTTGGCTTTTTCAGCGATAACGATTTTCTTGTTCTTGCCCCAGTAGCGTGCCTCGAAAGCAGCACCGGTGCCACCCAGGCCGGCACCTGCGACCAGGATGTCGATATTGTCTTCTACGATAGTTTTAGGCATTAGTAGGCTACCCCAGCTTTCATTTTAAGTCCGTTGGATTTCAGGGTATGAATATCACCGTCATCCATGCGGATGTACTTTGGCTCGCTATACAGTAGTTGGCTGTCACGCATTTCCTGGGAAGGTTCGGGCGCATCGGCAAGCTTGGGAATGGCCGTACCCCAGGGTTTGGTGGTGATAGGCGCCAGCAGGTTCATGTCGGTTTCACCGTTGCGGGACTTGATCCGCCACGCAATGACACCTTTTTCCTCGTCACGGATTACTCTTACCGAGTGACCCAGCGGGGCGAAGTCGGCATAACCGCGAACGTCAATTGCGTTTTGCGGGCAGGCTTTGACGCAGGAGTAACACTCCCAGCACATGTTCGGCTCGATGTTGTAGGCACGTCTCGTGGTCTTGTCGATGTGCATGATGTCCGAAGGGCAGATATCAACGCAATGTCCGCAACCATCGCAGCGAGTCATATATACGAAAGTAGGCATAAAATTCCTCTCTTTTAATTATTTGGCTTTAGTGATCAGCAATACAGTTCTAGTAATGGTTCGGAGACTCACGCTTGATTCCAAGCCCCATGTTGGGTGGTTTTTCACCCAGGTAAGTCGGGATATCCGGAAACTTTGCCTGCAGAGCAGGATCGTTCAAATCGCCCAGGTCGGGAAGATTCTCTTGCGAGCCATCTGCCTTGGTCAGTTTTTTCTGGTAAGCGGCCGCTGGCTTGAAGAACATGTGGGCAAATTTCGACCACAGCACGGTACAAAACAGGTTCGTGGCGGCCGCGATAAAGATCACGAAGAACAGCAGGTTCAATACCCCGGCGCCCTGAGTGATAGACCAGAGCAGAGCAAAGGTAGTCGTCATCAGCAGTGACAGGACGAACAGGTCGGCACGCACCAGGCGATACCAGGGATTGCCTTCGGAGTTCAAATCGACACGGATAAAAAACCAGAACCAGTAACCACCGACACAGACCATCAGGGCGCCGATATGCCACAGGGCCACGACAATTCCGGGAGCGGCCTCGGCAGGCGTCGGGTAAGAAAAAATCAGCATCACCGTGGTGACGACGAAAATGATGAATCCGTACATCGTCAGCAGGTGCGACTTGCGGCGATCCGGATTGCAGAACTCTGACGAGGTCAATACCTCGTTGGCCACGGTAGAAATCGCCAATGAGACCTTTTCACCACCGGGAACGGTGCGTTTCGCAGATTTCAGAGCTTTCTGGGCATTTTCAAAGAAATACTTGCCGCTCTTCTTGTGGATCACGTCGATGATGGTACCGCCGACCACTGCCAGAAACATGAGAACGACATAAGTCTGCATGACGGCAGGTGTCAGGAAACCGGACAAATCGTGAAAAGGGTTGGTGAACATGGCTGCTCCAGAATAATTTACGTCAACGGGGACATGCTAATGATGCCTGCCATAATAACCAATTAAGTTTCTTTGTTCAGTGATTAATCAAGCTAATGCGTGCAAAAGATTGAAATTGGATGGGTTTTATTCGATCGATACGAGGGGATGCGCGGATAACCGTAAAATTACCCGGCAAATTTTCCTCGCAATCACAACAGGGCATCAACGGGTATGGGGTTGGTCTGTTGATTTGAACCGGTTGAGATCACCGGAAAAATCCGCATCCAGGTTGGCTCGAACCGCGGGGATAGGGTCCAAGCCCTATCCATCGCTCATGCAATCAAGAGCGACTGCTCGCCAACCGATATTAGAAAATGGAAATCCGGCAAAGCTTGAGTCAGTGCCGTTCTGGTCTGTCCCCCTGATTTCATTGCCGCGATGCGCCCCGGGGCCGATCGCCGTTTGCCAGTGTTTTCACCGCTCCTGCTGGCGCTTAAACCAGTTCGCAGTCATTCGCGAAGGTTACTCACAACTCGACACGCATGTCGCAACTGAGCGCATTGGCGACGAAACAATAGCGGTGGGCTCGTTCGTGCATTTGGCTTAACTTGTCGGCGTCGATTTCATTCCCCGGCTCGAATTCGGTCACCGGATGCAGAATAATCTCGCCAACCTTGGTACGTCCATCCTCGGTTTTGCCCAGTACGGCAACCGCTCGATCCCGGTACCCCGTGAGCTTCCACTTCGCCTTGGCCGCCAACGCGATAAACGTCATCATGTGACACGAACTCAGCGCGGCAGCCAGGGCTTCCTCGGGATTCACATAGCGAGCATCGCCGCCGTAATCGGGCGCCGAAGTCATGGTGGCCGACAACCCGCCGGAGAAGGTCAACTTATGGTTGGGACTGTACTTCCCGTAAGCCAGTTCGCCCTCTCCCAGTGACCAGCTCAATTGTGTTACGTACTGCGACATTACCTTCGAACCTCGTCTTTACTCATAAAATATATTATCAGTGAAGCATGATGACTGTCAGTGCGTCGATGTTTCCGTGCACGCCCCGTGGAAAGATCGATCCGTCGTCCGGGCCGAAGCGCGCCAGCACCGATAACCCGGCATTGCGGATCGACTACCGCCACCGCAACATCGGCGGCATCCACGGCAGGAACCCTGGCCCGAATGGCGCACCGATAACCGACTATGGGCGCCGCAATGCTCACCGTGGCATACCGTACTCCCGACGGCCCGCCAAACGTAGTGGAAACTGCGCCGGCGCGCACCTCTGGTCCATGCGGCACGCCACAGCGTCCTTGCGACGCCCGCGCTACGGAAAACGGTGAGATATGCGGGCTAGGTGCTCGAAGCAATCGACTTGTTGGGATCGAAGAACGGTTTCGGAACCACCTCGCAGTTCCGCGACTCGCCCACCATGTTGACGACCGCGCGCGTGCCGATGTCTGCATACTCACGCGCCACCATCGCCAGGGCGATGTTTTTCTCGAGGCGCGGCGAATGGATCGCGGAGGTCACGGTGCCGATTCGCTGGTCATCCCGGGTGAGCGGCCAATATTCCTCATTCGCGCCGACAAACGGTTTGCCGTCGATTTCGAGACCGACGAAGAGCTGCGAAACGCCCTCTTTCTTGATCCGCGTGAGGGCCGCCTTGCTGACGAAATCCGCTTCCATTTCCAGGTCGACCAGGCGATCCATGCCGAGCTCGAACGGATTGTTCTGCAAGGTCATGTCCGCTTGATACGACAGCATGCCGGCTTCGATCCGGCGGATGCCGGAGGTGTGGCCCGGATGCAGCCCCAGGGGCTGACCGACTTTCATCAGATGCTCCCAAAGATCGTCGCCACGGGATCCGTCACGCAGGTAAATCTCGTAGCCCAGCTCGCTCGACCAACCGGTGCGCGAAATGACCAGCGGTACGCCATCCCAGTCGAGCTCCATGAAACGATAGTATTTCAGTTCCGCCGGAGCATCGCCGAAAGCGGCGCGCAGGATGTCGCGTGATTTCGGGCCCTGAAGCTGCAGCGGCGAAACATCCGGCTCATCGATCTGCACATCCATGCCGGAATTCACCGCCAGCCCCCTTGCCCAGAGCAGGACGTCGCTGTCCGCGATCGACAGCCAGAAGTGGTTTTCACCCAGCTTCAGCAGGATGGGATCGTTGATGATTCCGCCATGCTGGTCGGTGATCAGCACGTACTTGCACTGTCCGACCTCGCATTTCGACAGATCCCTGCAATTGAGATACTGGGTGAAGCGCGCCGCATCCGGACCGGTGATCTCGACCTGGCGCTCGACGGCGACGTCGCACAGGATGGCCTCGTTGACCAGGTTCCAGAAGTTTTGCACGCGATCGCCAAAGTCACGCGCGATATACATATGATTGTATACCGAGAACTCGACCGCTCCCCACCGCAACGCGGGATCCGTGTAAGGAGATTTCCTGATTTGCGTCCCAAAACTGAGCCTGTTTACCAATACGGTTTCATCGGATGACATTTTCTGCTATTCCTCTTTAAAATAATATTCGTTGGCCTGACAGGCCGCTATCCAGGATACCAAGCGCGCCCGGTCGCGCAACTCGTTTACCGTCGCAACCCGGTCGGGGTGTACCTGCGCCGTGCGCTTGAGCTTCGAAATCGGTGACAGCAGAACAGGGTTGGCCGGCGATTTGCCGAGTTCGAGCGCTGCGTAAACCGGGTTCATCTCGAGTCTACTCGCCGGTCCAGTCCGGCATGGGTTGCTTGGTGACAAAGGCGCCGATTCCAGCCTCGGCATCGCGGGCCATCATGTTTTCGGCCATTGCCCAGCCGGCATACTGGTAGGCCTCATCCAGGGTCATCTCGGCCTGGCGATAAAACGCCTCCTTGCCGATCTTGACGGCGGCCGACGATTTGCCGGCAATGATACGGGCCATCCGCTCGGCTTCGTCCGCGACTCGATCCTCGGGCACGACGGAATTGACCAACCCCATTGCGGCGACGCGTTCCGCCGGCAGGAACTCCCCGAGCAAAAGCATCTCCATGGCGTGCTTGCGCGAGACGTTGCGCGACAGCGCAACCATCGGCGTCGAACAGAACAGGCCGATGTTCACCCCGGAGGTCGCGAATTTCGCCGTATCGGCGGCCACCGCGAGATCACAGGCCGCCACCAGTTGACATCCGGCCGCCGTCGCAACGCCGCGAATCTCGGCGATCACGGGTTGCGGCAAGCGCACGATCGTTTTCATCAACGCCGAGCAGGTTTCGAACAGCTCGACGAAGTAGGCCTTACCGCCATCGGCGTCCGCGCGCCGCGCGGTCATTTCCTTGAGGTTGTGACCGGCACAGAAGTGATCGCCGGAACTGCGCAGGATAACCGCCCGGATCGAGCGGTCCCGGGAGATGTCATCGAGACAGGATTGCAGCGCCGAGAGCATTTCCTCGGACAATGCATTGATCGATTTCGGGCGGTCAAGCACCACGCGGGCGACACCGCTGTCGACGTCAAAATAGAGTGGACTCTCGCCTGGTGCCGAAGAGTCGATGGCTGAATGATCGGACATCATGGGTGCCTCACATACTCACAAGTTGTTGTACCAATTCGAATTGCTCGCCCGCCTTCGAAGTTCGGAAAAATCAATGCGTCACGCGAACGCTTCGAGCAGGCTGGCTGGAAACGTCGCGGCGCCACAACGGACCGTCGCGTCGAAACAGGGGATTTGCGGATCTGCGTGCCGAATGCGAAATCGTCTGATTGGGTCATGTCATTTACCCTGTTTGAACCAGTAGCCCGACCAGCGGGGGGAGTCTTTCAAGCGGGCGAAGTTTAGCGTTGGTTTCATTGCGAATGCGGACTAAAAATGCAGCAATCAAAGTCTGAACAGACTATTGTCATTCGCCCGGCAGGCCATTCAGGTCGACGGCACTATTTATCGGGTCTGGCAATCAGCCGAGCAAGGTTGGGCGGCCCGGATTTGATCTCGCGGGTCACGATGTAGGTCATGTACCGATCGATCCCCAGTTCGGCCGCAAGCAATGATTCCATCAGGTTCTGGAAATCTGCCAGGGTAGAACTGAATATCTTCAGGACGTAGTCCATACCACCACCTGTAGCGATGCATTCGGAAACCTCTTCCGTTTTGCGGATATGGGCCTCGAAGCGGTCGAAATCAGACTTGCGGTGATGCGTCAGCGCGATCGTCACAATAACCTGCGTCAGGTGACCGATAGAAGCAAGCGCGATGTCAGCGTGATACCCGCGTATGAAACCGGCTGCCTTCAACCGGTTCAATCGCGCCCAGCACGGCGTTGGCGACAAATTGACGATTTCTGCCAGTCTGGCTTTACTCAGCTGGCCGTGCTTCTGAACCGCGCTGAGGATTCGAATATCGATTGCATCAAGACTAGTTTTTTTCATTCATTCGGGGCTTTCTTTCAACCCACCCCCTGAGCAAAGGGAATTTCAATCGAGCCCGCGCCAGAGCAAGGGGACCTGGCGGTGTTTTGAAGTCGAGGCACCTGCGCGGCGTAAGCTTAGACATGACTGATGAACTACCCGGGTTTAAGTGCAGCAAGAATTAACAGTCTATTTTGCTTATTCTGCCGGGAAAAGAAAGGAATTCCCGGCGCAGTCCAGCCCGGGGGTATCCTTAATCTGACGAGTTTCCGCCGACACCAATAAAACTGCTCAACCGTGCAAGTTACGGCAATCTTCGGCGCATTGTCATTTAGGCTATTTCAATAAGCGGGCAGCCCTCTAAAAACCGGCGGTAGGAAAGAGCAACGAATATTTTATGAATGAAATCACCGGGTTCTTGATTTGTTCCAGGCGCAGCAAGCCTTCAGCAAAAATACGACTTCACAAAAGTAGACTTTGGTGGATTCCTTGCCAGTGACGACCTTCGGTCACAGGCGATAGCCCCAGTCGTACCAAAGGCAGACCGGGGCTAAACCGGGGAGATTTCTGCGGAACCGATGCGCGCGAAATTTACAGTGGTTTTACACGTCGTTCTTCGCCGCTTGCCGGTATGAATCCGTAGCTGCTATATATACCCTGGGCTTCATTCGATGCCAGGTATAGCAAGAAGCGTCTGGCATTTGTCTTGTTTCGACCATTCAGCATCGGGCCAATCGCGTAGCCAACCTTATCCTGTTTGTTGTAGGGGGCTGGAATCGATACCCCGTCTATGGGACGCCCTTCGCGCTTGGCGTGCGACACCTCGGTAACCCAGACGATACCAACGTCAGCCTGGCCCTGTTCGATACGATAAGGAGTCTCCCTGTGGTGGCGAGACGTAAACCAGGTCTTTCCTTCGACCGCCCAGCAACTCTTGCACTCCTTGCCCCCGGTGACCTTTTGGTGCAGATTCAGGTCCTTGAGCATCTCACTACCGTAAAACTTGAAAATACCTTCGGTTAATGGATTCGGATGAGACTGTACGAGATCGTCGCGAGCCAGGTCTTCGGGGCCCTTGATCCCTTTTGGATTCCCTTTGGCGACCATCAGTTCGAGCTTGTTATGAATGTAAATCATGTGTTCGTTCATTAAGCCCTTCTTTTTGAGATTCTTCAGGTGATTAATGTTGACGCTGGCGAACAGATCCGGATTCATCGCGGTCTTCTGCCCGTCGATCTCTCCCTGTTTCAGTAACTGGTTCTTGAAAATTTGACCCGGTGGGATGGTTTCCACATAGACAGTTTTGATGTCCGGGTTTCTCGCCTGAAAACTCTTGATTAGTTCCTCCATTACCATGAACTGATTCCCGGCGAGGTACATCACCAGGTCGGAGGTATATGAGTCTCCAATTTCACCGAAGTCGATGGTCCCATCGGTGTGAAACGTTCTATAGTCATGACCCTGGCCAGCATCCTGCGCTGCAAGGGCGGAAGTACCGAAACCGGTTAACCCGGAAATAATTAATATAAATAGCGGCAATATTTTCAACGGTTTTATCCTCCTGATTTATTATCCGACGAAGTATAAAAACAGGGGGAGTAAAAAAGCTATATCTCTAAATAACTATTACCCGGATGCCAAAATTTAGACGGGCCACCGGGTGCCCTGGGCGTGAAAGTTGGCCAGATCATTAATATCAAGGCAATGGTCGAGGCTTTGTTGCGGATTTTACATCGCCACTGACTTTTGCATTCCGAGCGCCTGTTTTCTCCGGCGCAGACGCCCATAAAACCAGCCAGGGAGCGATCTTCAGCCAGGAGCCGACTCTCGTCGCTACTGCAACTCGAGCCCCCTGTTTGTGCTCCAGTGACTCGACTGCTACCGCCAGCGCATCACCACTTCATCCAGCCGCCACATCCTGTTGAACGAGATCGGCAAAAGACTCGCGGCTTGATAGGTAATAATTTCGATCCGCGGTAAGAGAATCTAGGTTCTGCTTATAGTACCGACTATAATCACGCCAACGTCAGAAATCGGCCGGTATGTACACCAAGTATTTCGAACTAACTGAAGAACCGTTTTCTATTGCGGCTAATCCACGTTTCTTATATATGAGTTTCCGTCATCGAGAGGCGTTAGCTCACTTGCTATACGGGATCCGCAGCGATAGTGGTTTTGTCATGCTTACCGGTGAAGTTGGAACCGGTAAAACCACGGTGTGCCGCTGTCTCATGGAGCAATTGCCTGAACATTCCAACGTTGCGTTTATCCTCAATCCCAAGGTCACCGTCAACGAGTTACTGAGTAGCATCTGTGATGAGCTCGGCATTGCCTATGAGCATGTTGATCGCAGCATCAAGACGTTCGTCGATGCAATTAGCCGCTATCTGCTCGCACAGCATGCGCTCGGACGAAACACCGTGGTTATCATCGACGAGGCACAAAACCTTAGCGCCGATGTGCTCGAACAATTACGTCTGTTGACCAATCTTGAAACCAATGAACGTAAATTGATGCGTATCATTTTGCTCGGGCAACCGGAACTGGAGACGATGCTGTCTCGCCCTGAACTGAAGCAGGTGGAGCAGCGAATTACCGCACGGTACAACTTGAAGCCCCTTGATCGTTCCGAGATCAATGCCTACGTATCACATCGGCTTGCGGTTGCCGGTTGTCGGGAACCCGTGTTCTCGGCGCGGGTCATCAACAAAATCTATGCCAAAACGCGTGGCATTCCCAGGCTAATCAACATTCTGTGTGATCGCGCAATGTTGGGTGCGTATGTTAAGTCGCGGCGCAAGGTAAGCCTGAAGATATTGCAAAAAGCGACCAGGGAAGTTCAGGGGCGGCCGCCTCGGCAACGATGGTTTTTGCGCGGATCGATTGTCGCATCCTCATTACTGGTCGTTGCCGCAGCCATGGCCGCGTTGCTGTATACCAACGGCCAGGAAATATCCCTGCTGTTGGCGCGACCGTTGAACGAATCACTGCCAGATATCGTTGCCGGGTCACCGGCAGCCGGAAACCCGGAGTTGTCCCAGGTGGCGACGCTCGATGCAAAAACTCCAGAAGCGGATGAAGGGATGTCCGCATTACCGCAATGGCCTGGCGCGGTGACTGCCGAAGGCAATACACCTGCGGGCGCACATAAGGTGCTGTTCAAGCAATGGGATATACCGTTGACCGAACAAATTGCAGATCCCTGCGCACAGGCGAATACCTGGGGGCTGCGCTGCTTTTCGGGAATTGGCAATCTTGGCCTCCTCGCGAGTATTGATCGACCGGTGATCCTGGCTCTGCTGGACAGTGACGGCCGGAAATATGATGTGACTTTGCTTGCGCTGAAAGACGAACTGGCGACACTGGCGTTTTCTCACGGCATCGAAACAGTGCCTGTGCAGGAACTGGAAGCACGGTGGCAGGGCCACTACCAGCTGCTGTGGCGCACTTCACCGCAAGGTTTTTCCCTTTTCAGGCCGGGAGAGCGCGGCCCGGGTGTGACCTGGTTGACGAAAAACCTGCTTGCTGCGGATATCAGGTCGGCGCAGGTGCGGGATATTTATGACTCCAATGTTGTCGAAGCGGTCAAGGCATTCCAGCGCAGTCGTGGATTGGTTGCCGATGGTATTGCAGGTCGACAAACATTGATCCATTTGAATTCGGTCAACGACGCCACTGTTCCGCGGCTCAATTACCAGGGAGAGGGTTGAGGTGTCCTTTATTCTCGATGCGATTGCCAAGTCGGAGCATGACCGACAACAGCAGGAAGTGCCGGATGCGCGCATCCTGGCAATACCGGTCGCCAGCGATCATCGGCCGCGACGTGTTTTCCCTTACCTGGTGGTCGTGGGACTGTTACTGAATGTAATCGTGCTAGTGATCTGGATGCAGTCCGACCGGCCTCTGGCTGACTGGTTTTCGCTATCACCGCATGACGCCATCGAGAGGCCTGGCGAGCAGGCCCTGGCAGCGGACAAGTCGTCTCCTGGGAATCAGATCACCGCGGTCGATACCGTCGACGCGCTAGCCTCTGCAAAATTGGCCGGGAAGCTCGATAATTCGACATCGAAGCAGACTACTGCTGATACCTCGTCCCCCCAATTTCCGCTATTGACTAAGAAATCGGAATCGACCAGTCAATCGCTGCCTGAAACCAAAAGCGCAACCATCTCTGAACCTCGCGCTACAGCAGCTGGTTTAGCAGGCGAGGCGGGAATGACACCGGCTCCCCGGGTAGCCGCGACCACGGGTGCAGAAGATACTGCTTGGGTTCGTATTGAGCCGGATACATTGACGAAAAAAATCCAGGCGGGTGAACTCGTCATTCGCTCGCCCGGCGCGCAGGACGCCAGCGAGGTGATGTACCACAGGGTATCCCGTCTCAGTGAACTGCCAGCCGACGTGCGTCGAGATTTACCATCAGTTGACTTTTCCGGTCATCTCTACTCGAGCAATCCCAAGGTGAGCTATGTGTTCGTGAACGACGGCAGGCCGGTGTTCGAAGGACAGCAGATCGTAGACGAGCTTTTCCTGCATAAAATTACGCCAAGCGGAGTCATCGTAGAGTTCAGAGGATATCTGATTGATGTCGGTGTATTGCAGAACTGGAACTTGAAATAGCCCGAATCTCAGGCGAATAACGCGTTTATCAGCCTCGCCCCCGGGTTGCTTATCGCCGCCGGCGGGTGAAGTTCGGACGACTTTTCCCGTTAGCGTAAAACGCAGACGAACCATGTTTTTCAAGTGGTCGCGAAGCCGGCAAAATCAACATCTTTCGAAAAGACGAATAGCTGTTCCCATAATTCACTGCTCCTGCCGTGTTTGTCCGAGGCTATACCAGAGCTGGCTCGGTCCATCCGGGTTGCTGCGTTGGATCCATAACAAATGCAGATTGTGCTGCTCATCGAGGGTTATTGATGGATGGGTCTGCTCGCCGCTACCGCTGGCGACGGGGGGTGCATAATCGAGACTCCATTCCAGACCCGGGTCGTAGGCGCTGATCCAGATGTCGGAGTCGCCGCGCCTGAAATCGTCCCAGGCCACTGCGAAATCACCCGCCTGATTGCCCGCAGTCGCGGGATTGTTGTGTGGTTGTTTATCGCCTTCCTCGCCGTGCACCTTTTCGTTCGGACCGAACATCGAGCCGGCGTCAGTGCCGAGCGCGGCAAAAATACCGTAGCCACTGCCGCCCCTGCGCTTGTCCATCCACGCGGCAAGAATTTCGTTCTGCCCAAATGACGACAGGGCGAGCCGTGTGACGCCACTACCCTGGTCATACTCATTTCGGTTGGAAAAGAACTCGTTGAGAGAGTGCGGTGCGCTAAAAGTCCCGGCAACCCCGGCATGGCTGAACAGTAAGCGTGTATGACCGGCGCGACGATCCTCCCAGGCGACACATAACCCGGCACTGTTGACCGCGATCACCGGAAATAGCACCGGCGTCTCCAGGCCCTCGGTTTCGACGGACTGCAACGATTCGATGACAAGCCGGTTAACGTTGGCGACCCGTAATTCAGCAATCTTGACAAACCACCTGCCATTTTCCCGCTCACGCCAGCTGGCAAATACCCGGCGGTCAAAACTGGCGATACTGACGTGGCTGGCCACAGCCTGGCTGAGTCGGGTAGGTTCGGCCAGGCCCTGCGTGGTCAATATTCGGGCGAAAACGGCAGCATCCTGTTCAAAGGCCAGCACGAAGCGATCGCCGCTGATGGCATCGATAGCCGGCTCATATGCCTCGTTGCCACTGCTCACAGCCAGGGCAGCGGGAAAGGTTTCCTGCGCCAGTGTTTTCAGGGTGACATAGATTTGTGGCGCCCCGCTGCGATTATCTTCCCAGACCACGGCAACCGATTTCCCGGAAACGGCGATATGCCGGCGTCCCGAGCCGTCAAGATGATGGAAAACCCCGGCAAGTGGCGGGCCGGAAACGTTGACCCTGCTTGCGAAAATCCAGCGATCGGCGGCCTGTGCCTGGAAAATAGCCAGGGCGAGGCAAAGCCCGGCAATATTACATTTCATTGACGAGCTATGAACTCTTGCAGCGGCGTTGACTTGTAATGGTTCTGTAGAATGTAATCGCCGTAGAGATTCATCTGCGCAATGGTTTGAAAGCCCGCCTTTTTGAACAGGGGTTTTTGATCGGCGGAGAAATACACGAATGTGGGCGTTCCGAGGATGCGGTTGCGCGTTGCAAATTGCATCTCGGTCGTTGTTTCGCCACTGCCAAGCCTGATGCGATTGCCACTTTCGGTATCGACATAGGCGAGCACAAAGGCATTGTTGTATTTTGCGTTGACAGACTCATCGCTGAATACTTCAGCATGCATTTTGCGGCAGGTGCTGCAACCGTAGCGGCCAAAGTACAGCAGCATGGGCTTGTTTTCGCGGCTCGCCACTTGCGTTGCCTCGGTCAGCGACAGGAACCGGTATCCGTCGGGTGGGGCGGCCATGAGCGTATCGAGGGACAAGGTCAGTAGAATAGCCATGACCACTGGAAGCCGGACGAAAGGGGAATGCTGCATTATGCCTGCGCTACGCGGAATGAAAATAATCCTGCCTTTATAATTCCTGATAGCCACGGATGCAAGCGGTGAACGGATCGATGGTGGCAGTTAACCTATAAGAATTTTCACGCTCAAAGGTCCGTTCAAAGGAACATATTAGGACGCTGCCCAACGCCCAAAGCAATGCTCAAAGGCGCTCAAAGGGACACACGCCTGGCGCCGCTGGAACACGCAACATCAATTAATTCCACATCACGGGAGTTATTGATGCTCAGGCAAGCGTATTTGACTGATGACCCGACCCAGGAAGGTGTTGATCTCGCTTGTTGATACCCTTACTAATACATTACCCCGCGCCGGGTGCGGCACGCTTTTCTCCGTGATGTGGACTTTATATCAGTACCTGAGAAGCCATGTTGCCTGCATGGCCCGGGTGGATCTCAATCGATTTCGCGTGAGAATGCCACAACAACATACATTACTCGTCGCGCGGCTCACCGTTTGGCAGGGTCGTCTGGCACTCGTCGAAAATTCGCGTCTTGCAGCGGCGGCAGACCTCTGAATCCAGTCGCGGATAAAGCTCCGGGATCACCTGGGGCCCCATCGGAAACATGTTCGCTTTGCCGATATCGTCGATGAAGCCGCCACTTTTCAACATCAGAAAGACTGAATCCTTCAGACGGTGAAAATAGAGACCGCCGCCCATGCGCCGGCGGCGGCGGGCTTCCCGCGCCAGCATTTCCGCGCCCGCGAGATCGATAAAGTTGATACCGATGCCGAGGATCAATACGTGCTTGTAGTCCGGGTTGTCCTGATCGTACCGGCGCAGGCTGGTTTCGACACTATTCACCGCACCGAAAAACACTGCCCCGTCGAGGAACAGCATCTTCAGCTGGGGACAGCCGGGTGCACCCATTCTCGGAATGAAATGGTAGAAGGCCTTGCCGGGTGCCGGCAGCGCCTCGCGGATTACCGGGCGCGAGGTGCGGTACAGGTACAGCAACAGCGACAACATCATACCGACGAATATACCTTTTTCGAGGTCCAGCAGCGTACCCACGAGGGTAACCGAGAAGACCACGGATTCCGCCTTGCTAGCGCGGAAAATCCTCAGGATCGTGTGGAAATCGATCAACCGGTAGGCGACCAGGAAGAGAACGCCGGCCATGGTTGCGATCGGCAGGTAACTGGCCAGCGGCGCAACCGCCAGCAAGATCAACAGCAGCAAAACCGAGGCAAGCGCGGCCGCCAACGGCGTCTGGGCGCCAGAGGCATAGTTCAGGCCGCTGCGGTTGAAAGAGCCGCTTGCCGGATAAGCCGAGAAGAAACTGCCGACGACGTTGGCGAGGCCCTGGCCGATAAATTCCTGGTTGGTATCGATGTTCTGTTCCGATTTTACCGCGATGGCACGTGAGATCGAGACGGCCTCGGTCAGGCCGAGCAGGGTGATGGCCAGCGCGCTGAATAGCAGTGAACTGATGGCGGAAAGCGACAGGTCTGGAATCGAAAGCGGCGGCAGGCTTCTGGGCAGGGCGCCCACCGTCTCAATTGATGTTTGCCCCACGCCGACGATCAGGTCGAGGATTAGTGCCAGCAGGCTCCCCGTCAGCATTGCCACGATCATGTATGGAAGTTTCGGCCAATATTTGCCGACCAGTATGCCGCACAGCAGGGTCGCCAGCCCAACCGCCGTAGCGTAGGGGTTGATCTGGTCGATCATCTCGAACAACAGCACGATCGTCTCCTGGAAAGACGTGCCGCGCGGAATGGCAAGGTCGAAGAAGTTTTTGATCTGGCTGGTGGCGATCAGCACCGCCGCACCGGCGGTGAATCCGACCACCACGGTATGCGAGATAAAGTTAACCAGGATGCCCATGCGCGCCAGGCCGAGCGCGAGCTGGAACATCCCGGTAAGAAATGAAAGCGTCAGTGCCAGGCTGATGTATTGCGCGCTGCCGGGTTCGGCGATCGGACTTACCGCCGCGAACACTACCAGTGAAATCGCGGTGGTGGGGCCTGTTACCAGGTGCCAGGACGATCCAAAAAAAGCGCCGATTACGGCAGGCACCATTGCCGCGTAGAGGCCGTACTCGGGCGGCAGTCCCGCGATCGTGGCAAATGCCACCCCCTGGGGTAGCAGGACGATGGCACCGGTCAAGCCGGCCAGCAGGTCAGCGCGAGCGCTGTTGGCGTTGACCCGCGATCGCCAGCGCAGGAACGGAAATACCCGGTAAAGGCGCAGATTGGTAGCGAGTCTCACCGATGGGTCCGATTTGCGTTCATGCGCCGGGCGGAAACCGCTCGCGTCCGATCACGTAAGTGATCTCGGCTTTGCGGCTTGCGCGCGGTGTATGGCGGTAACGAGTCGTCCGGGTGTTCAGGCATGTTGCGGTCTGTCGGTCCTGTTGGTTGTGTAGCCTGCGGATAGCGTCCCGTCGTCGTGCCGACCGGACTGGCGTTTTCCGGGTGCCGGGAATGAAACCCCAATCTACACTTTTCCCGCTAAAATTCCAAACGCGATGCAAGCCGCGCCCGTTATTTCGATGCCTTCCGTATCCGCGGCAGCCATCGACAAGTACCCGTGGCGCGCTTGTATTTGCCGGGGAGGGTGTTTATTCTTGCCGCAGTTCAAACGATCCAGCACGCGGGTCGCTAACCAGCCATTGCGAATTCCTCGGAACCCAAGATAATCGGTTTTGCATACGACCCCGGGATCAGCAAGATTTCGGGAATGTACGCTACCGGCCCGGTATCGAGGCAGACCGTTCAGGAATTGATGAAGAATCGTGATCGAATGCAGCGTTCTTGCAGCTTGCCGACGGCGCCGGCCGGGCCGGCCTGCGACCGTGATATACGTCCGGGTCAGCGCCCGGCGGCGTTGCGACTAATCCTGTTGCGAGTGTTATTGCTGACTGCCGTTGTGCTGCCGCAGCCGAACCTCCATGCCGACGCAGGGACCCGTGTCGCCGCCGCTGCCAGCCTGCAGTTCGTATTACCCGAGATCGCCGCCGCCTTTCATGCACGCACGGGTCATGGCTTGCGCATTACCTATGGCTCATCCGGAAACTTCAGGCGGCAGATCGAGCAGGGCGCACCCTTCGAACTGTTTCTATCGGCCGACCAGGCCTATGTCGAAGCCCTGGTCGAACAGGGACTGACCGCGACTGCTGGCCGCGATTACGCGCTCGGGAAAATTGCCGCGATCGCCCCGCTCGCTGGACGCATCCGGCTCACCCCAGACCTTGCCGGTATCGCGCAGGCGATCGCCGCGGGCGAGCTCGAGCATTTCGCGATCGCCAATCCAGAGCATGCGCCCTATGGCCGTGCGGCACGCGAGGCGCTCACCGCCCTGGGTCTCTGGCAGTCGCTGCAACCGTATCTGATCCGTGGCGAGAACGCCTCGCAGGCGCTGCAATTCGCTACCAGCGGTTCCAGCCAGGGCGGAATCGTTCCCTATGCGCTTGCGCTGGTGCCCGCGATCGCTGCAAACAACCAGGTGGTATTGCTCGCGACGGCGAATCATCAGCCGCTGCGCCAGCGCATGGTTTTGCTGAAACCCGCGGGCCCGGTGGCGCGCGAGTTTTTCGCTTTCATGGGTGCTAGCGAGGCCGGTGCGATTTTGCAGCGCTTCGGCTTCGATCTTCCGTCGATGCCGGCGGACTGAGGCAGGGAAATGGATACCACGGCCCTGGCGCTCTCGCTGAAACTCGCCTTCTGGACTTGCATTATCCTGTTGCCGCTGGCGGTGTTTGTCGGGCGCCTGCTGGCCTGGCGCGACTTTACGGGCAAGGCGCTGGTGGAGGCGGCCATTGCGTTGCCGCTGGTGTTGCCGCCCACCGTGCTGGGTTTTTACCTGCTGCTGGGCATGGGGGCGACCTCGACGCTCGGCCAGTACTACCACGCGCTCACCGGGCGCCACCTGGTGTTCAGCTTCGATGGTCTGTTGCTGGCCTCAGTCATCTTCAACCTGCCGTTCGCGATTCAGCCGCTGCAACGCGCTTTTGAAGCCATTCCGCTGCAAACCCGGGAGGCGGCCTGGTGCTGCGGCCTGTCGCCGGCCCAGACCCTGTGGCGCATCGAGCTGCCGCTGGCCTGGTCGGGTGCGGTATCGGCCCTGGCGCTGACCTTCGCGCACACACTGGGCGAATTTGGCGTGGTGCTGATGGTGGGTGGCAACATCGAGGCGGAAACCAAGACCATCGCGATTTCCATCTATGACCGGGTGCAAGCCCTCGACAATCACAGCGCGGGGCTGATGTCGGCGGTCCTGCTGCTGTTTTCATTGCTGTCGATCGGGCTGGTCTACCGGCTGTCGCAGCGCGCCAGAAAGCATGTCCAAAGCCGGCCTTAAGTTAAAGTTGCGGCAGCGTCAGCCGATTCCGCTGGATGTCGAAATCGATTGCGACAGCGGTGAATTGTTGGCGCTGGTCGGACCCTCGGGCAGCGGTAAAACGACAATTCTGCGCAGCATTGCGGGGCTGTACCAGCCACACTCGGGTTTTATCCGCTGCGGCGAGGAAACCTGGCTCGAACGCGAGCGTGGGATCAACGTGTCGACGCAGGATCGCCGCATCGGCTTCGTGTTCCAGGATTACGCTTTGTTTCCCCACCTCAGCGCGCTGCAGAATATCACCACCGCCCTGTCGCACCTGGATGTCGCCGCGCGCGATGCGAGGGGACGTGAACTGCTGGAGCAGGTAAACCTGAAGGGCCTGGAACAGCGTCTGCCCGTTCACCTTTCGGGTGGCCAGCGCCAACGCGTGGCATTGGCTCGGGCCCTGGCCCGGGAGCCGAAAATTCTGCTGCTCGACGAGCCGTTCTCGGCGGTCGACCAGATTACCCGCCGCAAGCTGCAACAGGAGCTGGTCGTGTTGCGGCGTAGCATCGATATACCGATCGTGCTGGTGACGCACGACTTGTTCGAGGCGGCCTCGCTCGCCGACCGGCTATACGTTATGCATCGCGGTAAAACCCTGCAAAACGGCGCTCCGGACGAGGTGTTGCAGTATCCGCGCAATGCGCTGGTGGCCAGGTTGGTGGGACATACTAATATTTTTTCGGCGACCATCGACGCGCACGACTCACGCGCGGGAATATCGCGCATCCTTTGGCGTGGAGCTGCGCTCGAGGTAAAGCTCGATCAGCGTCAGGCGCCCGGCAGCGCGGTAGACTGGGTTATTCACCCGGCGCATATCGTCATGCATCGGCGCGATCGGCCTTCGCTCGGCGAGCGCGAAAACCCGCTGCGCGGCGTGGTACGCGAGTTCCTCAAGCAGGGTGAGAGCCTGGTGGTGAACCTCGAACTCGACGGCGACGATGCGGCCTTCATCAGTTTTTCAATCAACCGTCACAGCGCCCGGCGCAACAACCTGGAGATCGGCGCCGAGGTCGGCGTTTCCCTGCTGGCCGACGGCATCCACCTGATGGCGCCAGAGCGCTAATCCGCAGGGCGACTGGTGGCCGTGAACGCCGGGCAAGGGCTGCTGATTGTGGCCTGACGCTCGAGGGAAGCAGGGATAGACAGAGTAACTAGGGTGATAGCTTATATGTATTATACAAGTCACGGGTGTCCCTCTACTATATCTCGGCAATTACTCAAAAAAACCAAGATCGACACATGGCTGGGATCCTAGTCAACGCTTAATCCTCGTCGATGTGGCTTTTCTAATAACAAGAGGGGAGCATTGAATGAGCAGTAAAAAAGCCAAGAAACTTTCAAATCAAGACTACGACGAGGCGACCCGGAACCAGATCGAAGGCATGATCAAGGCCGAGGCAAAAGCCATCGCCAGTCGCAAAGGTGCTGTCGAAGCCGAAGAATGCGAATGTAAGGACGGGATGTTTCCTTCCGGCCCGGTGCGCAGCGACGTCACCAGTCGAAGGCAGTTCCTCGCGGCGACAGCCACAGGGGCTACTGCGCTGATGGTGGGTTCAGCCGCGCAGGCCGCGGCGCCGCCGGGCGCGATGGACTACCCGGTGCAGGAAGATCCGACCAAGGTGCAGGGCCGGCTGACCAACGACGACGGCGGTTACGGCTCGCGCTCGCAATTCGAAACCGAGGTGCGCTGGCGTTTTCCGACCGCGACCAAGGAATCCTCCTGGACCATGACCCCACTGGACGCGGGCGAGGGCATAGTGACGCCTTCCGGCCTGCATTTCGAACGCCATCACGGCGGTATTCCCAATATCAATCCCGCCACGCACAGCCTGACGGTGCACGGGATGGTCGACGGGGCGAGAAAGTACAGCATGGAAGACCTGAAACGATTTCCATCCGTTTCCCGCTTCCATTTCATCGAGTGTTCAGGTAACGGTCTCACCGAATGGCGTGAACCCACGCTGAAGACCGTGCAGGGCACCCACGGATTGACCAGTACCACCGAGTGGACCGGCGTTCCGCTGTCGACCATTTTGCGCGAAGTCGGGGTGCAGGACGGCGCCGCCTGGATCTTGGCCGAGGGCTCGGACGCGGCAGTGATGACGCGCAGCGTGCCCATCGACAAGGCCTGGGATGACGCGATGCTGGTCTATGCACAAAATGGCGAGGCACTGCGGCCCGAGCAGGGCTATCCGTTACGCCTGCTGTTACCGGGTTTCGAGGGCAATACCCATATCAAATGGTTGCGCCGCCTCGAGATCAGCGACAAGCCGTTCATGACGCGTGAGGAAACTTCGAAATATACCGACCTGTTGAGCAGTGGCAAGGCACGCCAGTTTTCCTTCACCATGGAAGCCAAGTCAGTCATTACCTTTCCTTCCGGCGAAATGAAATTACCGCGTGCCGGCTTTTACGAGATCTCGGGCCTGGCCTGGTCGGGACGCGGCGTCATCAAGCGTGTCGAAGTCTCGGTGGATGGCGGTAACAGCTGGCAACTGGCCGAACTGCAGTCCCCGGTCATGCCCGTTTGCCACACGCGATTCCGCTTTCCATGGCACTGGGACGGTAAGCCAGCGATATTGCAGAGCCGCTGCCAGGACGAGACCGGTTACGTGCAACCGACGATCAAGCAACTGGTCGACGCACGCGGCCTCGGCGGTGGAAAATATGGCTCGATCTATCACCTGAACGGTATTCAAAGCTGGGCAGTCGCAGCAGACGGAGGGGTAAGCAATGTACACAAATACTAAATCTTGTAAGGCACTCATCGCTCTGCTGGCCGGGATAGCCATGTCGATACTGCCGGCGCTCGGCAATGCGCAGGGTTACTCGGGGCCGTACAAATTCGGCGTCCCGGCGACCAGCGCGGATATCGCGGCGCTGAATATCGACGTAATGCCGGACGGCCGCGGCCTGCCCAAGGGTAGTGGTAACTATGAAACCGGTAAGACGGTCTACACGGCCAAATGCCTTGCCTGCCACGGTCCCGATCTCGGTGGCATCGGCGCCACTGGCGGTGCCGCTTTAATTGGTGGTCGCGGGTCGCTGACAAGCGGCAAGCCGAAGAAAACGGTCGAGAGTTACTGGCCTTATGCATCCACGGTGTTCGATTTCGTCAAGCGCGCGATGCCGTTTAATGCACCGGGTTCGTTGAGCGACGACGAAGTCTATGCGGTGACCGCGTACATACTTGGTGAGGCCAATATTTTCGACAGGAAGGCCACGCTGGACGCCACGTCGTTGCCGAAAATCAAGATGCCCAACGCGGATGGTTTCATCGCGGATGCCCGGCCCGACGTATTCAACTACGAATAATCCTGGTCCAGGTATGACTGCATATCCCGGGGGCCTCCAGCGCCCCCGGGTTTTTCCATCAGGCTCACCCGCGAAGCGAAATTGTTAGCACCTCGGCGAGGGACGAATTAATAGCAGCAAACCTGCTATCTATAGTGCCTTTGTCGACTGCAACCCCAAATGAGATCTGCGCAGCAGGCACCATTAATTTTGCCTGGCTGTTTTATGCGTAGCGGCCCTTGAAGGGCATGACGAAGAACATCACCACTATCCCCCAAAATGAAATGATTGTCGTCCACAGCGCCACCGAATAAACACCGCGCAACGCCCGGTTTGCTTTTTTCACCAGTTCAAACCCGGTGACGTAGATTGTTTCACAGGCACCGTTTCCGGTATCCGTTCGCGTGGTGCTGGTTCCCCGGTAAAAACCGTTACCCGGGTTGCTATAGGTGACCAGCATCCCCTTAAGCCGAATGTGATCGCCGGGTTCCGCTTGCATCAGTTTGCGCTTGATATTTTCGTCATCGATCAGCACGTGATTATTTGATAGCTGCGTCTCGTCGAAGCGGTCGCGCACCTCGCTATTGGGCCAGGAATACCAGCAGGTCCAGGTGCCGTTGTGAAATTCCATATCTCGATAGACACCGCTAGCGACGTTGCTGCCCCACACCACGCAAAGGTCGCGCAGATTCAGGAAATCCTTCCAGCGTCTGTGGTGGGTGATGTCGGTGAAGTCATCGGCATCGTGGTAACTGACAACGACACCATCGAGTTCATAGTCATAGATCGGCGTAATGAGATATTCCTGGTCGTTTGCCCGAGTGCTAAAGCTATCCTGCCTGGTCTTTTTCTGCACTGGTTCGCCCAATTGCTCCAGGTCATAGAAGGAAGCCCCCGGCAATTCATCCTTGTGGAAAAACAGGTAAATGCAGGCAAGCAGGCTGATAGCGAACACTGACTTGAATATCTTGTCGACAATTGACTGCATGCGTTCTGGCTTTTTTCTCTGCAATAGACCGTTCGAAGATAGCAGTCCCTGGCAGAGAGTCCACCGATTGTAGAGGAGTCAAAACCCATATTGGATTTATTTATCGGCCAATCCGAAATAGCCGGGTATGTCGACCCTGGCAGCTCGGCACTATTCGAATCGAACATCCGTTTCGGTGAATCTGAAGCAAGCCGGGTCGGGAGTTAAATTAAATTGCGGATATCCGCTGCGATGATTGACTCGGCTGTGCCGACCGCCTTATTGCGCAGGATTCTGTTATTGTCGATGAGGATGGTCACCGGGGTTCCCTTGATGAAGTAGCAGGAACCACCGGCTACTTGAATGGCGACCCCGTCGGTGATCGGGTTTTTGAACAGTGGGACGTCGAAACCCCGGCTCTTCAGCCAGTCCTGGCTGCCTTTCCATCGGGGTTGATGAACAGGATATCGGGAATGGCGGCCTCCATACGATGCAGGCTTTCCGCGGGCGGAGTCGCCGTGGATGCGTTAAAAGACAAAGCCAGCAGGATTAATATCAAGGGTCGCATTGCAGAATTCCAGGCCGATTGCAGCAATCACACCAAGCGCCCTCAACCCGGCCTCAAGTTCATCATTCTGGGATTGGGGTAGCCTCGGAAAGTTCAGTCGTTCCGGGTCTGGGTACTGATTCTGGTAGCTGCCACCCGGTCGCGGTAAGCAATGATCCTCGCTTTTAACCCTGGTCGACCTGCCGTTTTCACGATAGCGGCGATGTCGTCGTTGCGCGTGTCGCGCGACGTCAGGTCCAACATCTGTCCCAGCGCCCGTAACGACAGGGTGCTGGTACGTTGATGCAATTCATCGATGAGTTCGGGCCATTCCTGTGGGCTCGCAAGATCGCTTGACAGGCCGCAGGCCAGACTCTCATCGGCCGACAATACCCGCGTGTCGATCAGTAGATCGCGCGCTGCGTCCTGACCGATTAATTGAGTCAGGCGGCGGGTGCCGAGCGCCAGTTCGAAATTCCAGCCTGGCATTTTGAACCGGGCATCGCTGGCGGCTACCCGGCGCCAGCAGGCAGCAAACAGATCGGCACCGGCGCCGACGATTTGCCCCTGGCCCAGCGCGACCACCGCAAAGGGTGAGTGATATATCGTCTGCAGGAGGGTCTCGATGCGCAGCAAGCGCCACAGTAGATCGCCGTCGCTCAAGTTCTGCAGATCGCTGAGGTCGAATCCGGCACAAAAGTGCCGGCCTGTGCCGCGAATGACGCAGAGGCGAATGCCCGACGTTTGCGTTAGCGCCTGGATCAGCGCTTCGGTCAGGTCGGGGTTCAGCGCGTTGGCACTGTCTGGCCGATTTAATGTGAGCTGTAGCAGTCCATCGGCCTGTTCTATCTTGAGGACTGTTTCATCGGGGCTGGTCATCCGGCGTTCCTTGAGCATGGCAAAGCGCTATGTTACTACCGGATCGGGTTTGGTGAGAACAACTTCGAAATTTTGTCCGAATGTCGGCGTTACCCGAGTATCGCGGACACGATACCGGACACCTGATTCCACGCTCTTTGCCCATCTTACGAATTTAGCGGTGCGTCGCTGAAACTCTACAACACCTGCTTTGTTCCCGAGGTGCCGGACAGATTGCAGCTGTGGGAACAATTGAGCAAATTCTTCCCGCACTTCGGGTAGCCGGAAAAAAGAGGGAGATTAGATATCGTGCTCCGCGAATAGGCGTCCTGCTTTACAGGTTATGTTCGGCTTCCTGGCTGGTAATCACATCCTCCCAATGGGGTCGCAATTTCTTACGCCCGGTGACCATGGCCCTGGCGAGATTCTCGCCTTCGAGAAAGCTGCTGATGAACACACCGCCGAGATGGCAAAACACCAGTAGCAAGGTGAAGTTGGCGAGGATTTCGTGGATGTTTTTCATCCAGTCTCCGTTCCACGAGGAAAATAGTGTAGCGGCAAGCGGGCCCTGTCCCTCGGTAGCAATGAGTACGATGCCGCTGAAGGCGACCATAACGATACTGGTTAATAGCAGCATCACCATAACGGCGGCAACCGGATTGTGGCCGAGGTAGTGGCCCGGCTTGAATGCGAGCATGTCTTTGAGATGTTGCATAACAACTCGGCGAGAGCGGACAAAGCTGGCGAAGCGAGCGTTGCGGGTTCCCACCAGTCCCCAAAACAGGCGAAAAGCAATCAGCGACGTTACCGCATATCCAGCCCAGATGTGCACAGTCATCCAGTCGTCTTCGGTAATGAAAGCGATGACAAATGAAATTACCAGGCTCCAGTGAAATATGCGGATCAATGGATCCCAGGCTTTCACGGAGGATGGTGTGGCGCTTTGGGTTAGCATGTCCTTTCCAGATTGATGAAACACGCGCTACATTAGACATGCAGGCTTAAGGAATTCTTAAAAGAGACTCACCACAGGAAATTTCCTGCGCGGCGCAACCGCGGACAGTTTTCCTGTATGCCCGGCTGCGATTTCAAAAAGTATACTGTCCCGAATGGCATTTAGTTGAGGGCGTCATCCCCGCGCATACGGCGGTCCGACGATTCGGTCTTGATACTACTGGACGGCAGTTGTCAAAAGATTTCCGCTTTCGCGGGAATGCCCCTGTCTTGTCCATTAAGTGCCGTTCGATACTGTCCCCGTATTTTCCCGGAACCCGGTGAGATATGCAGGCTAGGCGAACGAGGTCGATAAGTCACCGATGCGGGATTCGTCAGGATTGATACCAAGCCCGGGGCCGCTCGGCAAGTCGAAATAACCGCCATCCACGTTGATGCCATTTTCCGGGTCGTAGTTTTCCTCGATGTAACTGCCGGCGGTCCACACTGCCTCGAGTAAACGCGGTTCGACGCTAGCGGCGATGTGCAGTACCGCGGCAGCGACGATGTCCCCTCCCCAGCAATCCTCGCAGGTATGCGGTATCGATCTCGCGGCACAGATATCGCGCACCGTCGCCATCGCGTTGATCCCGCCGAGGCGAGTCATCTTCAGCCCGAAGCCGTCGCAGACGCCCATTGAAATCGCGCGCAGCACGTCGTTCAGGCATTCGGTATTTTCGTCGATGACGATGGGTTGGGCGATCTGGTTGCGGATCGAGGCGACTTCCTCCATGGTATTGCAGGGTTGTTCGAACACGAACGGAATATCGCGGCAGGCGAGGCTCAGGCGGATCGCCTGGCTGGCGGTCATGCCGCGGTTGGTATCGACAACCAACTGCGCCTTGCCGCCAATTTTCTCCCAGACCTTCTTCACCACGGCGATATCGATGGCGACATCGCGACCGCCAGCCTTGATCTGTACACGCCGGTATCCTTGTGTGACCTTGTCGATGGCGATCCGCGAAACCTCGTCCGGACTGCCAAGGCCGATGGCATAGTAAGCAGGCAAGCGCTCACACTCGGCGCCGCCCAGTAGATCACAGACGCGCCGACCGTAATGCTTGCCCATCATGTCCATGACGGCGACATCGATCGCCGCCTTGGCGTAATTATGACCGTTCAGCAAGCCATCCATGTGGCGGCGCAGCAGCAGCGGCGTGAGCGCCGACTGACCAATCAGGTTCGGCGCCATTTCGGCAATCGCGGCGCGCGCACCGAGTGCATGTTGTGGTTGGTAAACCGGCCCTAGCGGTGCTGTCTCGCCCCAGCCAACCAGCCCGGTATCAGATACCAGTTTGACAATAGTGGTGTCGACGGAATGCAGCGTTACGCGGGACATGGTGTACGGGCCACCGATGACGGGCAGGTCTTTTTGATAAATGTGCAGTTCGCTGATGCGCATTGGATTGGCTTCCCTGGGGAGGACGGTACCCTCTATTTTTGCTTGGCGCCGAGGAACTGGGTGGCCAGCAGTAGCGTGGTCGATACCAGGATCATGATGGTAGAAATTGCGGCAATGGTGGGGTCGATGAAATCGCGCAACGCCGCGAACATGTGCTTGGTCAGGGTCGCGTTGGTGCCACCGGAGACGAATATCGCGATGATCACTTCATCAAACGAAGTCAGGAAAGACAACAACGCGGCAGTTACCAGTGAAAACTTGATCTGCGGCAGGGTGATGACAAAAAACGCTTTCAGTCGGGTTGCGCCCAGGCTTCGCGCCACTCGCTCCTGGTTCAGGTCGTAGTTGCGCAGTGCCGAGGTGATGACAATCATCACCAGCGGAGCTGCCAATACCGAATGCGCGAGCACCAGCCCGGTAATGGTATTGTTCAGTCCGATGCGGCCATAGGCGTAAAAAGTGCCGATGGCGATGAGGATCACGGGTACGATCATGGGCGTGATCAAAAACATGAACAGTGCACGAGCCGCGCGGTGTCCGGAGACAAACAGGGCATAGGCCGCCATGGTGCCAACGGGTGTCGCCAGCAGCATGGTTAAAACCCCCACCTGCATCGAGGTGACGGTTGCGCGCATCCACTTTGGCGATTCAAGGTAAACGTCATACCAGCGCATCGACCAGGTTTCGGGCGGAAATTCGAGGTATTGTGAGGCGGAAAAAGACATCGGAATGACAATCAGGGTAGGGATCACCAGCAACAGCATGATGATCGCAGCGACAACGTACAGCCACAGGCGATCGCCGTGGGTCAGTTGCGTATCCGATGCCGGTTTTTTCAGCCAGCCCATGTCAGTGTTTGCCAAACAGGGCGGCATCGAGTTTCAACACTTTCGAGGCCACGAACAGTATGATCAGTGTTGCCACCAGCAATACCACGCCGAGGGCACTGGCAGCGCCCCAGTTATACTGATTTTCGAGTATGGCCGTGATCTGGGTCGCCACCATCACCACGCGTCCGCCACCCAGTACCGCCGGCGTGACGTAAAATCCCAGGCATAGCACGAACACGATCAGCGATCCGGCTACCATGCCGGACAGCGATAACGGGAAGTACACTTTCCAGAAGGCCTGAATCGGTGAGGCGCCGAGATTGGCGGCGGCGTGCATCATGTCGCGCTCGATCTTGCGCATGGACCCGTACAGCGGTAATACCAGGAATGGCAGCATGATGTGGGCCATACCGATCAACGTACCTGTCAGGTTGTGCACCAGCTTGAGCGGTTCGTCCCACAGACCCGCAGCCATGCCGAAGTCGTTCAAAATGCCATTTTTCTGCAGCAACACCAACCAGGCATAAGTGCGCACCAGCAGCGAAGTCCAGAACGGCAACAATACCGCCAGCATGAAAAATCCGGCCACGCGCGCAGGCAGGATAGCGAGGAAATATGCCAGCGGGTAACCGATCAATATGCACAGCAAGGTAGTCAGCAGGCTGACCTGGAAGGTGGTTGTGAAGGTGCGAAGGTAAGACTTGTACTCGATCATCTTCTGGTAATGCTCGAGCGACAGCTGCCCGTTGTCGCCGATGAATGACAGGTAAAAAAGCCAGCCTACCGGGATTACAATGATTGCAATCACGGCCAGCAACGAGGGTAACGCCAGGCTCAGCAGTGCGCGTTGCTCGCGCTTTTCCTGGCGCCTGAGCAGTGTCTCGTTCAACAGTCCGCTACCCATGTCGCTGTCGGTTGTGGAATTCACTGAACTTCACCACGTGGAATGATGATTACGTCGCTGCGATTGAGACCGAGGGAAACGGGATCACCGGGCCGTAGCGAATTTTCCGATGAAGCGGAATCGGTGGCAAAACGAAAAGAAACATCGTGCCGGTCACTAATCGATGCCAGCGCGAATGCCGTATCGCCCTGGAATACAAATTCTCGAATCGTGCCGGAGAACACGAGAGTCTGTTGCGGGTCGCTAACCGTTTCACGTATCACGGACAGGCGCTCGGGTCTTATTACCAGCGAGTAGTCGCCTGCGCTGACAGGATCGTGGCTGATCAAATTACCTGCGAATGACAGTTGTCCGGAACCGTTACGCGTTAGTGGCAACATCGTTGATTCGCCGATGAAATCGGCGACAAAGGCATTCGCTGGCCGATTGTAAATGGCGTGGGGCGTGTCAACCTGGGCCAGCTTGCCGTGATTGATGACCGCGATGCGGTCCGACATGGTCAAGGCCTCACGTTGATCGTGGGTGACGTACACCGTGGTGACGCCAAGTTGCTCGTGCAGATGTTTCAGTTCGATCTGCATTTGTTCGCGAAGCTTTTTGTCGAGAGCCGACAGCGGCTCATCCATCAGCAGGATGCGCGGACGAAACACGAAGGCGCGCGCCAGCGCGACGCGTTGTCGCTGCCCTCCGGAAAGCTCCTCGATGCCGCGTGCGCCAAGGCTGGCTAACTGTACCGTGGTAAGCGCCTCGTCCACACGTTCGGCGCTTTCCTCGGCACTGACGCCCCGCAGTTTCAGCGGGAAAGCGACATTTTCCGCTACCGTCATGTGCGGAAACAGGGCGTAACTTTGAAATACCATGCCGACATTGCGCTTATGCGGTGGCGTCAGGATCATCTCGTCGTCGCCGAAACGAATGCTGCCCGCATCGGGGCGGTTGAACCCGGCTATGGCCATCAACAGGGTCGTTTTACCCGATCCCGATGGCCCCAGCAGGGTCAGAAACTCGCCACTTTTTATGTCGAGGTCGACCGAGTCCAGCGCGTAGAATTTGCCGTACTTTTTGGTCAGGCTTTGTATGCGGATGGGGAGTGCCGTCGGTTTTTCCGACGGTTGAGTATCAGCATTGCTTTGCACGATGATTATTCCTTCAGGATCGCTGGCAACGGTGCTGGTCGAGCCATGCTAAGGCTCGACCAGCGACGGTGGTTACTCGCTCATGAGCTCCATGTAAAGCTCGAGTGCCTCGGTTCTGTGCTGGGCATAGAATTCCAGGTTGATGGGCAGCATCATCGGGACGTTTTTCGGATGCGAGGGCAGCGCTTCGATCAGTTCCTTCGATGCGGTGGTGACCTCGTAAGCCTTCTTGTTGGTCGGACCGTAGGTAATGTGGAAGGGCAGGTTGGCCTGGTACTCGGCTTTGGAAATCTCGTTCAGGAACTTCATTGCCATTTCCTTGTTGGGCGCACCTTTTGGCATCGCGAAACAATCGTAATCCAGCAGGGCCTGGTTGAAGGTGTAACCGACCTTGGCGCCATCCTTCTTGGCATTGTCGAAGCGACCGTTCCAGCCAGTGGTCATGTCGACCTCGGCATCTTTCATCAACTGGGCCTGCTGTGCTCCCGAACCCCAGAACACGGCGATGTGGGGCTTGAGTTCACGAATCTTGTTAATTGCTCGCAGCATGCCTTCTTTGGTGGACAGTACTTCGTACACTTTTTCAGGTGGTACACCGTCTGCCATTAGCGCAGGTTCAAGTGCACCGTCGACGTTATTGGCGCGATAGGCGCGAGTGCCCGGGAATTTCTTCACATCCCAGAAGTCGGCCCATGAACTGGGTGCGCCCGGGCTGCCAGGTTCACCATATTTATCGGTGTTCCACGACATGACGGTGGCAAATACGTCGGCTCCCACGCAGTAATCGGAGTAAAGATTCGGGTAGAACGTCGAAACGTCCACCACCGAGTAATCGATCTTTTCCAGGCAGCCTTTAGCGGCCGCGGAAGCGGCACCGCCCGATCCGGTAACGACCAGGTCCCAGGTCACCGAGCCCGATTCAACCTGCAGGCAGGTTTTCGACATGCTGGCGCCCGATTCACGGATAATCTCGATACCGGAATTCTTCGACGCGTCGGTGAACAGCGCTGCATCCTGTGCGGCGCCATAGCTACCGCCCCATGATACGACCGTGACCGGATCGGCAGCGGAGAGTCCGGTGGCCATGGCAGTAGACAGGGTCAATCCGGTTGCCAGCAGCACCCTGCGGACACGATAGGTTTGTTGTTTTGACTTGGGCATTCTACTCCTCCTCAGGACGTGAAATCAGTTTGGTCGAAATTTCTAGTTTATTTATTTTTTATGTCGAGGCAGGCTAACCTGGCACATCGATATTCGAGTATAAACAGCTTGGCCTGTCGATTCTAGCCAGTTGAATAATATTCACCCCCACTGGCATAAATTATGAATTGCCGGGTGCTTTATTATGCTGAACTGTATATTCCTGCAGCGGATGCCGTTGCGGGCGCGGGTGATGTCGAAACGATATCGGGCTGTCAGGTGTCCCCGGGCCCGGGAGTCCAGGTCCGCTGCACGGATCGAACGTATCTCCCGGGGTGGTCATTACCGGATGATCGAAAACCCAGCGTTGGTGAACGCTGCTATCGGCAATGGTCTCACCTTGCAGCAAATCGATCCCCACCAATAGTGAGTTGTCTAAACGTGGCCCCCGATTGCCCTGCTGGTCTATTCACGGTAAGGTTCAGCTGGCTAACTTGAGGTATGTTTATGACCAGTCGAACCATTTTGATCACGGGCGCCAATCGCGGTATTGGGCTGGAACTTGCCGAACAGTTTTCCGCAGATGGCTGGGTCGTACTCGCCTGCTGCCGCAGCCCGGATGATGCTGACGCATTGCGTGCACTCGGCAAACAATATCCGACGCTTGAACTGCATGCGCTGGACGTTACCGACTATGATCAGATGAAGGCCCTGTCAGCCGAGCTGTGCGCTCGCTCGATCGATATATTGTTGAGCAACGCGGGCATTTACGGTCCCAGGGGTAGCGGTTTTGGCGAAGTGGATCCCGTGCAATGGCGTGAAGTACTGGAGGTCAACAGCATCGCGCCACTGATGCTGGTGCAGGCTTTCGTCGAGCAGGTTGCGGCCAGCCAGCAAAAGCTGGTAGCGGTGGTCAGCAGCAAGATGGGCAGCATAGCCGATAACGGCAGTGGCGGTAGTTACATCTATCGCAGCTCCAAGACCATGGTTAACCAGGTCGTCAAGAGTCTGTCGATCGACCTGGCGGCGCGCGGCATCAGCGCCATCAGTCTGCATCCGGGCTGGGTCAGAACCGATATGGGCGGCGCCAACGCCGAGATCGGTACCGACGAATGTGCCTCCGGCCTGAAGGCAATACTGCAGTCGGCGGGACCTGCGCAAAGTGGTCAGTTCATCGAATTCAACGGGGATCCCATTCCCTGGTGAGACGCAACCGGGAGTGTCGTGGCGAAGGATTCCGCTTTCTAACAGGGCTCGGCACAGAACACGGGCCAGGGCGTAAACTCGTAGGCGCCTAAATCAACCTGGGCAATCGTGTTCAGATAACCGTCCACAATTCTACCGTTACCGGCGATATCCGTTGCCGGAAGATCTGCAACAGCATTGTCCCCGGCATCGATGGCAGGCGAGGTCAAACTTAACTGATAGTCCTCGTTCAATTTATCCATAAAGAGAGGATCGGCCGAGATATTGCCATTCTTACTCGTTTGATCGGTACAGACACCGCCATAGGCAATACCTGAGGGTGCAAATACGTTGTTGAACCTGACTGTGGGCGTTTCGAAATTACTGGGTTGAACGTTTTCGCAGAAAATCGCGGTTTGTCCAGGTTTGCTCACCATGATGTTGTTGACTAATTGCGCCTGTCCGTCGAAGCCGTCCGCGCAAATCGCCGAACCCTGTGCACCGTCATTCTCTACGATCGTGTTGTTTATGATACGTGGCCCAACTGAACCTGACGGAACCAGCCAATCTATGCCACCACAGTTTTCATCGATATTGTTCGCGATTATGTTCTGTAGAATGAGTGCCTCAGAGCGATGTCGAATTTTGATCGCGCCGCCCGAATTCCCACTGATTGTATTTCCCTCGATTATCGGCGTTCCCGCGTCCCAAAGGGTAATTCCCCCTGCGAGATCAATAGAAGCATTATCGATAATATGGTTATTGACGATCGCCGCGGAGGCAACTCCCCTGACAAGAATGGCACCTCCGGCCCGACTACCGGTGCATGTGGCAACGTTGTCACGTAAGGTATTCTGTTTGACGATTGCCGAGGAGGTATTCAACTCGATACCCGCCCCGTCGCAAATCGCAGTATTGACAACGATATTATTGATGATGCCCGGAGAGGCGTTATTCGCAAAAATGCCTTTGTCATGGCCGTTTTGAATGGTAAATCCCTGCAGGACCGAATCGGGGCCTTCCCCGTTACTAAAACTGACCACCGGCGCAGAGGACCTGCCCCCGTCAATGATGGTCACCAATGGCCCTTGTTCACTGATCAGCTTAATAGCCTTGCCGCGAAAATCTATGGTTCCCAGGTATGT
>JAJDOF010000021.1 GCA_022340305.1 Gammaproteobacteria bacterium
GCAGGCTGACCGGGCATGGCAATAATCGAGCCGGCTTACCCAATGCCCTGCCCAGGCTATACAACAACTCGGTTGTCGAAACATCCTGGCCATCACCCGCCAGGAAAATCTGATTCGCGGCTGCGGGATGCTCGATACAGCGAATAATCAGGTCCACCAGGTTAGCGAGTGCAATCAGGCTGCGTTTGTTTTCGATACCGCCGAGGGGTAAGGGCAGGCCGCGATTTGTCCAGCGCATCATGCGCAGGAAATTTGCCTTGACACCCGGGCCGTATACCAAAGGTGGCCGAATGATGACCAACTCCAGGCCAGTCTCGTCTGCCAATTGTTGCAGGCCGACCTCGGCTTCCCACTTGGAGATCCCGTAGGGATCTGCAGGGTTTGGTTGATCATCGGCAGTAAATGGTTTCCCGGGCAGCGTCGCCTCACCGTTCACCTTGATGGAACTGATGAAAACAAATCGAGTAACGGAGGCAGCGGCAGCCTGCCGCGCCAGGTTCAGCGTCCCTTCGACATTGATCTTGCGATACTGGCTTAGCGGATCGCTAGCGGTGTCACTCAGGATATGCGTACGAGCCGCGGTATGGACAATACTATCAACCCCTGCCAACGCTTCTTGCCAGTTGGTTTCCGCTCCAAGTTCACCGATATTGACTTCCCCTGCTTTAGCATTAGCACGCAACGCACCGCGCGCATCGAACTGCCTCGCTTTCAGCTCAAGGCTCAACGCTCGCCCGAGAAACCCGTTGGCGCCGGTCACCAGAATCATCTTCCGGCACGACGCGCAGGCTTGAGCCTGGCCAGGCACACATGCCACATAAATATGGGCGCCGAGACAAACATCCGTCGCCAAAGCCGGCGCGGGTCACGCAATAGTCTTGGCAGCCATTCCAGGCCCAGCCGCCTGAACGCAGGATGAGATCGTTTTACCCGCCCTGCATAAAAATCGAATATGGCTCCGACAGCACCTGCAAAGCGAACATTTAATCGCGGCAGGATTCTATTAATAAGCTCCTCCTGCTTGGGCGCTGTCAAACCGACCCACAGCACATCGGCTCGAGCCGCATTAACGCTTTGCACCATTTGCTCTATATCTTCATCAGAAAACCTGGGCTTGAATGGCGGCGAGCAGGTTCCGGCAATGCGGATGTCTGGCCAGTCTTTAGACATGCGCTGGCGAATTTCCGCCAGCGTATCCTCGGAAGCACCCAGGAAAAATACCGAGTAATTTCCCGAGCGCTGCATAAAATCGTGCAAACCATAAAACATATCCGGTCCACTGACACGTTGTCGAATAGTGCCACCCATAATCCGTGACGCGAATACCACACCGACACCGTCCGGGATCAACCAGTCGGCAGCATTCAAGGCGCTGCGGAATCCGGGTCGGTGCAGGGCAACAGCATAAGAATGGGGATTGAGCGTAGCGAGCCATTTCTGGTCCTGACCCTGTTCGAGAAACCTGGTGATTTCACCCAAACAGGACTCGAAACCGTCGCGACGAACCTGATATCCGAGGATATTTTCAGTCAACATGAAATATATTTGTTCAAGAGGCCAAAACCTTGATCGTCACCGACTCACACCTGAAATAGTAAAGGGCATTTTCATCCTTAAGTTGCAGTTTACCGCTGTTATTGCGCTGGTCTTCGGACCTTCCTGAATACTGGTTTTTCGCATGCGCCCGAACACCGGTGCTTATTCCAACCCTGAAATATTTACAGACGCCCAGATAGCATTCGCGTCCTATGTTCACATGCGGTGGGCTATCGTGTAAACGAAATATCCCGGCATCGATACCAGCGACCGCCTCTCCGCTGGCAGACCGAAAACGGTCAGTACAACAATTGCGATCGCTGACCGATAAAAAGGCGCCTGGAAATAACAGGACTGGCGTTAATACGGGCCAACCAGCCCGCAACAACCGCGGGCTTCCCAGCGCAATGACTTCGCCTATTTTTATCGTAACCGCGGATATCTCGGGTAATCCATTAATTGGCCAGGTCCTCGTATGAGGATGCTCGCGGATCTTCGTATCAGGATCCCCCACGTTCAACCATTATTACCTCGACGCCACAACACAAAGTGTCCCGGACATTCCGATTGATTGCATAATCCGTGCATACATGACGAATTTCCAGCCTTCCTTTTGAAAAGGGCTAAACACGATATGCTCGACCCCAGTAAACCCGGCCCGTTCCAAATGGAAGCTTATGCTTCGCCAGTCAAACAGAAACAGGTGGAATTTTTTTCGGGCTTCACGCCAGTTCCCTTTCTCGATTCGAGCCCGGAATCCATCACGACTGGGCGTGGTAATGAAGAGTTTGCCACCGGGCGCTAATACACGATAAATTTCCTTCAGGGTGTTCGTCAAATCGGTCAGGTGCTCAATCACTTCAATCATCGTGACCGCCTGGTAATACCCATCGGGCACCGCCTGCAGATTCGATTTGAGCGAGTAACCGCGGTTAGCCAGACAATATTCCCGGGCACTCTCGGCAAACTCGAATCCATCGCATGCCAGCCCTCGGTTGCGCAATTCTGAGACCAGTACACCCGATCCGGCACCGTAGTCGAGAATGCGCTCACCCGGTTTTACGATGCGTCCTGCCAGGAAGTCAGCGAAGCTGCGGACCGCGTAGTCGCCTGACTCCTGATTCGTCGTCTCGCCAGAAATATTCTCTTCTTCATAGGCCAGGCGATATATTTCATCGAGCTCCTCCGGCCCCGGGAATTGTTCACGAAATACGCAGCCGCAAACTTTGCACAGACGGAAATCCGTTTCGCCTGCCGGGAAATATTGCACCAACTGCTCGCCCGACGCACCACAGGGACAATTCATAATATCCCCGTGTACACTGTCGTGGTTGACTCAAGCACTATCGCGACAATAGCTCTCCAAACAGTTTCAAGCATTGCTAAGCCTCAGGTTTAGATGTGAACCCGGAGTGAATTTTACTGACACTCGCCATCGATAGCATTCGTCATGCGCTCTATGCAAGCCGCTCCACCGTTACAACGCACAACATGGCGAAAGTAGCTTGAGTAATCTGGGATTGCAGATTACCGGTGTCGAGGACTCAAAGTAATGGCCTTATTATATATGCCTACTAGCTGCTCGTAATTAGCTTCCTCGGTATATTTGCCCTCGAATTCCATGCGCGCTGCCCGGCCCATCTGCTCCAGCGTGGATTGGTCTTGCCACAAATTGGCAACGACATCATGCAGGTCTTTAGAATCACCCGGACTGAAGGTCGTACCGGCCACACCATTGCCCACCAGGCCCGGCAGCGGCCCCAATGCTGAAACTGCCG
>JAJDOF010000117.1 GCA_022340305.1 Gammaproteobacteria bacterium
CCGCTGGCGGTGCTCGGCGACAACATCACTACCGACCACCTTTCGCCATCCAACGCCATCCTGGCGTCGAGTGCGGCCGGCGAGTATCTCGCCAAAATGGGCCTGCCCGAGGAAGACTTCAATTCCTACGCGACCCACCGCGGCGACCATCTGACCGCGCAACGCGCGACCTTTGCCAACCCAAAACTGCTGAACGAAATGGTGACCGAGAACGGCGAGGTCCGGCAGGGCTCACTGGCGCGCATCGAGCCAGAAGGCGAGGTGACGCGTATGTGGGAGGCGATCGAAACCTACATGGCGCGCGCGCAACCGCTGATCATTATTGCCGGCGCCGATTATGGCCAGGGTTCGTCGCGCGACTGGGCCGCCAAGGGCGTGCGCCTCGCAGGCGTCGAAGCCATCATCGCCGAGGGCTTCGAGCGCATTCACCGCACCAACCTGGTCGGCATGGGCGTACTGCCGCTGGAATTCCAGCCCGGCGAGACCCGCAAGACCTACACCATCGACGGCAGCGAAACCTTTGATGTCGTCGGCGCACGCAGGCCCGGCGCGACACTTACCGTCGTCATGCACCGGCGCGACGGCGAGCGCGTCGAGATTCCGGTGAAATGCCGCATCGACACCGCCGACGAATTGTCGGTCTACGAGGCGGGTGGCGTGCTGCAGCGCTTCGCCCAGGATTTCCTCGAAGCCGGAGCGACGGCATGACAACACCAGCACAGATACGCATTCCCGCGAGCTATATGCGCGGTGGCACCAGCAAGGGCGTATTCTTCAGACTCGAAGACCTGCCCGCGGCGGCGCAAGTTGCGGGGACAGCACGCGACAACCTGCTGCTGCGCGTCATCGGCAGCCCCGACCCCTACGGCAAGCAAACCGACGGCATGGGCGGCGCAACCTCGAGCACCAGCAAAACCGTGATCCTGTCGCAGAGCACGCAAACGGATCACGACGTCGACTACCTGTTCGGCCAGGTCGCGATCGACAAGGCGTTCGTCGACTGGAGCGGCAACTGCGGCAATCTCACCGCCGCGGTCGGCGCGTTTGCGATCTCAGGCGGACTGGTCGATGGAAAACGGATCCCGCGTGACGGAATCGCCGAGGTGCGCATCTGGCAGGCCAATATCGGCAAGACCATCATCGCCCGGGTGCCGATGACCGCCGGCGAGGTGCAGGAAACCGGCGACTTCGAACTCGACGGCGTGACCTTCCCGGCAGCGGAAGTCCAAATCGAGTTTCTCGACCCGGCAGAGGCCGCGGGCGCGATGTTCCCAACGGGCGCACTGGTCGATACACTCGAACTCCCGCAAGACGTGATCGCGGCAGGCAGCCTGCAGGCAACCCTGATCAACGCCGGCATTCCGACCATCTTTTTGAATGCCTCCGACCTCGGCTACAGCGGCTGCGAATTGCAGGAAGCAATCAACGGCGATCCGGCGGCACTTGAACGTTTCGAGCAGATACGCGCCCACGGCGCGCTGCGCATGGGCCTGATAGACAAACTGGAACAAGCCGCAGAGCGCCAGCATACGCCCAAGGTCGCCGTCGTCGCACCACCCGCCGATTACATCGCCTCGAGCGGCAAACCGATCGCCGCCAGCGAAATCGATCTCAACGTGCGCGCCATGTCGATGGGCAAGCTGCATCACGCGATGATGGGCACGGCCGCAGTCGCGATCGCCACCGCGGCCGTCATTCCGGGCACACTGGTGAACCTGGCCGCCGGCGGCGGCGAGCGCAACGCCGTGCGCTTCGGTCACCCGTCGGGAACACTGAAGGTAGGCGCCGCGGCCGTACACCGCGACGGCGAATGGGTCGTCGAAAAAGTCGTCATGAGCCGTAGCGCGCGCGTACTCATGGAAGGCTGGGTGCGCATCCCGGGCGACGCCTTTTATTGTTAAAGAGGGCGGGAGCCTTTATCACGCGCCCACTGCGTGTTATTCGAACAACTCCAGGATATTGGCGAGGTCCTGCTTGCCGGCAGCGATTTCACCGACTTCGAGCCCTGCGAGTTCATGCGGGAACACCAGCCATTCCTCGCTTTCGTGCAGGTAATAGTCCGGCTCGAACTTGACGCTGTTTTTGGACGGCTTGTACCAGGGGCAGGCGACCCGGATCTCGGTGGGCGCGTTCAGGCGCGATTGCTTTTTGATGGCCTTGATCAGCGCATCGACACTGCGCCCCGAGTCGAAGACATCATCGACGATCAACAGCTTGTCATCGGCATTCGCATTTTCAATCAGGTAATGCAGGCCGTGCACGCGTATTTTCTTGGACTGCTTGTTGATGCCGTAGTAAGACGAGGTGCGTACCGAGATGTGGTCGGTAGCGACGTTGCGGTATTCGAAAAACTCCTGCACCGCGATCCCGACCGGCGTACCACCGCGCCAGATGCCGACGATGAACTGCGGGTGGAACCCGTCTGCAAATATCTTGTGCGCCAGCCGAAACGAATCTTCCAGTAGCTCCTGCGCCGTAATATAAACCTTGTCCACAACAATCCCCCCCCGCCCCAAAGCAGCCGCAATTCTGTCACAAGCGTAAAAGGGGGCACAATACTTAATTCCCGAGCACCCGGGGAAGACCCGGGCGCTGCAGAGGAATAAAGTATTGTGCCCCCTGGAGCAGGAAGGATGTATCGATCATCGATAGCCAACACCCCGACCACGAGGTATTCACGCTGGTATTCGGCAAATCGGGATTCGACTTGCCGGTCGACGACTAGTCCTCGTTTTGCAGCATCAGGCCGAGATCGTCGATACTGTTTTTCAGTTCTTCCATCCGGGAATTCACCTCGACGAGTTTTTGCTGCAACAATTGCACGATGCTTAAATCGTCTGCCGTTTCGGGAACCTTCTGGCTTCCCGCGAGCAGCCACAACAAGGGGACGTTAAGCAGGCTGGCGAGCATTTGCAATCGATTGGCACGCGGGTCCTGCTTGCCGCTTTCCCATTTATCGATTGTCGCGTTGGCAACGCCGATTCGGCTCGCCATGAGTTTCTGGCTCATGCCGGAAGCCTCGCGCGCATGTCTCAAGCGCTCGCCAAACAAAACCTTGTCCATAATGTTTTCCTGCTGCAAAGGGAGCGCACCCTAACAAGTTGTCCGGGGTTTATCAACTCGACGCCCCGCCATGGCGGCCGACGGCAGCGACGCCAGACGAGCTCCCGGCCGGGTTAGCTGATCCAGAATCCGGGCAAGAACCGACAACGCGCTCAGCAGATATCGGCAGCGATAAAAATCAGACAGCCGAATAGCGACAAAGCCGAACTCGCGCTGTAAAGCAGCCCGCTAGAGGTCAACCGGTATTTCGAAACCGAGCTTGACGTTTTCCATCACCACCATGGTCTTAAAGCTCTTGATGTGTGGCGATTCCCAGAAAAACGACTGGGTAAACTGCTCGTAGTCCCCCAGTGATCGCGACGCCACCAGCAGCACAAAGTCGGTATCACCGGTGGTGTAGAAGGCCTGCAGAATCCGCGAATTTTCGGTCAGCGAACGCTTGAAGTCCTGCACGATATCGCGCCGGTCCCGTTCCAGGTTTACCGACACCAGGGTAAATACGTGGTAACCGAGGCGATCGGGGTTGACGATCGAGACATCCCTCTGAATGGTGCCGTCCCGGCGCATTTTATTGACCCGGCGCTTGGCGGCCGTGGGAGACAGGCTCACGGCCTCGCCCAGCTTTTCGGTGCTGGTCAGAGCGTCTCGCTGCAGCATCTGCAGCAGGCACCTGTCGATTGCATCAATTTCGATATCGTCGCCTTTGTCTTTCATTTTGCAGTTAACCGTCGCCTGGAGGAGCTGATACGCCGCATTATTGCATAATCTACCGATATAATAGAGACCAGCACTAACGTTCCGTGAATACCACATGTAGCCCACGCAATCCGTAGTGCCGGGGAAGCGATAAAAACCAGAGCTTGCCCGAACCGAATCAGCTCGCCGCGATTGCATAACGACCGTGACGGCAGGCCTTGAACCGGTACTCAGCAAACAACAATTAAATGAGGAGAATTTCATGTTTAAAACCCTGACCACACTCGGCCTGATCGCCGCTATGACCCTGGCCAACTCGGCGCGGGCCGACGAATGGCGATACGCGATGGAAGAAGGCCTGACCGATCCACAGGGCATGTATGCCACGAAATTCAAGGAAGAAATCGAAAAGAACTCGAAGCACACCATCAACATTTATCCGGTCGGCGCGCTCGGCGAATCGGCGGATGCGATGGAGCAGGCGCAGGCGGGCCTGATACAGTTTATCGACCAGTCCCCCGGCTTTACCGGTGCGCTGATCCCGGAAGCCGAGGCGTTCCTGCTGCCCTATGTGCAACCCACCGACCCCCAGGAAGTGCACAAGTACTTCAAGGAAGGCAAAGCGGTAAACGAAATGTTCCATGACATCTATCGCGAGCACGGTCTCGAATTGCTGTCGGTGTTTCCGGAAGGACAACAGGTAGTAACGACGATGGAGCCGTTTCGCACGCCCGCGGACCTGGCGGGGATGAAAATCCGCACCATGCCTTCACCATTGTTGCTGGAAACCTACAAGGCATTCGGCGCATCGCCGATCGCGATGTCCTGGGGAGAGCTGATCGGCGCCCTGAAAACCAACATGGTCGACGGCCAGGAAAACCCAGCGATCTGGATCGAGGCTTACGGCCTGGACAACCTGACCAAGGTTATGACCTACACCGGGCACGCCCAGTATACGACGGCGGTCATGGCCAACGCGGATTTTTACGACGGCCTGAGCGACAAGGATAAAAAACTGATTCAGGATGCGACCGCGGTAGCGCTGGATTACATTCTGGACGAAGCCGTCAAGATGGACGAAATCGGTCTCAGAAAAATCAAGGAAACCAATCCCGGCTATACCATCAACCGCCTCACCGACGCGGAACGTGCGGTCTTCATCGAGCGCTCCAAGGCGGTCGAGCAGGCCTTCATCGAGCGAGCGGGTCCACGCGGCGCGAAAATTCTCGAACAGATGAAGAAAGACCTGGTAGCAGCCCGGGCTAATTAGCCGCAATCCCGGGCGACAGGTCACGCGACCTGTCGCCCGTTGCATTTGGGAAATCCATCGGGATTTTACGCGACAGGTCGGAACCCCGGTTTATCCCCCAGGCGGCTGCGGCACGCCAACTTTCATATAACATGACCAGGTTAGCGATATGAGCGAAACAAACACAAGCAGTCGTGGTATAGCTGGCATTCTCGACGCGTTCGACGGGGTTATCGCCAGGATCGAAGAATTCATGATGGCAACCGGCGTGATACTGATGGCGGTTAACACCATTGCCAACGTTATCAGCCGGTTTATCTTCAACCACTCGATCATTTTTGCCGAGGAACTCAACAGCGTTTTTATCCTGCTGGTTACCTTTGCGGGTGTCGGCTACGCAGCGCGGCACGGTCGGCATATTCGAATGTCGGCGATCTACGACAGCCTGTCGGACGGGAAACGCAAGTTCATGATGATTTTAATCACCGCGGTAACCGCTGTGTGCATGCTTTTTCTCGCCTGGTTTTCAGTCTATTACATCATCGGTCTGCAAGCGCAGGGCCGGGTGATGCCCGCTCTCGGCGTGCCAATTTACCTGGTGTACCTGTGGGTGCCAATCGGCTTTTTTGTCACCGGAGTCCAGTATGCGTTGACGATGGTGAAAAACATTCGTGAAAAGGAAATCTACCTGTCGACCAACCTGCACGAGCATGAAGCTCAAGAGATCGAGGTCTAGTCATGGCAACGACAATTTTCCTGGTAATGATCGTCCTGTTGCTGATGGGCTTCCCGATGATGATCCCGCTGCTCATCGGCGCTTTTATCGGCGTGGTATCGCTGTTCGGTGATATCGGTAAAACCGAGTTCATGGTGCAGCAGATGCTCGGCGGCATACGACCCGCCTCGCTGATCGCGGTGCCGATGTTTATCCTCGCCGCCGACATCATGACGCGCGGGCACTCCGCCGACCGCCTGATCGACATGGTGATGGCCTTTGTGCGCCACATCAAGGGCGGCCTGGCGGTCAGTACCTCGTCGGCCTGCGCACTGTTTGGTGCGGTGTCCGGCTCGACCCAGGCGACGGTTGTAGCCGTGGGCGGCCCGTTGCGGCCACGCATGCTGAAAGGTGGCTACAAGGACTCGTTCGTGTTGGCCCTGATCGTCAATTCCAGCGACATCGCGTTCCTGATTCCACCGAGCATCGGCATGATTATCTACGGGGTCGTATCCAAATCCTCGATCCCCGAGCTGTTCGTCGCCGGCATCGGGCCGGGCCTGCTGATCCTGTTCCTGTTCTCGATCTACAGCATGATTTATGCCACCGTCAAGGGTGTGCCCACGGAACCGGCCGCGAGCTGGGGCGAACGCTTCACTGCCGTCAAGCGCGCCCTGTGGCCGCTCGGATTTCCGGTAATCATTATCGGCGGTATTTTTGGCGGTATCTTCAGTCCGACCGAAGCCGCCGCGGTGAGCGTACTGTACGCACTACTTCTCGAAACCCTCATATTTCGTTCGATCACTTTCAAGGATTTCTATTCGATCGCCAAGTCCACCGGGCTCGTTACCGGCGTGGTCTTTATCCTGGTCGGTGCGGGCGCGGCCTTTGCCTGGGTGCTGTCCTTCGCACAGATTCCACAGGCCATCCTGGCAACGATCGGCATCAACGAAATGGGGCAGATCGGGGTGCTCTTCGTCATCGCAATCGCTTTCTTCATCGGCTGCATGTTCGTCGATCCGATCGTCGTCATCCTGATCCTGGTGCCGATATTCGCACCGGTCATCAAGAGCACCGGTCTCGACCCGATCCTGGTCGGCACGCTGATTACACTGCAGGCGGCGATCGGTTCGGCAACGCCGCCATTTGGCTGCGATATATTCACCGCGGTCGCGGTGTTCAAGGTGCCCTATATCGAGGTCGTCAGGGGCACGCCGCCGTTCGTGGCAATCCTGTTGCTCGTGGCGGTGTTGATGATTTTCTTTCCGCAAATCGCCCTGTTCCTGCGCGACGTTGCCTTCCCGCGAACATAGGAGTCGATTATGTTTAACAAGATACTGGTTCCGGTCGACGGCTCGGAAGGCGGATTCGAAGCGCTGAAAAAGGCCATTGAACTCGCCAAATTGTGCGACGCCGAGCTATTGATCCTGTCCGTTTATCGTGAGCACAGGCTGTGGAAAGCCTCGGTGTCGCTGGTCAACCAGGAATTGACGAGCTCGACCGACGAGGCGCTCGAAGCCTTTGCCAGGGAAGTGGCCGAAAAGAGCAAGGCCTACGCACAGGAACAGGGGATCGAAAAGCTGCACTCATATTACACGGGCGGTGGGCCTTCGCGCATGATCATCAAGTTCAGCGAGGATCATGACGCGGACCTGATCGTGATGGGCAGCCGGGGTATGAGTGATTCGACGCGTTATCTGCTGGGCAGCGTTTCACACAAGGTAACCAGTCTCGCTCAGTGCCCGGTCATGGTTGTTTAAACCACGCATGGTATTCGCAATAAACGGCAGGCCGGAGAATTTAGTCAAATGACGGAGGGGAAAATAGCCCGCGTGCAGGACAGGCACCTGGAACGAATGCAGGATTCGAGCCTGTTGTGCGATCTCGCTTATATCAACGGTGAGTGGTGCGGCGCCGATAACGAGTCGCGTTTCGATGTCACCAATCCGGCGGACGGGGCCTGGTTGGCTGCAGTGTCCAGCGTCAGCGCTGCGCAGAGCCGCGACGCCGTGGCGGCTGCCGACGCAGCATTTCGCGAATGGTCGGTGTTGTTGCCGCAGGAACGCGCAAAACTGTTGCGCCGACTGAACGACCTGATCCTCGACAACATCGATGACCTCGCCCTGTTGATGACGCTGGAACAAGGCAAGTCACTCGACGAAGCGCGCGGAGAAATCGAATACGGCGCCTCTTTCGTCGAGTTTTACTCCGAAGAAGCCAAACGCCCTAACATCGAGAGCGTCACCTCGCACCTGAAAGGCGCCGAGGTCGAAGTCTGGCGCGAACCGGTCGGCGTGGCCGGGTTGATTACGCCGTGGAATTTCCCACACGCGATGCTGACGCGCAAGGCGGCGGCAGCGCTCGCGGCAGGCTGCACCATCGTCGCCCACCCCTCGTACGAGACCCCCTTGTCCGCGCTTGCGCTGGCGCGGCTGGTGGAGCGCGCCGGTTTTCCCATCGGTGTTTTCAACGTTCTGCCGGGAGAGGCGAAGGTGATCGTTGGCGAGTGGATGAAAACACCGTTGGTACGCGCGATCTCGTTTACCGGTTCGACCGAAGTCGGTCAGTTACTTTATCGCCAGAGTGCCGATACGGTAAAGCGCCTGGTACTGGAACTGGGCGGGCACGCGCCGTTCCTGGTGTTTGCCGATGCCAACCTGGAGCACGCGGTCGAATGCGCGCTGTCTGCCAAGTTCGCCACCTCGGGCCAGGACTGCCTGGCGGCAAATCGTTTCCTCGTCGAGCGCCCGGTCTACGACGAATTCTGTCGTCAGTTCGCAGATAAAACCAGCGAGCTCAGCGTCGGCCACGGCATCGACAACGCCGTCATCGGGCCACTGATGAATCAAAAGGCGCTGGAAAAGCAGGTCAGCCATGTCAGCGATGCAATTGCCAAAGGCGCACGTCTCTTGAGCGGGGGAGAACCCCACCCGGCCGGTGCGCTATTCTTCCAGCCAACGGTACTGGCAGACGTGTCCGCCGATGCCGCAATTTTCCACGAGGAGACCTTTGGCCCGGTCGCTGCGATCGCGCCCTTTGACAGCGAAGCCGAAGCCCTGGCCCGCGCCAATGACAGTGAGTATGGATTGGTCGCCTATGTGCATTCAGAAAACGCCCACCGCATTTATCGCCTGACCAGGGCCCTGCAATACGGAATGGTCGCGGTCAATCGCACCAAGGTTACCGGTGCGCCGATCCCGTTTGGCGGCATGAAACAATCCGGCCTCGAACGCGAAGGCGCCAGGCAGGGCATGGAAGCCTACACCGAAGTCAAATACGTATGCCGGGATTACAATTGAACCCCCGACTAATCGCTTAACCAATCAGGAAATACCATGAGTAATAATACTGTCTTGAATACCCCGAGTAGCACCGCAGCGGAAACCGAAGCGTTGGCACAGGGCGACCGTGCCACAACCCTGCACCCGTTTACCGCGGTGCGCGCTTACGAGGCGGATGAAACCGGCGGGCCGCGCATCATTGAATCCGCAAAGGGAATCCGTATCACCGACTCTGACGGTAAAACATCGATCGACGGATTCGCCGGACTTTATTGCGTCAATATCGGCTACGGACGCACCGAGGTCGCCGATGCGATATCCGCACAGGCGCATCAGCTCGCCTATTATCACAGTTACGCAGGGCACACCACGCGTGCGCTGGCGCGGCTATCGCGACGCCTCATCGACCTGGCACCGGGCAATATGCGCAAGGTGTTTTATGGTCTGTCCGGCTCCGATGCCAACGAAACCCAGGCCAAGCTGGTCTGGCATTACCATAACCTGATCGACAAACCCAACAAGAAAAAAATCATTGCGCGCGAGCGCGGCTACCACGGTTGTTCGGTCGTTTCCGGGTCGATGACCGGCATGAATTTTTACCATGCGCACATGGACCTGCCGGTCCTCGGTATTTTACATACCGGGGTCCCACATTATTACTGGGGCGCCGAGGCAGGCGAAAGCGAGCTTGATTTTTCACGCCGGCGCGCCGCGGAACTCGAACAGATGATACTCGCCGAGGGCGCGGATACGGTCGGCGCCTTTATCGCCGAGCCGGTACTCGGCACCGGCGGGATTATTCCCCCGCCAGAGGGTTACTGGGACGAAATCCAGAAAGTCCTCAAGAAATATGACGTACTGCTGATTGCGGACGAGGTTGTCACTGCCTTCGGCCGCATCGGCGCCTGGTTCGGCTCTACGGTCTACGGCATGAAACCCGACCTGATCACGGTGGCCAAGGGTCTCACCTCGGCCTACGCGCCGCTGTCAGTGGTGATTGTCGGCGATCGCGTGGCCGACGCACTGTCGTCGCATTCCGACGAGATCGGCGTCTTTTCGCACGGCTACACCTACAGCGGCCACCCGATTTGCGTCGCGGCGGCGAATGCCAACCTGGACGTATTGCAAAAGGACCATATCGTCGAGCACGTAGCCGAACTGGGCACCGCGCTGCGCGACGCCCTCGCTGATGCGGTCAAGGATTCGCCAATCATCGGTGAGGTACGTGGTGTCGGTATGCTTGCGGCGATTGAGTTCGTCGCCGACCCGGCAAACAAGGTCCGTTTCGACCCGAGCCACAAGGTCGGTGCGAAAATGTCGGCCGCCTGTCTTGCCAATGGCTTGATCGCCCGCGCCATGCCCCATGGCGATATCCTCGGGTTTGCACCACCCCTGATCACCACGCTTGACGAGATCAATGAAATTGCCGGCATCGTGCGCAAATCGGTGACGTCGGTGTGCGACGACCTCGCAAAGGCTGGCGTTATCTGAGCAGGTGCCTGTTCCCTCCACAAAACGGGCGCCAAAGGCATAAACATAACCGGGCGTCACCGCCGCGCCCAGGTTCGTTCACGGCTTTTATCGGGCGTTAGCCCGGGATACAGACGATAGATCTTGTTCGCCTGCGCGTTCAAATTTGCCGCCCTCAGGTCTCCCATTAATCTGCAACTATATGTTTGCACCGATGGCACTTACTTAAGAAAATTATCGAGTCATCCCGGCCCCCGAGCCGGGATCTCATGACGGTGGCGCCCATACAGGATCCCGGCTCAAGGCCGGGATGACAGCCGTTTAGAGCTTGAGTCAATGCCACTCTAGTGTGTCCCCGAAAACAGGGCCCAGGGTCTATCCAGTTCTGAACCAGGGTCTTAAGAGTTCCTTAAGGTTGCTCGGATATGCTGCCGGTCAGGCAAACGCCTGATCGAACCTGCATTCCAGAAAAAGCGCGTTGGCTCTTTTTCCGAGTACCGTGGAACCAATGAAAATATTCAAGCCACTTATTGTTTTTTGCCTGTTTACCCTGGCCGTATTGAGCCTGTCGAGAATCTGCCTGATGCTGTGGAAATACGACAGGGTGCTCGATACCGACGGCCTGTTTTTTATATTTTTCCAGGGCCTTCGTTTCGATCTGGTACTGCTCGGTTTCGTGCTGTTGCTGCCGGCGCTTATCACGCCATTAGCCTCGTCGACAAGGTCCGTTCAAACCATATGGAATCCGCTGTTGAGGGTTTACCTGGTGGTGTGCTTCGCCGGGATAATATTCGTCGAACTGTCAACCCCTTCGTTTATAGATCAATACGATTTGCGGCCAAATTACCTGTTCGTCGAGTATTTGAAATATCCAAGGGAGGTATTGTCTACGCTGTGGGCAGCTTACAAACTGGAGTTGATCCTGTCATTGGCCCTCACCGCCGGCGCGGCTTACCTGTTGAATCGCCGGATAAAAAAATACCAGTCCGGCGCGCGCACGTTAAGCTGGCAGCGCGCCCTGCTAATAACACCCCTGCTGGTAATGCTTTGCCTTGGCATGAGTCGTTCGACGCTGGATCACCGCGCGGTCAATCCGAGCACCGTGGCCTTTTCATCGGATCCGCTGATCAACACCCTGGCGCTGAATTCCGCCTACAGCGTAGCTTACGCGATAGCCGCAACAAGGCTCGAAAACTCCGACCAGTCACCCTATGGTGAAATGACGGCCGACAGGGCCATCGAGCTGGTCAAGCAGAGCAGCGGCATAGCGGCCGACAGGTTTACCTCGGGCGTCGCTTCCACATTGCACAGTCAAGAAGCCTATGTGCGCGGCAAAAAACCCCGCAACCTGGTGATCGTACTCGAGGAAAGTCTCGGCGCAGATTTTGTCGGTGCGCTGGGAGGATTGCCACTCACCCCGCAACTCGACAGCCTTGCCAACCAGGGTATCTGGTTTGAGAACATGTATGCCACGGGGACCAGGTCGGTGCGCGGAATCGAAGCAGTAATTTCAGGGTTTACCCCGACACCAACGCGTAGCGTAGTCAAACTGGCCAAGTCGCAAACGGGATTTTTCACCGTCGCCGAGTTGCTTTTGGCGGCCGGCTATGACACCAGTTTCATTTATGGCGGTGAGGCACATTTCGATAATATGAGACGTTTTTTCGCGAATAACGGTTTCAATAAAATCATCGACGAAAACGACTACGACAACCCCGTGTTCTACGGTTCCTGGGGAGCATCTGACGAGGATTTATTCAACAAGGCGCACGACAGTTTCAATGCTTATGCAGCGGACCAGCCTTTTTTCAGCCTGGTCTTTACCTCATCCAATCATTCGCCGTTTGACTTTCCCGACGGTCGTATTGCCATCGAGGGTACACAGAAAGCCACGGTCGAAAATGCGGTTCGTTACGCGGATTACGCCCTCGGCGCTTTCATTGAAAAGGCACGCAAATCCCGCTACTGGGAGAACACGCTGTTGGTGATCGTGGCGGATCACAGTGACAAGGTTTTCGGCACTGAACCGGTCCCCATCAAACGCTTCCATATCCCCGCCCTGATACTGGGCGCAGACATCGAGCCAACGAAATATAGCCCCGTCGCAAGCCAGATCGATTTACTGCCGACATTACTGTCGCTGATGGGCATTGACAGCGTCCATCCGGCAATTGGACATGACCTGGCAAGGAACATTATCGAGCACGACATGACCGACCCCGGACGCGCGATCATGCAGTTTGGCGGTGCGCAAGCCTACATGAAAGGTGACCGCGTGGTGATCCTGGATAAAGGCAGGGCGCCTGAAGAATACCGCTATGAAAACCAGCAGCTGGTGCCATCCGTGCAACAGGAAGACGCATTTAAAGCCGAGGCCCTGGCCCACTCGATATGGACGACCAACGCCTACAATCACTACCTGTACCAGATCCCTGCAAAGGACGCCCTGGTGGCGCACAAATCTTCGGTGATTAACTGAAGCGCTAGCCGGATTCGAGGAGCGGCTGCTCGGATTCGCCGATGTAGTAGTCGATACAGTTATTGCCGGGGCCGGCGCGGTCGACGCAGACGAAGCGCATCGGCGCATAGGGCGTCAGCAGCACGTGGTGCCAGGTGCCGCGGCGATAACTGATACCCTGCTTGCCGTTGGTGACGAAGGCGCGCAAGCGGCCGAGATCGGGTTCGGCAGCGCCGGGACAGACAACGACGATGAATGGACTGGAGTCCAGCGGCAGGAAGGCCTGGCTGCCGAGCGGATGGTATTCGAGGTGGTCGACTCGTCGCGGCATGTCGAACTGGCGGCTGGCGACCAGGCTGATGACCGCACGCGACTGCGGATCGCCAAGTTCAACCTCGGCGAGGGCGTGATAGCGGTCTGCCATGCCGCCATTGATCGGGAAAAAATCACTGCCCTCGAACTCGATCACATCACCGAATGGCGCGAACGCCTCGCCTGTTAACGCTTGTAGCGACATGGAATCAGTCATCGATCCTCCCCAGCAGGCGCACCCGGCTGAGACCGCCGTCCGGAAACAGGTTGATGCGTACGTGAGTGACTGGACCGACATCCAGTATTTCGGTATTGAAGCGGTGTTCGCGATCCATTTGCAGTTTTTGCGGCGGCAGCAATTCCGCCCAGAACTGGCTTTGCGTGACGATGGACTGCGCGGTGCCGGCTTCGACCCGGGCGCCCAGTATCGAACAACGATCCGGGTAATTGCCCTTGAAGAACGCCGTATCCAGCACAACCGTTTCGATGCTGCCGCGATGGCCGAGTTCGATGATGCACCAGTCATTGCCGGGCTCGCGACGCCGCCGGGTTTCCCAGCCGTCCCCCATGTTGATGCCTTTGCCGGGGTTTAACAGGTTTGCGGCGGCGCCAAAATGGGCATCGTTCCAGGCGATGGCGCGCGCACCAAGTGTCACCGAGGCGAGGTCGTGCAGCGTCTTTTTATCCAGCGTCGCGGCATCGTTGATAACGCGACCATGCACGCGTAACCGTGCAACGCCACCGTCGGGGTATATGTTGAGGCGGACATGATTGAAACAGGCGGGATTGTCGATCTCGAAGTAGTGGTGGCTGTCGCCCTGCAGGCGGGTCGACGGAATCAGGCACTGCCAGTCGCTGTTTTCATCCACGGCAGTCTCGCTGTAACAGGCTTCGAGCGCAGCGGCCGGCGGGTAGTTGCCGGTGAAGTGCGTGGTGTCGATATCGATGCCCTTGATCTCGCCGGCGAGCCCGAGCCTGACGATGGCGTTATCGTAACCACCGTCACGCCGCCGGCGTGTTTCCCAGCCATCCATCCACTTGCCGTTATCGTCGAACTTGCCGTCGATGAATTGCGCTGCCTCGGGGCTCAGCATGCGACTGCACGCGGCGAAGAAATCATCGCTGCAGGAGACGATTTCGGCACCCAGGCGCGGCTGCGCCAGGTTGATCCATTGATGGATAAATTCGGGAATGGTGTCAGTCATTTCAGTTACCTTGAAGTGGCCGCACGTTCTATAAGAAGCGCGGCCTGTTCGTTATGATGGCGAATCAATGCGGGTAAGTCGAGCCCGCCAATTTCTCCCTGCTCGATCACTACCTGCCCATTGATGACGGAATACCAGGCCGTCACCGGCGCGCAGGTCAGCAGCGCGGCGACGCGGTCGCCGCCGGCACCGGCGTGTTCGATGCCGTCGATGCGATAGGCGACGAAGTCGGCCGCCTTGCCGACCTCGAGACTACCGATATCGTCGCGTCCAAGCACGCTAGCCCCGCCGCGCGTCGCCAGCTCGAGCGCCTCACGCGCGGAAAAACGGTCGGCACGGGATTCGAACCCCGGCCAGCCGACACGCTGCAACAGCATCGCCTGGCGTGCCTCGCCGAGCAACTGGTTGGCATCATTGCTGGCTGAGCCGTCGACGCCGAGGCCGACCCGCACACCGCGATCGCACATCTCGCGCACCGGGGCGATGCCTGAAGCGAGAATCATGTTACTGCTCGGGCAGTGGCAAACACCACTGTGGGTCTCGGCCAGCACTCCTATCTCGTCGTTGTTCGGGTGCACCATGTGCGCGAACCAGACATCGTCACCGGTCCAGCCGAGGCTGTGCAGGTAAGGCACGGGGCGCATGCCGAACTGTTCTTCGCAAAAGCGGTTTTCATCGATGGTTTCGGCAAGGTGGGTGTGCAGTCTGACGCCCGCGTGACGGCGTGCTAGTGCGGCGGTATTGCGCATCAGTTGCGGCGTAACGCTAAACGGCGAACAGGGCGCGAGCCCGATACGCAGCATCGACAGGGGCTCGGCATCGTGAAACTCGGCGATGACTCGCTCGCAGTCGGCGAGGATATCGTCCTCGTTCTCGCAGATACTGTCCGGCGGCAGCCCACCCTGGCTCTGCCCCAGGCTCATACTGCCGCGGGTCGGATGGAAGCGCACCCCGAGTTCACGCGCCGCGCGAATTTCATCGTCGAGCCGGGCGCCGTTTGGAAACAGGTATAAATGATCAGCAACCGTGGTGGCGCCCGACAACATCAACTCGGCCAGCCCCAGCCGCGCACTGACGTAAACCGACTCGGCATCCATCTGCCCCCAGATCGGGTAAAGCGCCTGCAGCCAGTCGAACAGCGATTTGCCCGCGCCCGTACCGATGCTGCGCGTCAACGTCTGGTACAGGTGGTGGTGACAGTTGACCAGGCCGGGAATGACCACGCAGCCGCGCGCGTCGATGCGCCGATTCACTGGCAAACCTTTCTCATCCAGCGCCCGGTTTAGCGCGACACTATCGCCCAGCATTTCGATGACATTATCGCAAACCAGCAGTGCGCCGTTATCGATCTCGCGGCGCTCATCATCCATGGTGACCAGCACCTCGGCATTTTCAATCAGCAACCGGCTCATGAGGGTGCTCGCAGGTACTGGCGTTTACCCATTACATGGGTAGCCTGGACACAACGATCATCGCCAAGCATCATCAGCGCGAACAGCTTGTCCTCCAGCGACTCGGAATTCTGCATACGCCGTTGCATCAGCGCGGTTGCCTGCAAGTCCAGCACGACAAAGTCAGCCTCCTTGCCAACCGCGAAATTGCCAATCCGGTGATCGAGATACAGCGACTCCGCCCCACCCAGCGTTGCCAGGTAAAAGGCTTTTAGTGACGTCAGGCTGTGGCCGGATAGCTGACAGACCTTGTAAGCCTCGTTCAATGTTTGCAGCTGGCTGAAACTGGTGCCGGCGCCCACATCGGTGGCGAGGCCCACGCGAATACCCTGCGCGCGCGCGGCGTCGAGACTGAACAGGCCACTGCCGAGAAACAAATTCGAGGTTGGGCAAAAAGCGATGGCCGCGCCGCTATCTGCCAGGCGTTCAAGATCGGCCTGGTCGAGATGGATGCAATGCGCATATATCGACCGCGGGCCGAGCAGGTGGAAATGATCGTAAACATCCAGGTAGCTGCGACTCCGGGGAAACAGCTCGGCGACCCAACGCACTTCATCAAGGTTTTCGGCGACATGCGACTGCAGGTAAAGATCCGGATGCTCAGCGAGTAACTGCCCACAGAGTTCAAGTTGTTCGGGGCTGCAACAAGGTGCAAAGCGCGGTGTAACCGCATAGTGCGCGCGCCCCTGCAAATGCCAGCGATTAATCAGCTCGACACTTTGCCGATAACTTTGCTGCGTATCATCACAAAGACCGGGGGGTGCGTTGCGGTCCATCATCACCTTGCCCGCGACCAGGCATAGATCGCGACGCCCGGCGGCGGCAAAAATGGCATCCACCGATTCAGGGTGTACGGTGGCGAAGACGGCGGCCGTGGTCGTGCCATTGCGCAGCATTTGCTCACAGTAAAACTCGGCAATCTGCTCGGCATGGTCGCGGTCGGCGAATTTTTCCTCGGTCGGAAAGGTGTATTGCCTGAGCCAGTCCAGTAATTGCAGACCGTAGCTTGCGATCATCTCAGTCTGCGGGTAATGGCTGTGCGTATCGATAAACCCGGGCATCACCAGGCAGCCGGAATAATCGTAGAGCGCGCAACCATCGGGCAAGTGATCGATCCAGTCGAGCGCATTGACCAGCTGGCGCACGCGCCCCTGCTTCAGGATCAGCAGTCCGTCGGCGAAATATTCATGGGCATCGCCGGACAGGTCCGGATCGGTTTTGAAATGCAGGAAACTTGCACGAATAGCGGTATCGCACGAATCGTTATCCAGCACCGAGGGGATCACAGACATGGCCAGTTATTGCTGCAGCTGTGCGTACCAGCTTGCCACCGTGACGCGTTCCGCATCGGTCATCCCGGTGAGGTTACCGATCGGCATGTAGCGGGTCTGCACCGTGAAGGCAATGCGTTCGGCACGCGCCAGGAGCTGCTGGGGCGATTCCAGCAGAATGCCGAGCGGCGCTTCTGCAAATCCCGGCTGGGTGGGTTGACTGGAATGACAGGCAATGCAGCGGCGCTTGATGACCTCGCTGATCTGCGCTGCGCTGACCTGCCCGGCCGCCGTCCCGGTCGACGTCACCGGCCGTAGCCACCAGACCATCGCGAGCAACAATATTACCGCGATCGCCGGCAGTAGCGGGCCGGCCCTGTTGCTATGGCGCAAAACAAAATACTGCCGGATCGACACACCCGCCAGCATGATGAATATCAGCACCAGCCAGCCCTGGGGGTGGCTATAGGTCATCGGGTAGTGATTGCTGATCATGATGAACAGCACCGGCAAGGTGAAATACGTGTTATGCACCGAGCGCTGCTTGCCGACGATGCCGGGTTCGGCATCCGGAGTTTCACCGGCGCGCATTTGCGCCACCACTTTTTTCTGCCCGGGAATAATATGAAAGAAAACATTGGCGGCCATGATGCTGCCCATCATCGCACCGACGTGCAGGAAGGCTGCACGTGGGCTGAACAGCTGGAACAACGCCCAGGCGGACAGGCTGATCAACACCAGGATGACCCCGGCAAGCAGGTTATCCTGACCCTTCATCAGCCGGCACAATCCGTTGTAAACGAGCCAGCCGCCGACGAGGAAGCCAATGCTGATCGCGACCGCGGCTACCGGCGTCAACGCCATTACCTGTTGATCGATGAGATAAGTATCGGCGCCAAACCAGTATATGATCGCGAGCAAACCCATGCCCGACAACCAGGTGGTATAGGCTTCCCATTTCGACCAGTGCAGGTTTTGCGCGAGCGGTTCGCCAATCGGCCCGAGCAAAAACTTCTGGCTCTGGTAAACGCCACCACCGTGCACCGCCCAGAGTTCACCGGTGACGCCGCGCGCCTTATCCTGTTCGCGGGCTGGCGCGCTTAAGGAACTGTCCAGCATGACGAAATAAAACGAGGCACCGATCCAGGCGACGCCGGCGATGAAATGCAGCCAGCGCACCAGTAATGCAGCCCAGTCGAGGAGATATGCTTCCATAGGTCGTTACCGGTAAATCCTGCAGGGTGGCCGTCGTCCGGGCGCACCCTGCCAGATTAAGGCTAGTTTGGAATCTTGCTGACCACGCCCTGCAGGTAATAATTCATCTTGTTAAGCTCGTCATCGCTCATATTTTTGCCCGCAGGCACGATGGTTTTTCCGGCCTGATCAATTACCGGACCGGCAAAGGGATGCAGCTTGCGTTCCGTCAACTGCTTTTCCAGATCATGGATTCGCGCCTGCAACTCGGCCGGAATGGCGTCGTTCAGCGGCGCCAGCTTGATCATACCGCGTGGGTAACCACCCCAGACGCTGGATGGCGTCCAGCTGCCAGCCTGCACTTCCTTGACGGTCTGGACGTAGTAATCACCCCAGTGATGAGTGGTTGCCGTCAGATGCGCCCTGGGACCGTATTTCGACATGTCGGAGTGATAACCGAAGGCATAAACGCCCTCTTCCTCGGCAGCCTGGACGACCGCGGTGGAATCGGTGTGGTGGGTTACCATGTCGGCACCCTGCGATATCAACGTCATCGCCGCCTGCCGCTCCTTGCCCGGGTCATACCAGGAGTTGACCCAGATCACCCGCAGTTCGGCCTTCGGATTGACACTGCGCGCACCCTTGATGAATGCGTTGATACCCTGCAGCACTTCCGGAATCGGGAAGGCCGCAACGTAGCCAAGCACATTTGACTGGGTCATTTCACCCGCAATGACTCCGGTCAGGTAACGGCCTTCGTAAAAGCGCGCATTGACCAGGCCCATATTTTTACCCATCTTGTAGCCGGTCACGTGCACGAAAGCCGTCTGCGGAAAACTTTTCGACACCTTTAGCATGTAGTTCATGTAACCAAAGCTGGTGGCGAAAATAACCTTGTCACCCCGTTTGGCCATCTCGCGGATGACGCGCTCGGCATCGGCACCCTCGGCGACATTTTCGACATAACTGGTGGTCACGCCGGTTTCTTTTTCGAGCTGCAGGCGGCCCAGATTGTGCTGGTAAGTCCAGCCGGCGTCTCCGATCGGGCTGACGTAGACAAAGCCCACGTTGTCAGCAGCGAAACTGGTGCCGCTGAGTGCACCGGCCAGCAATACCAGCGCCAGTTTTCTAATCGTTATCTTGGTAAATCTCATTTCACAACCCTCCCGGGGCTTTCAGGTTTATCTTCAGGGATCCAGTCCCGGTTATATGCTTGTAGTGATTAACGCCTGCTTAAGCAGACAGCTGTGTCCATTACCTGTCACGCCTCCGGCCGATACGGCTGGCCCAGCGATACCGGCGCGTTCAGACGTACCGTGTTGCGATCACGCGAGATGATTACCAGCACGATAATCGTCGCCAGGTAAGGCAACGCCGACAGCAATTGTGACGGTATATTAATGTCCAGGTCCGATCCTTGCACGAACAACTGCGCCACCATCACGCCACCGAACAAATAGGCCCCGACCAGCACGCGAAACGGTCTCCAGGTGGCAAACACGACCAGCGCGATGGCAATCCAGCCGCGCCCCGAAACCATGCCCTCGACCCACAGCGGGGTGTAGAAAACCGACAGGAAGGCGCCACCGATACCGGCCATGGCTCCACCGAACAGCGTCGCCAGGTAGCGGATGCGAATCACCGGGAAGCCGATCGAGTGCGCAGCCGACGGCGATTCACCGATCGCGCGCAATACCAGGCCTGCGCGGCTGCGATACAGGAACCAGACCATGCCGGCAAACAACGCCCAGGAAAAATAAACCAGCGCCTGCTGGTTGAACAGCGCGTTACCGATGACCGGCAGGTCAGCCAGCAGGGGAATGCGTATCGCGCTTACCGTCGGCAGGATTTCCGACTCGTAAGGCTTGCCGATAAACGCCGACAGGCCGACCCCCAGTATCGATAAAGCCAGACCACTGGCGACCTGGTTACCCATCAGGGTCAAAACCACCACGGCGAAAATGAAGGACATTGCCACACCGGCGAGCATCCCGGCGAGTACGCCGAGCCAGGGGTTGCCGCTGTGCAGCGTTACTGCGAAAGCGGCGATGGCGCCCATCGCCATCATGCCCTCGGCACCGAGGTTGAGCACACCTGCTTTTTCCGCGATCAGCTGGCCCAGGGCAACGATAATTAACGGTGTGCCAGCGACGATGGTGGCGAACAGTATCGAACCCAGGATCGAGGTTTCCATCAGGCCACGGCCTCCCGCCAGCGCACGCGATAATTGATAAACACATCCGAACCGAGCAGGAACATCAGCAGCATGCCCTGAAACACATTGGAGATCGATGACGGCAACGCCAGGTATTGCTGC
>JAJDOF010000137.1 GCA_022340305.1 Gammaproteobacteria bacterium
TGCTAGTAGAACTTGAGCTCAACGATTTAATTCAAACGGCACCCGGCGGCCGCTACGTCAGGATCTAGACGAGGTATTCATGAAAGAAGGCGTTATAGACGTGCTGATGTACATCTTTTCGAGCTATGCGGACCAGGACGAAAATTTGCCGGAAGACCGCGACGGTATCGAAGCGGACCTGCGCGTCGCCGGTTTCGACTCTCATGAAATCGACAAGGCATTCGACTGGCTGGATGGCCTGGCCCAGGTGGAAGAAGACACCGGTAGCGCCCAATCAGATAACGCTAGCCGCGTGCTCGCGTCCCAGGAAAGCGCACGTCTGGCCAATAATGCCTACGGCTTTTTGTTGTTCCTGGAACAGTCCGGCGTTTTAACGCCCAAACTTCGCGAAATGGTCATCAACCGCGTCATGGCGCTGGAGTCGGATTCGGAAGTCGACATCGAAGAATTGAAGTGGGTCGTAATGATGGTGTTGTTCAATAGTTCGGACGAGCAGGACGAAAACGCACTCATGCATTATGAAGATATCGTATTTGCGGATCAGCCCGCTATCTTTCACTAGCTGCGGATTTTTTACTCCCGATTGCAAATCAACAGGATTAAATGGCTAAACATCTCGTCATAGTAGAATCACCGGCGAAAGCAAAAACCATCGAGAAATACCTGGGAAAGGACTTCAAGGTTCTGGCCTCGTATGGACACGTGCGCGATCTGGTGCCCAAGGAAGGCGCGGTTGAGACCGACAACGGCTTCAAGATGAATTACACGCCGGTAGAGCGCAATCAGAAACACATCGCGAGCATCAAGAAGGAACTCAAATTAGCCGAATCGCTTTACCTGGCGACTGACCCGGACCGCGAAGGTGAAGCGATTTCCTGGCATCTGTACGAATTGTTGCGCGAAGCGAATTGCATGAAGAATAAACGCGCTTTCCGGGTCGCGTTTTATGAAATCACCAAGCAGGCGGTAACGGAAGCCGTGCAGAACCCGCGCGAAATCACCATGGACCTGGTCAACGCGCAACAGGCGCGACGCGCACTCGATTACCTGGTGGGCTTCAACTTGTCACCTTTGCTATGGCGCAAGATTCGACGCGGCCTGTCGGCCGGGCGCGTGCAAAGCCCGGCGCTGCGCATGATCGTCGAGCGCGAGCTGGAAATCGAAGCCTTTAACCCCGAGGAATACTGGAGTATCGAGTCCGACAACCTGTTCGAGGGCCAGGGGTTCAGTGCACGCCTGTTTCGACTCGGTGGCGAAAAAGTAAAACAGTTCACCATCACCAACGCGGACCAGGCCAATTCCGCGCATCGCAAGTTAAACGATGCCGCACAGGGCAAGCTGCGCGTCGACAAGGTCGAAAAGAAACAGCGAAAACGTAACCCGGCGGCACCGTTTACCACGTCAACGCTGCAACAGGAAGCGGCGCGCAAACTTGGCTTCGGTGCACAACGCACCATGCGCACCGCACAACGCCTGTATGAGGGTATCGATATCGGTGCCGGCCAGGTCGGCCTGATCTCTTACATGCGTACTGACTCGGTCTCCCTGTCGAACGATGCAGTCAATGAAATACGTGAATTCATCGCTGAAAAATTCGGTGCCAGTAACCTGCCCGAATCACCACGTGAATACAAAACCAAGTCCAAGAATGCCCAGGAAGCACACGAAGCGATTCGTCCGACCAGCGCAAACAACGAACCTTTCAAGATTAAGGATCATCTCGGTGATGACGAATTCCGCCTGTACAGCCTGATCTGGAAGCGCACCATCGCCTGCCAGATGATCCACGCCACCCTGGATACCGTATCGATCGACCTGGGCTGCGGCACCGATAACAGCTTTCGCGCGAGTGGTTCAACCATTCGCGACCCCGGTTTCATGCGCGTTTACATCGAAGACAAGGACGACAGCAAGGTCGACGACAATAAGGAAACCCTGTTACCGCCAATGACGGAAGGTGACCAGGTCGATTTGCAGGAAATCCGCCTGGAACAGCATTTCACTGAGCCGCCACCACGTTTTAGCGAAGCTTCGCTGGTTAAAACGCTCGAGGAATATGGCATTGGCCGACCTTCGACTTACGCTTCTATCATAACGACCCTGGTCGATCGTGAATACGTCGAGCTCGAAAGCAAGCGCTTCCATCCCACCGATGTCGGCCGCGTGGTCGCGCGTTTTCTGACCCAGCATTTTCCCAGGTATGTCGACTACGACTTTACCGCCGACCTCGAAAACTCGCTCGATGAAATTTCGCGTGGCGAGAAGGACTGGGTGCCGTTGATGGAGGAATTCTGGACGACCTTCAAGACCCAGGTCGACGATAAGATGGAAAACGTCAGTCGCGACGAGGCGATCCAGGCGCGCCAGCTGGGTACCGACGAAAAAACCGGTAAACCGATATCGGTGCGCATGGGGCGTTATGGTCCGTTCGTGCAAATCGGTACGCGCGAGGATGAAGACAAGCCGCTTTTTGCCGGATTACGCCCGGGCCAGAAAATGGACACGATTACGCTCGAGGATGCCCTGGAATTATTCAAGCTGCCGCGCGAACTCGGCGAATCACCCGAAGGCGAGCAAATATCAGCCAACATCGGTCGCTTCGGGCCCTACATCAAATATGATTCGAAGTTTGTCTCGCTCAAGGTCAAGGAAGGCGATGATCCGTTTACCGTAACGCTCGAGCGTGCGCTGGAACTGGTAGCCGAAAAGAAAGAATTTGACGCCAATCGTGAAATCAAGGTGTTCGAGGGTACCGACATCAAGGTATTGCGCGGTCGCTATGGCCCTTATATTACCGACGGTGTTAAAAACGCACGAATTCCCAAGGAAATCGAGGATCCGGCCAGTCTCGAACTCGAACTCTGCCAGGAACTGATTGAAAAAGCGCCCTTGCCAAAATCGCGACGCAAGAAAGCCGCCTTCAAAAAGAAAGCTGCACCCAAAAAGGCCGCCACTAAAAAGTCTGCGAAAAAGAAGTCCCCCAGCAAGAAGTCGGTCCGTAAAAAAGCTACCCCCAAAAAATCCACTCCACCAAAAGTCGCTGCTGACGTCAGTTAGTTCCGTTTAGCTATGAGTCCCTGGGCACTGAACCGGCTTGTCCATGCACTTTCCAGAGGTGCCGTTATTGGCTACCCGACTGACACCATCTGGGGATTTGGTTGCGATCCGCTGGATCCTGAAAGCGTCGCACGCATTTTGCAGATCAAACGACGTCCACCCGACAAGGGCCTGATCCTGCTGTCATCACGACTCGAATATTGCGATGCCTATATCGAACTGGATCAGGCACAACGCGATCTGATTCACTTACCGACAGAACGACCGACTACCTGGCTGGTCCCGGCCAGCGAAGCCTGTCCACCCTGGATTCGAGGTAAACACAGCACCGTGGCGATCCGCATTACCGATCACCCATTGCTGAGCTATCTTTGCACAGGACTGCAAAGCCCCCTGGTGTCGACCAGCGCCAATCATGCGGGCAAGTCGACGGCTCGAAGTGCGCTGCAGCTGCGCCGGCAATTCGGAAATCAACTGGACTTTGTCGTCACCGGCTTCAATACCGGCGACGCCAGGCCAAGTGAGATAAAATCGCTGGTTAGCGGAAACCTTTTGAGGACGGCCAAATGATGGATATCGATCGCGTAAATCAATACCTGCAAAATCTACAGACTGTCATTACGCGTGAACTGCAGGCAATCGATGGGCAGTCCGTTTTTGCAACCGACAGCTGGGAGCGCGAGGCTGGCGGTGGCGGTTGCAGCATGGTATTGCGCGACGGCGCGATATTCGAACAGGCCGGCGTTAATTTTTCCGAGGTGTATGGCGACAGCATGCCGGCATCGGCAAGCGCGCACCGACCCGAGCTTGCGGGGCGACGATTCCGCGCCATGGGAGTCTCGCTGGTGGTCCACCCGCATAACCCTTATATCCCGACCTCGCACGCCAACGTACGCTTTTTCGTCGCCGAGAGAGACGGTGAAGAACCGATCTGGTGGTTTGGTGGTGGTTTCGACCTGACTCCCTATTACGGCTTCAAAGCGGACTGCAAGCATTGGCACAGCGTCGCCCGCGAGGCCTGCAAGCCATTCGGTGCAGAGCGCTATGCGCACTATAAGAAATGGTGTGACGACTATTTTTACCTGCGCCACCGCCAGGAGGCGCGCGGCATCGGTGGTTTGTTTTTCGATGATTTGAATGAGCCCGATTTTGAACAGGCCTTCGCTTTCATGCGCAGTGTCGGCGATCATTATCTGCCCGCCTATACGCCAATTGTCGAGGCGCACAGGGACGACGTTTACGGTGAGCGGGAGAAACAGTTCCAGCTGTATCGACGCGGTCGCTATGTCGAGTTCAACCTGGTTTACGACCGGGGCACCCTGTTCGGCCTGCAGTCCGGTGGCCGCACCGAATCAATCCTGATGTCGCTACCCCCGGTGGTAAACTGGCGATACAATTATCAGCCCGAGGCAGGTAGCGCCGAGGCGGAGTTAACCGATTATTACCTGGTCGCGAAAGACTGGTTGGCAGAGCAGGACGATGGACACTAATTTCCCCGAGATCGAGATTGGCGAGCAACTGGACGATTTCAACAAGTGCGATCTGTGCACCAATTCCAAATGCTGCACTTACGTGACCCAGCAAATCGATGCGCCACGCTCCAAGTATGACTTCGAAGTTCTGCTGTGGCAGGTATCGCATGACGGTGTTGGTGCCTACAAGGACGATGATGGCTGGTTCGTAATGTTCGAATCACGTTGCCAGCATTTGCTCGGCGATGGCCGCTGCAACATCTACCAGGACCGGCCGACGATCTGCCGTTCGCACAGCAATGACTACTGTGAATACGACGCTCCAGCCGAAGACGGCTTCGATCTCTATTTTCCCGATTACGACTCCTTGCTGCGACATTGCAAAAAGAAGTTCAAGCGTTGGACCACCGGTAACCCGCCACCCGCTTAGCCCGCATATCTCACCGATTTACGGTGCCCGCAGTCGGAGTTCGGTAAGCGATGTGGGCTTGGGTCAGCGCCCCGTTGTCATCCCCCGGCGCCGGCCCGGTCACGACAAGCCCTGCCCAAACTGCTCGTCAGCGCCTGCCTGTCCAACTAACCACTTAGCGTCTTGACGACAAACATCGCGGCCGACAGCAATGCGCTCATTGCGAGGAAACTGTAACTGAAACGCAATAGCCGATATTTCCGTTTAAGCACCAGGCCGATCTGGTAAACGTCGACGAGCATCATTCGCCGCGCCTGCATATCCCGCATCAGGTGAGTCAGCATGAAGTCGACATAGGTGTCCTGATCGAGCTGGGTAAACATGCCGAAGTAAAACGGGTTACCCATCTGCTGCGGCTGATGAATGCGCATACGGTTGGTGCGCGGGGACACCACCAGCAATGCCAGTGTCAGCGAAGTCGCGATCAACAGGGTCACCAGCACGACACCCCAACGAGCCACACCTTCGGTCGCCGCATCGGCCACCATCGACGACTGGCTCAGGGACAGGAACAACAGTGTAAAACCGATGTTGATATTCGCCTTTTGATCGGCCAGTACATTCAATTGCACCTGGCTTTGCTGCACGGTGCGCATGGCGACGATCACTTCCGAGCTATGCTCGACGGTGTCGGCATCAGTCTCGCTATCGATGTTATCGGGGTCGGGTAATTCTTGACTCATGAGATGCTAGCCGTTTACATCGAGACGCCCAGTATACACCGCCGTGCTCGCCCTGCCGCAACCCCCCTGGGGATACATTTTCATTTACTCACCCGCCAATTTACCCCAAAATTACGATCACCCCCGAGCCAGCTCCGATTCAGGAAAAAATCATGCCAGGTACAAACTCTGCAAGTGTTGTTGATTTCATTCTCGACCTGTTCGCGCGTCGTGGAGCGACCGAATACATGGGCGAAGCAGTGAGCATGTCGCAGCACATGGAGCAAACCGCGGCCTGCGCCGTCGCCGACGGCGCCGCCGACGAACTGGTGATTGCCGCATTGCTGCACGATATCGGCCACTTCATCGGTGACCACCCGATCGACGCGCTGGAAAAGGGTATCGACAACAATCACGAAGAGGTCGGCGCAAACTATCTGCAAGCGCATTTCTCCCCCGAGGTCAGCGAACCGGTGCGTCTGCACGTCGCCGCCAAACGCTATTTATGCGCTACCGATCCCGCATACCTGTCGCGGCTCTCGAATGCGTCGGTGAACTCACTCGAGGTTCAGGGCGGGCCCATGAGCGCTGCGGAAATCGAAGGCTTTGAGGCCAACCCGCATCACCGTGCAGCGGTCAAACTGCGGCTTTACGACGATGATGGCAAGGTCGCTGGGCTCACCATCAATCCGCTAACCGCCTATCGTGCAACCCTTCAATCACTGCTCTGCGAATGACATGAACCCAATTCAGCGTTTCCGCTTCGATCGCGACAAATTATCGATCACCTGGACAGACGGTAGCGCAAGCGAGCTACAGGCCCTGTGGCTGCGCGATCATTGCCAGATGCCTGCCAGCCGTAATCTCGCCAATGGGCAACGCCTGCTCAACATCACCGACATTCCGCTCGACATCGGTATCGCTGACGCAAGCCTCGATGGGCACCGCCTGGTCATTGACTTCACCGGTGACGGGCATCGCTCTGAATTTGATCTCGACTGGCTGCGCAACAATTGCTACTGCCTCAATCAGGCGCAGGATGATCGTAGTGAAGCCGGAAAGACATTGTGGGACAAGCAATTCTTCGAGGATGGTTTGCCGCGTTGCCACTATGCTGGTTTTTGCAACCAGCCCGGCGCACGACTCGCTGCGCTGCGCGCGGTCCGTGATCTGGGTTTCGTGGTGCTCGACGGGGTCGATTGCGAGTCGGGTGAAATATTGCAGGTCATCAAGCAGTTCGGCTTTGTGCGCGAGACCAATTACGGTCCATTGTTCGACGTACGCACCACGGTGGACCCGACCAACCTCGCCTTTACCAACCTGGGCCTGGGCTGTCATCTCGACAATCCCTACCGTGACCCGGTGCCGGGTCTGCAGCTACTGCATTGCCTGGAATCGTCGACCACGGGTGGCGAATCCATTCTGCAGGACGGTTTCATGGCTGCCGGAATACTGCGCCAGGAAAACCCGGCGCACTTCGAATTACTCAGCCGCAACTGGATCAATTTCCGATTTCGTGACGGTGCCAGCGATTTACAGGCGCGCGTCCCGTTTATTGAAGTAAACGATCACCAGCAGGTCATCAAAGTGCGCTTCAATAACCGCTCCATCGATACCTTGAAACTGCCGCCGGCCATCATGCGCGAATTTTATCCCGCCTACCGCCACTACGCCGAAATACTCGAGCGTGAAGAATTGCAAGTCGTTTTCAAGCTGCAGCCCGGCGAACTGATGCTGTTCGACAATACCCGTATCCTGCACGCGCGCAAAGCTTACTCGGCCACGGGCACGCGTCATTTGCAGGGTGCCTACAGCGACCTCGACGGCCTCTACAGCAGCCTGCGCCGGCTCGAATCAGACGCATGAATTATCGAGGGATACTGTTCGACAAGGATGGCACCCTGCTCGACTTCAATCGCACCTGGTTACCGATTTACCTTCACGCCGCCCGCGAGTTCGCCGACAGTGACCCCGCGCTGGCCGCAGAACTCCTGTCATGCAACGGCTTTGATCCGGCGCGCAATCGTTTTCAGGGCGGTAGCCTGTTGGCGGCGGGCAACAACCATCAGATCGCAGCTGCCTGGGCGCTGCAGCTGCGACAACCGCAGCAGGTTGATTCCATCAGCCTGCGCCTTAACGAGATCTTTCGCGTCCAGGGGGCAAAACAGGCCACCGCGGTTGCCGGCCTCGCGCCCACGCTGCGCCATCTGAAAGATTGCGGTTACCGGTTGGGTGTGGCGACCGCCGACAGCCACCAGGGCATTATCAATACGCTGCAAGCTTTCGACGTACTGGATGACTTCGATTTCCTCGCCGGTTACGACAGCGGCCATGGGGTCAAACCGGAGGCCGGCATGGTACTCGCCTTTTGCCGGCACAGCGGACTCAGCAGTGAGCAGGTGGTGGTGGTGGGCGACAATCGTCACGATATCGAAATGGGTCGAAATGCCAATGCCGGCCTTTGCGTTGGAGTGCTTACCGGCACCAGCGAGCGTGCGGATCTCGAAACCATCGCCGATATCGTGATCGACGATATCAGCCAGCTGCCGGCTCACCTGTAACAGATTGCCGCCAGCCTGCGGTGCACACTGGCCGATCTGTTCTAGTCGACAACAACGGGCAATTCACCCGGCAAGCCCCACTCGCTCCACGAGCCATCGTAGACCGCGACCTGGTCCACCCCGATCTGCTGTAGCGCAAAGGCCAGAATACAGGC
>JAJDOF010000139.1 GCA_022340305.1 Gammaproteobacteria bacterium
GGCTTCACACAATATTAGCCAACGTCATTTGACGCCGGATATATGTCTTCGCTACCGCTATTCTTATTGGACGGCTCGTCAGTGTCGACAGGGCAGGACAAGTAAAACAACTTCTTCAATTAGTTTTGAGGAAGCAGGAAACTTTTCTTGATCTTTGAGGAGCGTCCATATATGCCCCATACTTAACCCGCTACTGGATAGCTGATACGAGATTCCCGCTTTCGCGGGAATGACCGTGAAGCAACTGCAAATACCGGGTTAACTGCCAGCGTATTAGCGAGGTTTTTGTGCAACAAATATCGTATGACGGCTGCCCTTGCCCGGCCGGGCTCTTACCGTGCGGGTCTGGACATTGAAGCCGGTTTTTTTGAGCCGGCCCGTGAAAAGGTGATCTGCACGGACCGACCAGATCGCGACAATGCCCTCGGGGCGAAGCTTTTCGTAGATTGTTTTCAAGCCCCCTCGTGTATAAAGCCAGCCGTTAGCAGATGCAGTCATCGCCTCGGGACCATTGTCGACATCGAGGAGGATTGCATCGAATTTCTTATCCGGGTGTTTTAGCAGCGCTACCACGTCGCCCTGATGTATGCGCGCGCGGTCATCGTCGAGCGGTCGCCCCGCACACAGCCCCAGCGGGCCTCGATTCCATTCGACCACCTCGGGCACCAGTTCCGCCACGATCACCTCGGCCGACGCCGGAACGATTCGCAGTGCCGCCGCCAGCGTGAAGCCCATGCCGAGGCCACCGACGAGAACCCGTGCATTTTCGCTCGTGCCAAGGCGGGTACAGCCGAGTTCGGCCAGCACTTCCTCGGAGTGGTACATGCGGCTATTCATCAGGTCGCCCTGCACATCGGAAATCCGAATCGCAAAATCACCGTTGCGCTGCAACAGGGTCAGTTCGGCATCGCTACCGGGGACCGGGGCGCTATCGATTTGTGTCCAGGGGTCCATAGGGGTTCTGCAAAGTGACTCGATTACTTCGAAGTGCACGATATCAGCGAATTGCTGTGGCGGTTAACTAAAATTTGCCGAATTTGGCCCAGGCTTGGCTTCTTCAGGCGGATTCACCAGGAAACCCGAATAGATCTAGATATTGCCGATCAAATAAAAAAATCTCCCCCAGTTTTTTCTTGATGGCAAAGAACTAAGTTGGTCCGGTATCTCACTAATGTAAACTAGCCAGAATAACTGTGAGGATAAGGCTGTGAGCTTGAGAATATTAAAAAGATTAGCGGTATTAATGATTTTAACGGGCATCAGTCACAGTGCTTTGGCCGCCAGTGCAGGCAGCGGCGGCCTGGGCAGCGTATTTTCAAAAGGTTCGACCAGTGTTGGCATTGCCGTCGGTTCTGGCAGCGCCTTCAATGATGATTACACTATCCTGGGTCTCGGCGTTGGTTATTATGTGACGGAGGGTCTGGAGCTTGGCATTGATTTTCAGCGCTGGTTCTCCGGTGACCCCACGATCACCAAGGTCAGCCCGCAGATCCGCTACGTATTTACCCAGGCTAAAACGCTCAAACCTTATGTCGGTGCCTTTTATCGTCGTACTTCCTATGGTGATTTCAATGGGATAGACCTTGATGACCAGGATTCATTCGGTTACCGGGCGGGTGCCTACTTCTCGACGAACAACACAGTCTCTATCGGTGCTGGGGTCGTCTATGAAGAGTTTAAAGACTGCCCCAGATTTACTGACTGCTCTACCACGTCTCCCGAAATACTCTTCACGATCAGCTTCTGATCGTTGCAACAGCAGTGGTTTTTATGGAATTTACTGGCCTCGAGGTTGACGGGGTCGTTGACGGGGTCAGGCCTTACAATTTTCAATCTCCAGGAACGGCGATGTCAATTGTAAGGCCTGACCCCGGAAAGATGGACCCCGGAAAGATGACCCCGGAAAGACCCCTTGCGCGGCGGTCCGACGTATCGGGATGACGGAATGGGGGCGGGGATGAGGTTCAAATCAGGGGAAATCGGGGAGTCACATGAAATCAGTCTGTTTGCGAATGAAATGAATGTTTCAGACGCTCGACCCTTTTACGGTTAGCGCCCAGGTCACCACGACCAACCCGGGATGCCGAACGCAGGTGGATCGTGCTCTGCTCGGTATCGATTCTTAATTCCAGGTCGTCGACAAAGCGGAACACCGAGGAAGTAAAGGTAGCTGCCAGGTAATCGGCTTGTTCTACCTCGATGTTGCCACCCATGTCGCGAATGATCGTTTTTAATCGGGGTAAAACCTGTGCCGCCTGGTCAGCTGAATAAGCCAGCGGTTCGACGTAGTGCTGTGCATCCGACACAAACTCACTGCTGACGCAATTGGGCGTGCCGGGGCAGCGCTGCAGCCGGCCCTCGACCAGGCCGTAAGCCTTGCCGGATTGTGATCGGTGGCCAAGCACGAAAAAGGCAATGATCACCAACAGGACTATCGATGCGACGATGATTAACAGTTTCTCCAATTTCATCACTCCCGCCAGGTAAAACTAAAAGCCTGGTTTGTTAACACGCCATGGCCACGCTTGACGCCTGGAACACCCGGATATCGTTCGTCTTGCCCCTGACGTTGAGCTTGCCCATCGGTGTCAGCAGGATTCGTTCCCTGATATTTGCGCCAATCAGTAACTTGGTCGCCTTGGATAGCAAAATCGACGTATTGTATTCCTTGTTCAGGCCTTCCAATCTCGCGGCTACATTCACGGCATCGCCATGGACCGTGTAGTTGAGCCTGCCCTGCCCGCCAACGATACCGGCAAAGACTTTCCCGGTGTTGATGCCGATGCGGGTCGGCATCTTGTACCTGGACCTGAATATATGGTTCGCGAGTGTCTCCTGGATTTCCACCGCTGTGAGCAGTGCCGCATCGGCATGGTTTTTATCCATGGCAGGAACGTTATAGGTAACCAGCATGGCATCACCCTGAAACTGGTTAATGATGCCGCCGTGCCTGTTGATGATCGCGGTTAGCAGGGCAAAATATTCGTTCAGCAAACTGGCGATTTCATCCGGTGGCAATTTCTCGCAAAGCGAGGTGAAGCCGGCGATGTCCGTGTAAAGAATCGTCGCCAATCGATTTTGCGGCTTGTATTCCCCCTTGTTTTTTATGATGGCGGCGGCGACGGATTCCGGCACGTAACGCCCGAAGGTCTCGGCAATAAATTTTCGCTCGTTGATCTTACCCATCATGTTATTGAACGAATCGGCGACCACGCCGATTTCATCATCCGTCAACACGAGCGCACGCGCCGAGTGGCTGCCAACGGATGTCTGCTCCATCGCCTTGCGTATATTTTGCAGGGGTATGGTGAATGACCGGCAGGTAAAGAAGACGCTGACTGCTGCCGCAACGAGCATGGCTAAAACATCCAGTAATATCGCCTGTTTTGTGGACAGCCCCTGCAATTTTCGAATTTCCGTAAAAAACCAGACGTCGGTCAGCATCAGAGCAGACGGAATGATGATGATAGCGAACATGCCCATTAACAGGCGCAGGAGTAGACGGTTCGAGCCGGATGGAATTTCAAGCGCGTAGTTGCGATAAAACCAGCTGCGTGTATGGATGGAAACAGCAATACCGATGAAATAGGCAAACAAGGCAAACTGAAACGCATAGAGTAGCGAAAACCACAGCGCGGCAATATATAAGTTCGGCAGCATGCCTGCCGTTATCGTTGCGCTTTCCAGCAGGAAATTGCCGATGGAAAAACTGCATAGCGTATACGTCAGCATCAGGATAAATACCCATGACGCGTTCTTTACCGGCAATTTCTGAATGTGTGCAGCAAGCTCAGCCTGGCTGGTAATAATGCCCGCTTCCTGTTTGCGAATATTTTTGAATAGCAAAAGCCCGACAGAAATATTGATGATGGCAAGAAATAGAACGCTCAGCGCAAACGTTTCCAGTACCGAGGAAGCGTTGCCGGATATCAATATATAAAAAGTACTGAAAATGACATCGACAGCCAGGAGGGTGCAGGATAAGAGGATGAAATACGAACTTGGACGCAAGCTCTCCATTTATTTTAGCTTTCCGTGCTTCGGAATCTTTAAGATGTGTCTAATACGTTCGCTAATCGTTTTTGGACCAGTTTTACCCCACTGCTGTCCCACATATTCGGAAGATCGTGGGATAGCCTCATGGTCACTCCGCCAGCCTGCGAGCGGAGAGGTCGGGCCGACGTTTACGAGCGAGTGACGGGGTCATCGAGCGGTGACGGCGGTGACGGGGTCAGGCCTTACGTTTTAAATTAGGTAAATTAGGGGACAGACCACGATAAATTCGTTCCGTAACCCGACTATGAAATAAACGTGGTCTGTCCCCTAATTTCCTGACTATGAAAAGAACGTGGTCTGTCCCCTAATTTCCAATATTTACTGTCAGCTTCTAATCGCTGCAGCAGCCGAGGTTTTTAGCGAATTTGCTGGCCCCGTATGCGCGGAGAAACCGGGACAGCTCGGCACGGTGGCCGATATGAAAGCCCGGTGCAGTTCTGCAACCGGGGACGAAACCAGAATCCGATTTACCTTTGCATTGCAGGAAATATTTGAATGATAAACTTAAAATCAGCCACTCATCTGGCGGCAATCGTTCTTCTGCTTGGTGCCAATGTTTCAAGCGGTTGCCAGTCGATGCAAAAGCGCTCTTTCACTCACAATATTTCATCCGTTGAGAATTCGTTGATCGCCAACATCATTGCCGAGGGTCCGGGTGACCGCTATGTCATCAACCGGGTGAACATCAGTGAAGAGGTTGTTGACTGGTTTACGATTTCGCTCACTTTGGGCAGTTCCTATGCTGCTGCTTCGGAGTCGGGGTCCACCACCGTTGGCGCGGGCTCAGTCGTTCAATTCTGCGGGCGTGGCGAGTTTCTCGGCCTGCCCATCTTTACCGAGTATCCCTATCTCTGTAAGCGTGGGGATGGCCTAGTTTTTGGCGTCACAGACTACGGCTGGGTGCACCTGTACGGCACGGGCGAAATAGCGGATAAGTGGATTTCGCTGAAGAAACCGAACTAGGCAATTCCGATTCTGGGCATAACGGGGGCACATAACGGGGCCAGGCCTTACAATTGACATCGCTTTTCCTGATATTTGTGAAATGTAAGGCCTGACCCCGTAATCCATGCGTAATCCATGACCCCGTTATGCTGACCCCGTAATCCCAGTACTATTTCCTCCCCTACTGCTCCTTATTTCCAAATAATGTGAATCGAATGGAATAAATCCCGATCCGCGCTGTATATATTACTGAGTGCTAAAAATTTTCGACTCACATTTGATATTTAAATCAGGAGACATTCAAAATGACAAATAAATTCAAAATACTTCCAGGCATATTAATGCTGGCATTAAGCCTTCCGGTTTTCGCGGGCAGCTGTCCGAAAGACATGAAACAAATCGACGCGGCCCTCGCGGGCAGCCCCTCGGTAAGTGCCAGTGACATGTCACGCATCAAGGAACTGCGAGCTTCCGGTGAAAGTCTGCACAAATCCGGAAACCATGCGGATTCCGTCGCGGCTTTGCACGAGGCCATGAAATTGCTTGGTATCTAGGTAATACCGGTCACCCCGGCACTGGATCATCCCCTTGAGTCGATTCGAAACCCTGCTCGTCGAGGAAATACCAGCCTTGCGGCGGTACGCCCGGGCGTTGTTGTGTGGGGATTTGAGTGAGGCGGATGATCTGGTGCAGGAGTGCCTGGCACGGGCGGTAAGCCGCCGCAAGCTGTGGATCGGCCACCGGGGCATTCGCCCCTGGCTGTTTACCATCCTGCACAATATTTTTGTCAATGATTTGCGCCGCCAGGTCAACTCCCGTTTTTTCGAAACGCCTGACGATTATGCGCAGTCCATAGCATCGGAGCAGGATGCCGATTTACTTTGCGCTGTGTCGGATTTTGAAAAGGCCCTGCAGCAGCTTTCCGCCGATCAACGCGAAGTCCTGTTGCTCGTGGGGCTGGAGCAGATGTCCTACAAGGAAATTTCGAAGATTACCGGGGCACCCGTGGGAACGGTAATGTCGCGTCTATCGCGCGCCAGGGAGCAATTATGCAAATGCCTCGATGGAGAAATTAAAATTGCAAGTATCAAACGCGTAAAATGAACCACCGTAATAAAATAGTGACCGATAACGATCTCCAAAAATTTGTCGATGGCGAGTTGAGCGAAGCGCAGGCCCGCCTGATTGCCGAAATTATCGCTGGTGATGAGACGCTCAAAAAGAAGCTCCACGAATATCGGGAAATCAATCGAAGGTTACTCGAAATTTTTGTTGAAAAGCATCCAGAGCCTCTCCCCGCCAGGTTTTTAATTGCCGTGTCCGGGCGCAATCGATTGCCACTATCGCGGGTCGCGGTTTCGGCTTTATGGCTTCTTGTCGGCGGGCTGATCGGCTATGCCCTGCAAGGTCAGCTCGATTCGGATGAGTTCGTCAGGCCGCTACCGGTCGAGGCGGCGTTTGCCCACGCTGTCTATGTTCCCGAAGTGAGACATCCCGTGGAAGTGAACGCTGCCGAACACGAACACCTCAATGCCTGGTTATCGAAGCGGCTGGACCGACCGATAGCCGCTCCGGATCTGCGCGAGGCAGGCTACGCGCTAATCGGCGGTAGATTGCTACCCGATGCTAATCGTCCGGCCGCGCAATTCATGTTTGAGGATACCAAGGGTAAGCGAATAACACTCTATATTCGTCATGGCATCGATGCCCGGGCGTCGTCATTTTCGTATGCCGAGAGTAACGGACTGGGGATTGTTTACTGGGTCGACAATGGTCTGGCCTATGCGCTGACCGCAGCCGCGGATAAAACCGCGCTTACCGAGGCAGCGCAAATCGTCTACCGAGAAGTAAACCCTTAACCTCTTTTCAACCGGGGAAGAAACTCGGGGACAGACCACGATAAATTCGTTCCGTAACCCGACTATGAAATAAACGTGGTCTGTCCCCTAATTTCCTAATTTCTCCCCCGATTCCCAATCCAATCTGGTAACCTGTCGGCTCGAATTTCACCCGGTTGCTTCGCACCGGTCTTAATAAAAAATCACCCCTCCGGAGGGCACATGAAAGCAATAACCCGCTCATCGATGCTGCTGGCATTGATCCTCGGAATCGCGTCACTGCAGCTGGCGCAGGCCGAAACCCGCATTACCTACCGCTCCGCCAAGTCGACCTCGTCTTACTACCAGATGGGCGTACAGATTGCCGAGGCCATGAAGGCCGGCAGCAACGGCGATATCCTGGTCACCGTCGAGGAAGGCCAGGGCTCGGTGTCGAACGTGATCCAGGTGCCCTCGCGTGGCGCCGACTACGTGTTCACCACGCCGCCGGTGCTGGTCAAGCTTGCCAAGGGCGGCAAGGCCATGTTCGAGGGCAAGGGCAACCCCGCGTTCGACGAGATCCGCGCGCTGTTTCCGATTCCGTCGCTGACCATGCACTTCGTGGTGTCTAAAAAAAGCGGCATCGAATCGTTTGCCGACATGAAGGGCAAAACCATCCTGCTCGGCAAGGGCTCGTTCGGTGCCAAAGAGGGCGCGAAGTACATCAACGAACTCGGTCTCGAGGGGCAGGTTAATTTTGCCGAGGTCGAGCTTTCCAATGCGGTCTCGGCGCTGAAGAACGGCCAGATCGACGGCTTCGTCACGGCGGGTTCCTACCCGGCGCCGAACGTGGTCGAGGCGGCCGCGTCGATGCCGGTGAAACTGCTGAACCTCGGCGATGCCGAACGTGCGCAGTCGAAATCGGTCGGCAAGCGTAAGCAGCTGATCATTCCAGCCGGGATCTACGCCGGCCAGGATCAGGACGTGTCGACCACAACGCTCGAAGTCGTCGCCTATGCCACTACCAAGATGAGTGACGACACCGCTTACCAGCTCACCAAAACCTACTGGGAAGAGAAGGCCAAGATGGGTGCCGCTAATCCATGGTGGAACGGGGTTGATAAGAGTTACTTGAAGGCGATTATCGGGCCTATTCATCCGGGTGCGGAAAAATACTACAAGGAAGTTGGGTTTCTCTGAGCCCAGTGTCATTGCGGACCCATGGGGCCTAAATCCCTTAACGGGCACAAGAGCGTAGCGAAGCGATTTTGCAGAAGTCGGGAGATTCCCGCTTTCGCGCGGTCCGACGTATTGGGAATGACGGTTTTTGGGGTTCGCTCGTCGATGAGGCACTCGCTACGACGGACTTCAACGGGGTTCACTTGTCGGCCAAGCCCTCGCTATGCCGAGCTTTTCCGGGGTTCACTTGTCGATGAGACCTTCGCTATGGCGGGCTTTAACGGGATTCTTTAGGTGACCACGACTCGTTTAAGTGCCTTGCTGCGCGGCGTGATGCTCGTGTTTGCGCTTGCCTCGGTGAGCTATCACCTGTGGCTGATCTTCCAGGGCCTGATTCCGAACCTCGTCAGCCGCCCGCTGCATTTCGCGCTCGCCCTGCCGTGGCTGTTTTTCTTCGGCCAGTCGGGCTCGTTCAGCGAGCGCCTGTCCGGCTGGGTGCTGGGGACGCTTGGCATCGGCGCCTGCCTCTGGGTCGCCATCAATGAATCCGCGCTCGGCGATCAATACGGCATCCTCAACGGTAATTTCCAGATCGCGGCCGGCATCACGCTGCTGCTGGTGGTACTGGAAGGTGCGCGCCGCGCCATCGGCTGGCCGCTGCCATTGGTCGCGCTGATCGCCCTGGTATACGGCCTGCTCGGCCAGCATCTGCCCGGTGAGTTCGGGCATTCGGGTATGCCGTTGACAAGCTTTGTCGGCACGCTGACGATTGCCGAAGGCGGGATCTGGGGCACCTTGACCGACGTCTCGGTCAAGGTGGTGGCAATTTTCGTTATTTTCGGCGCGGTGCTGAATGCCGGCGAGGCCGGGCGCGGCTTCATGAACCTGGCGGCCGCCGCGGCCGGGCGGCTAACGGGCGGCGCCGGCAAGGTCTCGGTGATTTCCTCTGCGCTGTTTGGCTCGATCTCGGGCTCGGCTTCGGCCAACGTCGCCTCTACCGGCGCGATCACGCTGCCGGCCATGGCTAAACTCGGCTATCCGAAATCGCTGGCCGCGGCGATCGAAGCGGTCGCCTCCTCGGGCGGTCAGATCATGCCGCCGCTGATGGGCGCAGGCGCCTTCGTCATGGTCACGCTCACCGGCATCCCCTACACCAGCATCATCGCCGCGGCGCTGTTGCCAGCGCTGTTGTATTTCTTTGCCGTGTGGGTCGGCATTAACGCCTATGCCAAACAATACCAGTTGCGCGGGATTGCCGCCGAAGACCGGCCGCTCGCGCGTGAAGTGGCGATTACCGCGGGCTTTTTCCTGGCTCCGTTTACGGTGTTGATGATCGGCATGTTCGCGCTTGGCAAGTCGCCGCAGTACGCCGCGTCGATGGCGATCCTGGCGGGCGCCCTGTTGTTGTTTGTCGGCGCCGATTTCAAGTTCTCGATGGCGCGAACCCTGCAGCGGCTCGAGACCGCCTGCCTGACCTCGGCGCGCCAGATCTCGATGATCGCCGCGATCATCGTCTGCGCGTCGATCATTATCGGTGTGCTCGGCATCACCGGCCTCGGCATCAAGATCACCTCGCTGATCCTGACCGGCTCGGGTGGGCTGCTGTGGCCGTCGCTGTTGCTCACCGCGCTCGCCTGCCTGGTGCTCGGCATGGAGGTGCCAACCACGGCCGCCTACGTCATCTGCATCGCGGTAGCGGGCCCTGCCCTCACCCAGCTCGGACTGCAACCGCTCGAGGCCCATTTGTTCGTGTTCTGGTATGCGTTGATCTCGACGATCACGCCGCCGGTCTGCGGCGCGGTGTTCATCGCCGCCGGCATGGCGAACGAAAACTGGCTCAAGGTGGCGTTGAAATCGATGGCGCTCGGCGTCGGCCTGTACGTGATCCCACTCGGCATGATCGCCAACCCACAACTGATCAGGCTGGAAACCGACCTCCCCGGTGCGCTGCTCAGCTTCGCGCAGATGTGCCTGGGCCTGCTGTGCATCTCTTACGCGATCATCGCGCTCAAGAACCCGGCGCTCAAGGCGGCACTGCTGGCAGCGGGGTTGTTGATCGTCTTTGTCCGGCTGTTGATTTAACCCATAACGCGCATAACGGGGTCAGGCCTTACATTTCACAAATATCAGGAAAAGCGATGTCAATTGTAAGGCCTGACCCCGTAATAACGTAATAATACGTAATAATCCGTAATCCCGAAAATAGTGCTGCGTTGCTTTATGCCGAGAGGATAAATAGTATATGTTTTTCGAAACCAACTATTAAGGCGAGGTCTGGAAATGTGCAAACACGCTATCAGGCTTGCAGTATTCATCGCAACTACTGCACTGGCTATTCCCCAGTCTGTTTTTGCTTCTGATCTAATCATTGCGCAAGCAAGCACATCTATCCCCGATGCCGGTAAAAAATCGAAACTGATCGACCTGTGGCAACCCGGTGACCCGGGCCAGCGCATGAATATTCGCGGCCGTGTAACCAGTATCGACGGCACCCCGCTCGGTGGTATTCGCATATCGCTGCGGCAGGCAGATGGCGAGGGCGATTACACCGAGAACTACCGCACCACTATAGAGACCGACGCCAGGGGCCTATACCAGTTCGGATCGGTAGTACCGGGAAATTACATGGGGGCCAGGCATGTTCACCTGACGGTATACCAGGAGGGTTTCGAGTACTTCGATACCAGCATTCTGTTCAAGGACGATCCGAACCTGCAGGAACACTACGGAGACGGCACGGCGGTATTCCTGGAGGAATCGACCGTGAAAGGAGAAACCATTCTCTTCGGACGCTTCGATATCGTGCTGACCCCGCAGTAGGCCGCCGCATTCAGCGCGCGCAATGTGCCTGCAGGGGACCGACTGAAATACCATGAACCATGCGAAGCCTTTTTCTGTTTTGCTGATTGCCTGCCTGCTACCGGCGCTCGCAATCGCCCAGTCACTGCAACAGGCCGGTCCGCGCCAGGCCGCCAGCCCCACGACTGACCTGCCGGGCAACTCGCATGAATTCTATTTTACGCGCGCCATCTATAGCGGGGAGTTCGACGATTACGACGAAGGCGGGCGCTGGGCAGTCGATTTCCCGAAAGCAGACCACCAGTTCCTGGTGGCGTTGCAGCGACTCAGCGCCGTCGACGCCTACGGTTCGGACAATGCCGTAGAATTGACCGACCCCGGGCTACGCCGCTTTCCTTTGCTGTACGCGGTCGAAGTCGGCTCGATGTCGTTGACGCCGGCGGAGGCGCTGGCGTTGCGCAATTATCTGCTGGCCGGTGGCTTGCTGGTGATCGACGATTTCTGGGGTAGCTGGGCCTGGGATCAGTTCCTCACGCAAATGCAAATGGTGTTCCCCGACCGCGCGATTGTCGAAGTGCCACCGGAACATCCCGTCTTTAACGTGTTTTACAACATCGATCGCGTCATCCAGGTGCCCAACGTCCGCCAGGGCTGGGAGGCGCAACACGGCGGGCCAACCCACGAGTACGACGGCATCGTGCCGCACGTGCGCGGCATCTTCGACGATGACGGCCGCCTGATGGTATTGATCAACTGGAATACCGACCTTGGCGACGCCTGGGAATGGGCGGATAACCCCGATTACCCGCTCAAATTTTCGACCTATGCCTTTGAAATCGGAATCAATTTTGTCATCTACGGCATGACCCACTAAGGTTGCGCGGGAACCGGCCGAAGCATGTTCGAATTCCTGCTCAAGTACCCCATCGAGTATTTTGCCGAGGGCAGGCTCATCACCGCCCTGCCCTGGTGGCAGCTGGCGCTGCTGCCCCTGGCAATCGCAGCAATCGCCTTCGTCGCGCTGGGCTACTTCAAACTGCGAGCACAAATGCGCGGCCGGGATCGAATGGCAATCGCTTTGCTGCGCGGCCTGGCGCTTGGCGTGATCATCTTCAGCCTGTCGCGGCCATTGCTCGAAGTCACGGCGCAGATGCAGCAAGCGGGCGTGGTCGGCGTTTTGCTCGACAATTCGCTCAGTATGGGACTCGCGGGCCCGGGGCAGGAGTCGCGTAGCGATTTTATCCGTGAGCAGTTCGATGCCGAATCCGGCGAGCTGCTGCGCGACCTGCAGCAAGACTTCGATGTACGCCTGTTTAAATTCGGTGCCGCAACGCAGGCAATCGCCGGCATTGACGAACTCGATTTCAACGATGGCGATAGCGACCTCGCCCAGGCACTCGCCTTCGCGCAGGCAAGCCTGCGGGGCGAACCACTCGCCGGCCTGGTAGTCATCAGCGACGGCGCGCTGAAACCAACCGGGCCGCTGGACGACTTGCTGTTGTCGCTGCGAGCGGCAAGCATCCCGGTACACAGCATCGGCCTCGGCGAAAGCCGTTACGCACGCGATATCGAAATCACCGGGATCAAGTTGCCGGGCGCGGTTATGCAGGGCAGCCGGGTGATGGCGGAGGTATCCATAAAACAGCAGGGCTACGATGGCACGCCAGTTGAACTGTTGATCGAGGACGACAGCCAGATCCTGCATCGACAGCAGATAAGCCTCAAACCCGGGATACAGTCGATCCGGATTCCACTCGCTACCGGAGATGCCGGTGCGCGCCGGCTCGAGTTTCATCTGACCACAATGGCCGATGAGAAAATTACCGCCAACAACAGCCGGCAAGCCATGCTGACAGTGGACGACCGCAAAATGCGGGTTCTCTACTACGAGGGCGAACCCCGCTTCGAAATGAAATTCGTCCGCCGCGCGGTTGCCGACGACGACAACCTCGCCGTTAGCGGTTTGATCAGAACCGCCGACGCCAAGTTTTACCGGGTTGGCATCGAGTCCACGACAGAGCTGCGCAACGGATTTCCGATCACCCGCGATGAACTGTTTTCCTATCACGCCATCATACTGGGAAGTGTCGAAAATTCTTTATTGAGTCGTGAGCAGCAGGACATGATCGTCGAGTTTGTCAGCGAGCGCGGGGGTGGCCTGCTGATGCTCGGGGGTCGCCACGCCTTTACCGAGGGCGGGCACCGCGATTCTGTGCTGCACGGCATATCGCCTGTGGTAATGCCGGACCAGGCCCAGCCCGAGTTCAGCCGCGAGATCAAGATTCAGCCCAGCGCGGCCGCCGCGGTGCACCCTGCCCTGATGATCGACGACAGCAGCGAGAAATCGATCGCCCGCTGGCTGACGCTACCGCCGCTGACCATGGTCAACCCGATCCGGCGCATAAAACCCGGCGCGACGCTGCTGTTGAGCAGCACGGCGAATGAACACGACGACCCCTACGTGGCAATGGCCTGGCATCGCTACGGCCGCGGCAAGGTGGTCGCGTTTGCGGTGCAAAATTCATGGCTCTGGCAAATGCATCACGAAATCGATCTGCAGGATCAGACCCACGAACTGCTGTGGCGGCAGCTGCTGCGCTGGCTGGTGGAAAGCGTGCCGCAGCGCCTGAGCCTGGACCTGTCGGCACAGAAGATTCATGCCGGGGGCGTTATCAGGCTGCGTAGCGATGTACTGCAGGCCGATTTCAACGCCCGGCTCGAGGCACAACCGCGCGCCGTGCTGACCGCGCCGGACGGCAGCGAACGGGTGCTAGTGCTGCAACCAGACCCGGTCCGGCCAGGCGCTTATGAAGGAGAACTGCGGGTGGCGCAACCCGGTGATTACCAGGTGCACGTGGAACTCGATGAAGCAGACCAGGTGACCCGCAGTGCGGGAACCCGGTTGCTGGTAACCCACGCCGGTGACGAGTTCTTCGATTCACAGATGGATGAAAAACTGTTACGCCGGATTGCAGACCAATCCAGCGGCGCCTTTTTCAGACCGCCGGAGGTGGACAAACTGATCGCTGCTCTCGATAACAATCCGCGTGGCTCACGCACCCTGTTGCGCCTCGAGTTATGGGATATGCCAGCCCTGTTTGTGCTGCTCGTTACCCTGTTGTGTGCCGAGTGGAGTTACCGGCGCTGGCGGGGCCTGGCATGAAACTGTGCGCCATCCTGCTGCTCTGGCTGGGCGTAACCCCATTCGCACAGGCACTACAACATCACCTGCTGATCATCAACGGTATCGGCGGAATCGACGCTTATCGCGACCTGTTCGCCACCAGATCGACGCAGATGTACCAATCTGCCATCGCGGCCGGTATCGACGCCGGCAACATCACCTTGCTGAGCGCGACGGCATTGCCGGACGTCTCGCAACCGCATCGCGTCTCCGACAAGCCGACGATAATGCAGGCGTTGCAGGAAATCGGCACCCGGGCGCAGGCCGGTGACCGCGTCTTCGTGATCCTGATCGGCCACGGCAATCCCCGCGCCGACGGCGCAGCCTTCAACCTGCCGGGTCCCGATATCTCCGCGGCGGATCTCGCCGCAGCCCTGGCCACGCTGCAGGATCAGCTGGTCGTTGTGGTCAACACGGCATCCGCCAGCGGACCGTTCATCGACGCTCTCTCCGGCGACCAGCGGATTGTCATCACCGCGACCTCGAGTGGCCGCGAGTACTACGCGACACTGTTCGGTGATTACTTTGTTGCCGCCTTTGCCGCGACCGGCGCGGACACGGACAAGGACGAGCGGGTGTCCATGCTGGAAGCGTTCGCGTTCGCGCGCCGCGAAACCCAGCGCGAATACGACAAGGAAAAACAACTGTCGACCGAACACGCGCTGCTGGACGATAACGGCGATGGCGTAGGCAGCCGGGAACCGGGCGAGTTCGAGGCAGACGGCGCGCTGGCAAACCGCGTTTTCCTGCAGCAGCCAGCATCGCTCGCGCTCGGCGCATCCGCGCAGATGGTCGAATTAACGCGGCGAAAACAGGCTCTCGAGCAATCGATCAGCGAGTTGAAGCGACAACGCGAGAACCTGCCCCGGGATGACTATTACGCCAGGCTGGAAACATTGCTGGTCGATCTCGCGCTGCTCAGCCGCGAAATCAGGGCCCTGGGGGGATAGATGAAAAAACTGGTCGCGCTGATTCTGCTTGGCTTTACGCAACTCGGTTACGCCGCCATCGACCCGCGGCTGGAGCAGGTTCAGGAATTACGCCTGGCCGGCAATTACCCGGCCGCGATCGAACGCGTACAAAACGAACTTGCCGCGGCACCGAACGATAGCCTGCTGCTGAACGAGCTCGGTGAACTTCGGCTCGAAACGGGGGACCTGGACGCGGCGGCCACGCGCTTGCGCGAGGCGCTCGAGCTACCCGGCGCCGGACGCCTGCTGGCGCAACTCAATCTCGCCGAAGTCCACCGGCAACGGGGCGAATGGCAGCAGGCCGAAAGCCTGTGGCGTGAGATACGGCAAGCCTATCAGACTGCGCCGAGTTTAAGCGCACGCGACCTGTTCGCGATCGCTAGCGCCACGCGCCACCTCGGTCGTTCCGACCCGCAGCTGTTCAAGGACGCGGTGCGGCTGTACGACCAGGCAAGCCGCAAAGACCCCGCCTACCTGGACGCGGGCATCGCACTGGGCGAGTTGCTGCTGGAAAAATACAATAACGAGGAGGCCTCGGTGCTGTTCAAAGAGCTGCTCACAATCGACGATAAAGATCCGCGCGCGCTGCTGGGCCTCGCGCGCAGCCAGCACTTCGATTACTCGTCGGAGGCAGTGGCGACTGCACTGCGGGCCTTATCGCTCAACCCCAACCTGGTGCCGACACGGGTGTTCATGGCGCGACTGTTCATCGAGCTGGAGGAATATGGCGACGCCAGGCGCGAGGCAGAGCTCGCGCTCGAGATCAACCCGGTATCGCTCGAGGCCCTGGCCCTGCTCGGCGTGATCGATCACCTCGAACGCAACCCGGGGCAATTCGCAGCGATCGAACAACGGGTCCTGGCGCTGAATCCGCGCTACGCCGATTTCTATGCCACGCTGGCGGAGCTGGTGGCGCAAAACCGGCTCTACCGCGATGCCGAAAAATTTGCACAGCGCGCCGTGCAGCTCGATCCGCAGTCGTGGCGAGGCTACGGGCTGCTGGGTATAAACCAGCTGCGGCTCGGGCAAATCGAGGCCGGCCGCGCCAGCCTGGAGCGCTCCTTCGCTGGTGACCCGTACAATGCCTGGATCAAGAACACGCTGCAGCTCGCGGATACCTTCAATGACTACGTGCAGACCGGGCAGAGTCATTTCAGCGTCGTCCTGCACCGCGACGAACACGCGTTGCTCGAACCGTACATTCATGACCTCGTGGAGCAGGCCTACCAGCAGCTGCAAAAGCGCTACCGGCACCAGCCCGACGAGCCGATTCGAGTCGAGCTGTACCCGGATCATGCCGATTTTTCAGTACGCTCGGTCGGCCAGGCCGGCGTCGGGCTGCTCGGCGTCTGCTTCGGCCCGGTGGTGGCGATGGACTCGCCCGCGGCACGCGCGCGCGGCGAGTTCAACTGGGGCTCCACGCTGTGGCACGAGCTCGCCCACGTATTCCACTTATCGATGAGCGGAAATCGCGTACCGCGCTGGTTCTCCGAGGGTCTCGCGGTCTACGAGGAACGCAAAGCCCGCCCGGGCTGGGGCGGCGACGTCAGCCCCGACTTTCTGCTCGCCTACCTCGACGGGCGCCTGCTGCCGGTCAGCCAGTTGGACAATGGATTCGTGCGGCCCAGCTACCCGGACCAGGTGATCCATTCCTATTTCCAGGCCTCGCTGGTGTTCGAGTTCATCGAGCAGCGCTGGGGGTTCGACGTGATCAGGACAAGCCTGAACGCCTACCGGGACAGCAAAGATCCCGACGCCGTATTGCTGCAGCAACTGCAAATCGACAGCGCCGAACTCGATACCGCGTTCGACGATTACCTGCAAACCCGCTACGCCACCGCGCTTGCGGCATTGCGCAAAGATGCCGATGCCAATGCGCAAGATGCGCCCACGCAACCGTCGCAACCGCCAAACGTCGAAACCGCGCTGCCCGACAAGTATTTTGAACAGCTCGAGCTCGGGCAATTGCTGTTCGACCAGGACCAGCTGGAACTGGCCGAGTCATTTTTGCAGAGGGCGCAACAGCTGTTCCCCGAGTACGCGGGTAACGACAGCAGTTACTGGTTTTTGGCCACCCTCTACCTGCGCCAGGAGAATTACGCGCAGGCGGAAGCACAACTGGAACAGTTGATCGCGATCAACGCCGAGCACTACCCGGCGCTGCTCGAGCTTGCGAAATTACGCGCAAAACGCGGCGACAACGCGGCGGCGGCGGCGGCGCTGGAGCGCGCGATTTACATCTATCCTTACGAGATCGAACTGCATCAGGAGCTGGCCGGTTACCAGGCCTCGCTGGGTAACTGGGACCAGGTTGCACGCGCGCGCCGGGCACTGCTCGCGCTCGACCCGGTCGACAGGGCGGAAGCCTTCTACCAGTTGGCGCTCGCCTACGAGCGCGCCGGCAATCGATCTTCCGCGCACGAGCAGATACTATACGCTCTCGAGATCGCACCTAATTTTCAGCGCGCGCAGGAGTTGCTGCTTGCCCTGCGCGCATCGACGCCCGCCGCCATGGAGCTGCAGTAGCTCGTGCAAGCGATCGGTCATAACGACAGGCTGACCGGCCCGGCGCGTCCCGTATCGCACAGGAGATCCACCAATGGATAAACAAACAGAAGGGGCAGAATTGCTGCAAAGCGCAAACGATATCGCACTCGCCGAGGATTTGATCGATCGCTACGCGCGCCTGCGCGGCGAACTGGGCAAACTGATCGTTGGCCAGGACGCGGTCGTGGAGCAGGTCATGCTGACGATACTGGCCGGCGGTAACAGCCTGATCGTCGGCGTGCCCGGCCTCGCCAAGACGCTGCTGATTCACTCCATCGCGCAGGTGCTGGATCTCAGGTTTTCACGTATCCAGTTCACGCCGGATTTGATGCCGTCCGATATTACCGGCACCGACCTGGTGCAGGAAAACCCGGACACCGGCAGACGTGAGCTCAGTTTTCTGCCGGGCCCGATTTTCGCCAACATCGTGCTCGCCGATGAGATCAACCGTACGCCGCCGAAGACGCAATCCGCGCTACTGGAAGCGATGCAGGAGCACCGCGTTACCGTGCAGGGCAAAACCTACCAGCTGGAAGAGCCGTTTTTTGTATTTGCGACACAGAATCCGATCGAGCTGGAAGGCACCTACCCGCTGCCCGAGGCGCAGCTCGATCGCTTCATGTTCGAGATCGCGATCGATTATTTATCCGCCGAGGATGAGCTCGACGTGGTGCGGCAGACGACCTCATTGCGTGATATCGCGTTCGAACACGCCATGAACGGCACCGAGATACTCGCTTTTCAACGCCTGGTGCGCAAGGTGCCGGTATCCACGCCGGTGTCGCAATATGCGCTCAACCTGGTGCGCTGCAGTCGCCCGGGCAGCGCCGAGGCACTCGATTTTGTGCGCGACTGGGTCGACTACGGCGCCAGTACCCGCGCCGCGCAATACCTGGTGCTCGGCGGCAAGGCACGCGCGCTGCTCGACGGCCGCTACCACGTCGATTTCGACGATATCGCACAGCTTGCAAAGCCCGTACTGCGGCACCGGGTATTGCGTAACTTTCACGCCGAAGCGGAAAAGATAAGCTCCGACGAACTCATCGAACGCCTGCTTGACGCGGTGCCGTTGCCGAGTTCCGGCATGTAGCGGGCGCCATCATGCTAGCAAAACGACAGACGCAGTCAGGATTACCCGGACAACGCTTCATCGATCCGGGCGTACTGGCCCGGATCGATAACCTGGAACTGGTGGCGCGTAGCGTGGTGGACGGATTCATCAGCGGTCTGCACCGTTCGCCGATGCTCGGCATGTCGGTGGATTTTGCCGAACATCGCGCCTACATGCCCGGCGACGACGTGCGCCGCATCGACTGGCGACTGTTCGCGCGCACCGACCGTTTTTTCGTCAAGGAATTCGAAGCGGATAACAATGCCAACCTGCACCTGCTGCTCGATGTCTCCCGCTCCATGGATTACGGCAGCGGCCCGGTAACCAAGCTCGAATACGCAAAATTCATTGCCGCTAGCCTGGCCTACCTGTCGCGTCGCCAGCGCGACCGCATCGGCATGATCACCTTCGACAACAAGATCATCGATACGATTCCACCGTCGATCAAGCATTTCAACACGGTGTTGCATGCACTCGACCACCTCGGCGCAGGCGGCGCTGGCAGTTACCACGAACCGTTCGCGAAGATAGCCCTGACCCTCCGGCGGCGCAGCCTGGTGGTGCTGATTTCGGATCTGTACGACACGCCCAGGCGTCTGCTCAGCGCGATCAATCAACTGCGCTACCGCGGCAACGACCTGATTGTTTTCCACCTGCTCGACCCGCAGGAGTTGAGCCTGGAACTGGGCGACGTCTCCAGCGTGGAAGACCTGGAAACGGGCACCAACCTGCCAATCGCAACCTCGCAGTATCGAGACCGCTATCGACAGCTGATCCGGGATCACCGGGCCGAACTCGAGCGATGCTTCGGCGCCAACCAGATCGATTATATTTTCGCCGACATTTCCCAGCCGCTCGATAACATCCTGTTGCGCTACCTGTCTGACCGGGAACGGCAGAATCGGACCCGCTGATGGGCCTGGCCTGGATCAACCCGCTGTACCTGGCCGGCCTGCTCCTGCTGGCCCTGCCGGTGTTGATCCACCTGGTGCAAAAGCAGCACGGCCAGGGCGCCCGCTTCCCGTCGTTGATGTTCCTCAAACAAATTCCGCAGCGCCAGAAAAAACGCCTCGAGATCAGGCACTGGCTGCTGTTGCTGCTGCGCTGCCTGCTGTTACTGCTGATCGTGCTCGCGTTCGCACGACCGTTCCTGCCTTTGGCAACCGCTCCGGGCACGCTCGAGCCGGAACGCGCAGACAGCATCATCGTGCTCGACCGCTCCTACAGTATGCACATTGCCGACCACTGGCAGCAGGCCCTCGACCAGGCCCTGCTACTGGTACAGCAAAAGCAGGCACAGGATCGCATCGGCATCCTGTTGATCGATGACGAGGCCGAGCTGGTCAGCGACCTGACCAGCAGCGTCGACGACCTGCGCGGTGCGCTGCAAGGCCAGGCACCCGGGCTCAGGGCAACGCACCTGCCGCTTGCTATCGAACAGGCGGCGCGCCTGCTCGCGGGCAGCAACGCCAGTCGCAAACGGATTTTCGTGATCTCCGATTTCCAGGCTGCCGCCGTATCCACGGTTGCCAGGATTAGCGCGGATATCGATCTGCAGGCCCTGCCGGTCAAAATCACCCGGGCCGCGAACGCGTCGATCACAGCGGCCACCATCGAACCTTCGGTGCGCGCCGCGGCCGACGAGTTTGCGCTGCGCGTCGAAATCATGAATCGTGCGACCGTCCCGCTCGACCAGCAGCTTACGCTAACGCTCGACGGGCGCGTACTGGAACGGCGCCCGCTGCGCCTGGCGCCCGCTGCGACGATTACCGAAACGTTCGACGGCTTGAGCGTCAGCGACGACCTGGTGCGCGGCATTGTCAGCCTGGGCGACGATGCGCTGGCGCTCGATAACCGCTACTTCTTCGTCTACTCGAGCAGGCAACAGCTACCGCTGCTGATTGTCGAAGGCGATAAACCGCGCGCTAACCAGTCGGTCTTCCTGCAGAACGCGCTGGAGCTGGCGCGCAACCCCGTGTTCCGGGTGGAACGCAGGGCCTTCGACGCACTAAAGGCGGAAGACCTGCCGTCCTGGGCCCTGATTATCATGAACGACGTTGCTATACCCCCGGGCACGCTGGCTGACGCGCTGGCTGACTTCGTCGCTGCGGGCGGCGGTTTACTGGTCATTGCGGCTGCGGCACCGCAGCAAAACTGGCCCACTTTTTTGCTGCCGGGCCGCCCGGGCCGCATCGTCGAATCGAAGCAGGCAAGCGCCTTTAGCGTGGCGGGCTTCGAAACCGGACACCCGCTCACCATCGGTCTTGGTACACGCAATACGGCCGACCTGTCGCGCGCGCGCGTATTCAATTATCGCGACCTGCAAGCGGGCGCGGACGATCGGGTCGTGGCGCGTTACAACGATGGTGGCGCCGCGCTGCTGGAGCGGCAGCTGGGACAGGGTCGCGTGCAGGTGCTGACCACGACGCTGGATACGTTCTGGAACGACATCGCCTTGCAGCCTGTTTTTCTGCCCTTCCTGCACCAGGACCTGCGTTATCTCAGCGCCTTCGAATCCTATTCGAATCAAGCCGAAATCGGCAGCATCATCGACGTGATGCGTTATGCGCGCGCGCTCACGGGTGTCGATGCTGTCGTCGTCGCCGAGACACGGGGACCGCTGTTGATCGAGTCACCGCAGTCCGCCGAGATCCGCGTCAACCGACAATCCCCGCTGTTGACACTCGCGCTGCCCGGTTTCTACCAGGTCCACAACGCGACCCGAGCGGGCGCGGAAGTCACGCTGGCAGCGAACGTCGATCCGCACGAGGCCAACCAGCAGACACTTGACCTCGAGCGCTTTGTGAGAGAAATTATGGCAGCAGCCGACCCTGTCGCCACGGATACGGTGCTGAACAATCGACAGGCTGCCGCCTTCGAACAGCAGCAACAGCTGGCGTACGCGATTCTGCTGGCGGCACTGGCGTTGATGTTGATCGAGGCCCTGTGTGCCAACTGGATCAGTATCAGGCAGTCGCTGCGCACCCGGGGGACAGGCTAAACGGGGAAACTATGGATACGACGCGCAACAACATCGGGAGCGGACCGTTCGCCTTGCTGACCCCGGCCCGGAAACTGCAAGCCGGCAACAGGCCCACCCTGTCCGCCGTTATCGAGCGCATACGCAAGCGCTGGCGGCTGCGCCTTTTCGTCAACGGCCTGCTGTGGACCCTGGCACTGGCAACCGGGCTGATGCTGGTATCGGCCTGGCTGCTGAACGCCTGGCATTTTTCCGCGCCCGCGATCTGGTTGCTTCGCATCGTCAACCTGCTTGCGCTGCTGGCGCTGGTGCTGCACTTCTGCGTCAACCCATTGCGTCGCCAGGTAGATGACGTGCTGGTCGCGCTCTACCTGGAAGAGCACGAGCCGGGCCTGAACTCGCTCATGCTGAGCGCGGTTGACGCGCGACGCGAGGATAGCCGGGCACTATCGCCGCAGCTGGTCGATCAGCTGGTGGAGCGCGCCATCGACGCCTGTGCACGGGTCGAATTCGGCGACTCGGTCGAACGCGGCAAACTACAGCTTGGCGGCTCGAAACTCGGGCTGGCATTACTCGTCGTCATCGGCCTCGTGGCCTGGCCACCTGGGTTTCTGCGCACGGGCGCACCGGCATTGCTGCAACCCTGGTCCAGCGCCAGCGAGGTGTCGCCGTATCGCATCGAGCTCGCCCCCGGCGACATTGAAATCATGCGTGGCGCCGACCAGTTAATCAGTGCCAGCATCGCCGGTTTCGACGGCGCCGACGTGCTGCTGTTCACCTCGGTTGACGCGGGCGCAACCTGGCAACAAACGACCATGGCTGCCGTCAATGCCGACGGCGGCTATGAATCCTTTCTGTTCAACCTGGAACAGGACACCGATTACTACGTCACCGGCGCGGGTCGACAGACCCCGACACATCGTATCGCGGTGGTCGAATTCCCGGCGCTCGAGTCGATCAGCCTGCGTTACAACTTTCCCGCTTATACCATGCTGCCGCCCGCAACCAGTGCGGGTACAGGCGATATCACGGCGCTGCGCGGCACGCGTGTGGAAGTGCTGATCAAGCCAACGATCGAAATTCCGGGCGGTGCGCTGCAGCTCGCGTCTGGCGAACAAATCGAGTTGCGACCCGCGGACGACGACAGCTGGATCGGTGAGGTCCGGGTGGAGCGGGACGACGCCTACCAGGTGACGCTGCAGCGGGCGAGCGGTATTCCGGTCGACGCCTCGGGCGAGTTTCGCATCGCCGCGCTCGACGACCGCTTTCCGAGCGTATCGATCACCAGCCCCGGCCGCGACACCAGGGTCAGCATGATCGAGGAACCGGAGCTGAAAGTACGCGCCAGCGACGACCAGGGGATCGCCAACCTGGAGCTGGTCATGTCGGTGAACGGCGAGGCCGAGCAGCGTATCGACCTGATGCCGGCGACGACTGAGCCGGCCCCCAACCAGCAGGTTGAGTCGCAGCATATCGTCTACCTCGAGGACCTCGGCCTGTTGCCTGGCGACCTGATTTCCTATTACGTCCACGCCAGGGACCTTGCGCCGGACGACGCCGCCAGGACCGCGACCAGCGACATCTTCTTTTACCAGGTGCGCCCCTTCCGTAACAACTATCGACGCGCCGAGCAGCAAGGTGGCGGCGGCGGTGGTGGCGCGCAGGGCGGTCAACAGCAGGGGCAACTGTCGGAACAGCAACGCCAGTTTGTCGTGGCCACCTTCAACATGATTCGCGACCGCAATAGCTACAGCGACGACGCCTACCGGGACAACCTGGCGCTGCTCGCCACGGCGCAGGCGCGTATTCGAGACCGGGTGGAGGCGATCGTCAGGCGCCTCAACAGCCGTGTATTCATCCAGAAAATCGAAAGCTACAAGGTCATCCTCGAGGAGTTGCCGCTGGCGACCGAGGCCATGCGCCAGGTTGAGCAGAAACTGGAGCAGGCCGAGATCGAACCGGCGCTCACCGATGCGCAGGTTGCGCTAAAGCATCTGCAAAAAGCCGACTCGGAGTTCAGGGATTTCAATGTTTCACAGGCTAACCGCGGTGGCGGTGGTGCGGGCAGCAACACCGGCTCGGAGGACCTGGCCAACCTGTTTCAGCTTGAAATGGACAAGCTGCGCCACCAGTACGAAACCGTGCAGCACGGCACACAGCAACCCCAGCCGAGCGAACTGATCGACGAGACCCTGGATAAACTGCGTGAGCTTGCGCGCCGCCAGCAGCAGGAAGTGGAGCGCGCGCAGCAACGCCAGGGCCAGGCGCAGGGCAACGGCTCGAACCGCAACCAGCTCGAGCTGGCCGAAGAACTGGAAGCGATGGCGCGCCAGCTGGAACGGCTGTCGCGCACGCAACCGAATCCGCAGCTACAGCAGTCGATCCAGCAGATGCGTAACGCGGCGAAAGCCATGCGCCAGGCCGCAGCTGGCGGTACAGCTGGCGGTACGGCGAACGGCACCGGGGGTGTCGCCGAGGCCCGGCAGGCCGCGCAGGATTTGAACGAGGCCAGGCGCCTGCTGGACCAGGGCCGGGTGCGACAATTCAGCGAAAAGGTCGAGCAAAGCTTGCGCCGCGCCGAACTGGCCGAGCGAAAACAGGCTGACATCAAAGAAGACCTGGCCGAACTGGACGAAAAATGGGGATCCAGGCTCGAAGCCCAGCTGCAACAGCTCGACCAGAAAAAGCAGGCGCTGACGGCAGCGCTGACCGACCTCGAGAGTGACCTCAGCAGCCTCGCGACCATCGCGAAGGATGAACAGCCCGAGGCGAACCAGTCGCTCAAGCAGGCAATCCGCGCGGGACGCGAACATCGCCTGCACGATCGCATCGGCCGCACCCGACAAATGGTGATGCTGGATGAACGCGAACACGCGTTCAACAACGAAAGCGCAATCCAGAGAGGCATCGGCGAGATCCGCAAGCACATCGAAACCGCGCTCGCGAATGTCGGCGGACAGGGCAACCGCGGACTCGAGCGCTCGCTCGAGGAACTGCGCAGCCTGGCGCGGGAATTGCGTTATCAGCGCGGCCAGGACTCGACGGGCGCCGCAGCCGGCGGCCCGGGCACCGACACCCCGGGCCGAATCGGCAACACCGATGACCCGATTCGGCAACACCAACTCACGAACATCGCTGAACGCACGCGCGAACTCGGTCGCGGCCTGCGGGACCAGGGAGTCGCTGCCGCCGATCTCGACCCCGTGCTCGCACAAATCGAGGCATTGGCCCAGGAACAGGATAACCAGGCTATCCCCGCTTCCAGCGCGCAGTACGACATTGCCCTGCGCGCCCTGATGGAACTGGAATACAAGCTACGCAACCAGTTCGCCGATACCGAGCAACCTGAACTGCTTATATCCGAGCCGACCGACCTGCCCGACGACTACCGCGAAATGGTCGCCGACTACTTTCGCAAATTGAGCGCGCAGTGAAGCCTCGAAAGAAAAAGAAAAAAGGGGGTCAGGGGTCAGGCCTTACATTTCACAAGTGTTAGAAACGCCCGTGTAAATTGTAAGGCCTGACCCCGCAATCGTGGACCCCGCAATCGTGACCCCGCAATCGCAGTCAGATTTAATTTTTGCGCCTCCTTCAGGCCGAAATATGGGTTGCGTGAACAGTTTACCGGTTCGACTGATCAGATAGGTAACCCGGTCAACTGTCACCGTATCCGTAGCTACCGCACTCGCAGGCGAGGCCGGCAGGCAGTCGCTAGCCGCGCGTCTCTATCTCGGCAATCACCTCGGTGATCCAGCAGATCGAAGCCGCCGTACCTACCTGGACCTGAGCAAAATAATCATCTTGAGCCGTCGTCCGGCTAGCGAGGAAACTATCATGCCTGCAATGCTCCCCGTTGCTCTCCTGCTGTTGAGCCTGTCCGAGGCCAGCGCCCAATCTGAACCCGGCTCTCCGATCGGGCCCCTGGCGCAGAGTTTCTATCCCGCCGAGGACGATGACAGGCCGGAACTGTTCTTGCCCGAGGACGGTGACAGCGATCCGTCGAATTTCGAGCCCGTGGACGGCGACAGCGATGCCGATAATTTCGAAAGCCCTGATCTGGATGAGCTTGCGCTACCTGCCGGCCTCCTGCTCGGGCCCAGGTCTGAAGCGAATGCCACAATCTAACCGGGCAAAATCGATGGCTTTGGGTGTTGCCAACTCGAACAAACTCGGGGTAACGGGGTCAGCGGGGTAACGGGGTCAGACCTTACATTTCACGATCACCAGGCGCTGCGATGTCGTTTGTAAGGCCTGACCCCCGTGTTTTTCCTTGACCCCCGTGTTTTTCCTATTCTCGATCGCCGGCAAGGGCGCGCACATCACAGTCACGCAGATATTTCCACGGCAGCGGCACCAGTCCCGGCACCCGCCGTCGGTAACGGCGATAGATCTCCCCATGGTAGCGCAGCAGTTTTCGCTCCTCGAGCCGTGAGCCGATGACGAAATAGAGTGTCATCAAAATCGCCGTGATCAACATTGCCAAATTCATGTCGCGTGTCCAGATGATGACCAGCGCGAAAAAATACCACGGATGGCGCACCCAACGATGCAGTGGAGAAAGCCGAAACTGCTCCTGGTCGTCGACACTAGTGTTGCGTTCGTTAAATTGTCGCAGGCCGAGAAATTCGCTGCCATCGTAGTATTTGAGCGACCACAGGAAGCCCACAACCGCAGCCGCCGAAAGCACAACCGCGACACCGGAGGCGGGGCCACTCCAGCGCCATATCCAGGGTCCCGACCCACTCAGGGTCAATCCCAGTGGCACTGCCAGCAACAGCACCGCGAGAACATTAAATACCAATCGATAGCCCGGCATCGCGCCTGGCCAGCGTGAGGCGACGTGCTGTTTGACCCATATCGATGCCAGGAGCGAGTGCAGGCCGAAGTAAGACAGCCAACTTAATATCAATAACAGTATTTGCGAATCTGGCATTTGAATCCCTGGCGCCACAAGGTTTAGATTTTAAATCCGATAGCGTCGCCGTCGATAGTAATTTTGACAGTAGCTGCGGGCCATATTGAGCGTGCCCATCATCGTTTTGAGCCGAATGGCACCCGAAATATCGGGGTCAGGCCCTACCTACCACAAACGTCACGAACAGCGATGTCAATTGTAAGGCCTGACCCCAATGGCACAGACCCCAATGGCACAATGGCAGACCCCAATGGCAAGAGACGAAATTTGGTGCCGCCCGGAATCAGGGTTCGCTGCCACTTAGCGAGGCAATGGTCTCGGCACGAATGCGGGCTGTGTCATAAAACGCGGCAAATCTTGCCACTTCGGGATGGTCGATGTCGCGCAGCAAATCGGCGACGAAGGCATACCCCAGCGATTGGTATTTGAGTTCCGCCTCGAAACTGACGGGATTGGCTGTGCCCACATCGACACGGTAGGTGATCATGTCACGGCCGTTGTCAAAATTGGCGTCGATTAGTGCCGCGCCGGCAACCCGTACGTCGTCGGGCACAAGATTTTTAGCGAAACCGTCCGGGGTAATCCGGTTGTCTTTCGCATAACCCGCCGCGCTCAGCAAGGTGTAGGTAACCCGGTTGTCTGTATCCGCCATGATGGCTTCATAAACCTGCACCTGGTCCGACCGCGTGATTTCGTCGAAGTGCGGTTCGTATCGGCCTGCATCCGCATCGGCATCCACACCGGCAATACTGCCATCGGAACGGGTTTCGCCCGATTCGAAAATGATCCTGCCTGCATCGTCCCGCACCACGAAATGGATGTACATACGCCTCGATGGATAGCTGGTAGGCAATTTGTGCCCCGACCGATTGATAATGCGAAGTTGCACGATCAGCTCGTTATTTATGCGGCTTTGATTGAGTATTTCGAAGTCCGCGGCCGACTCGAGCATGGTCCGTGCCCGCGCGATTGCGGTATCGAAACCCGCAGAGGTTATACCCAGGGCATCCCTGTTTTGCGCCATGATGTCGAGCATCGTGGTGTTCGCGCCAACCAGGCTGTGCCTGGAGAAGTCGTCCCTCGGGCTCAGATTCATTGGTCGGTTGGAAATCCTGACACCGCTGGCATCGGGCATGTGGCAATCCTGGCAACTTCGTGGCGCCGGGCCCGAGGCGAACGAGCTGTTTTCCCATTCCGTGTAAACCATCTGCTCGGGGAATTCGGTGTCGGGCGTCGTGCTGACAACACTTCCGTCGGCATCTACGTATTGTGTTTTCAAATTATGACAGGTAGCGCATACCTCCGAGTCTGAAATGTGAGAGACGAAAGTCGGTCGAAAATCGGTTTCGTTTAACATGGGATTCGCACGCGCATTATCGTATTGGCCGAAGGTGGTGCGCTCGGCACTGATACCTAGATCAACGATACTGAAGCCACCCGAAAATCCGCTGAGGGTTCCCAGATTCCCGTCGTCAGCGATCTGGTGACAACTGGTGCAACTGACACCGTCCATGGCGTGGTCATAATAGGGATTTTGCGGATTCAGGAATCCGTCGCCGAATAAGGCGACAGCCGAACCTTCGAATTTTGCTTCGACATTCGCCATTGGCGCGTGGCAACGCGAACACTTGGTGTCGAGAACGTCCTTGAGCTGTGGGTTGCGCTGCATTTCACTCGCAACCTTGGCGCGATAGAAGGGGTCGCGCGCCGATTGCGCCATCATCGATGTGCTCCAGTCGGATTCTATTGATACATCTGCTGCCGTGGCATCGCTCAGATTATTGTGACAACTGGCGCATACGGCCGAACCGGCGAAATGGGTAGACCTGAAGGCGGCATTGCTGACCGGCATCGGCAAAGCTTCCTCGACGAGGACCGTACCCGTACCTGATCCCGAATCCGAATCGCTGGGAGCTTCAGAATCACCATCGTTGCCACCGCAGGCGGTGAGCAACATCAGGCATAAAACCATCAGGCCAGGTTTAAGGCGATTCGGTGTTCCGGAGGCGGATTTAACCATTCCTGGACTCTCGTCAATCTCGGGTTGGAGCTACTCAGACATAAAATATGTATATTAGTTTATTATAATTTATTGATATAACTCCAGCGACCTTTTTCAAAGTAATAAATTCGCTAACTGCTTCGACGAGGAGCAGCCTCCCTGCTCATGAAGTCCCTGGCGCGATCGATGAAGGCGTCGAGGCCCGGTTGGAAAGCGTGCGTCCCTGTGAACACCCTTGCGCGACCAGGTTATTCGTTCCCGGCTGCTCCGGCGCGCAGTAACTCGCAGATACGCGCAGCAGACTGGTCGAAGTCGAATGTGGGTTGCCAGCCCCAGTCGCGGCGGGCGTCGGTGTCGTCGACCACATCCGGCCAGCTTGAAATCAGGTGATCGACCGCCGCTATCGGCTCGAAGCTATAGTCAAATCCGGGGAAGCGTTTTGCCGCCTCCAGCGCCACCATGCCGGCCGTCAGGTAGTAAGCGTGCAGGTTGTAAACGTGACGACTGAGCCGGGTGGCCTCGGCGGCGGTGTAGTTGACGATACTATCGATCACATCCTCCAGAAACAGCGTCGATATGCCGGTGCTTTCGGCCACTGGGAAGCGAAATGACTGGCCGTTGAACGCCGCCTTGAAGGCCTGTGATGGGAACGCCGATACCGCGCCTTCCGGTGCAAACGGCGAGACTACGAGCGGAAAGCGCAGGCAGCGGAAATCGAGGCCGTGTTTTTGCTTGAAATAGACCCCCATGCGTTCAACCGCGACCTTGGTGGCGCCGTACATATTCTCCGGCCATTGCGGATAGTCCAGGGGCATCGGTTCGAGATCGACCGGGCCATAGGAGGCCGCGGTGCTGGCAAAGAAGAATTTGCCGACGCCGGTTTCGTGGGCCAGGTTCAGCAAGTTAAAAGACGCGGTCGCGTTGGTTTCCCAGGCGGTTGGTAGATCCGCTTCGGAACTGCCGGATAACAACGACGCCAGGTGGTAAATGTTGGCGGGGCGATGTTGCGCGAGGATCTGCTGCAGCAGGTCGAGATCGCGGATATCGCCGCTTACAACCGTTTCGTTGGCATGCACAGTCGCGGGCTCGGTTCCCGGAATATCAAACTTGACCACGCGCTGCCCACGAGCGAGCAGTTTTTCAGCCACCAGTCGGCCGAGGTTTCCGTTACCGCCGGTGATCAACACGCTTTGGGGTTTATCGCTCATCGTTATCGCCAGTCGATTACTGTACTTACGCCGTGGTCGTCATGATCCCGGCAGCGGTGTTGTCGCAGCCGAGCCACCGGGCGAGTATAGGAAAGATAAACGCCTGTTGGCAACGGCCCTGGTGGTATTGGTGAAATTCCGGGAGCATCATACCCGTTAATATCCAGGGGCCGCTCGGCTGGCTGGCTGGCTGGCATTAAGCATTCGGGGTCAGGAAAGGATTAGCGAATCGCCTATGAGAAAAATGAGATAGGTATGCTGTCCCTCTAATTCCCCTTTCACCGTAATTCCTGTCCCCGTAATTCTGGGAGATCCAATAATGGACCGGCGCAGATGAGCGCGTCAGAGAATCTCAAAATGAGCGTTGCAAGGTTGGTTGCCACAATTCGTGTGAATAACGGGATTAGGCCTTACATTTCATAATCGTCCGGAACAGCGATGTCAATTGTAAGGCCTGACCCCATGTTTGCTCATGTTTGTTTGTTTTTGCTGAATCATTAGACCTCTACAAGTCTGTCCCCTAATTTCAAAGCCGATTACGATCGCCTCGCTAGTGGGTCTATTGAAAAGGCATCGCTCTGGATTGCAATGAGGTCATGATCTCGTTGAAGTCCTGGATATGGAATAACATGCCTACCACCAGCAGCATCAGCGTACTCGCCGTCAATCCTGCCAGGAACGCAGTATACGACAACTTCAAAAATCTGTACTTACGGTCTGCGTCGATGCCCAGTTTATACAGCTGGCGCGTCATGTTCT
>JAJDOF010000140.1 GCA_022340305.1 Gammaproteobacteria bacterium
GTCGATTATTCGGGAGGTGATGCGACAGGCCAATATCACTGCGTTCGCGAATCGGCATGTGAATGAGTTGTCCGGCGGTGAGCGCGCGCGCGTCTGGCTCGCCCGCGTGTTGGCGAATCAAGCCCTGGTTTTATTGGTCGACGAACCGGTGGCTAACCTCGATATCCATTACCAGCAGGAAGTGATGCAGATACTGCACGATTATGCGCGGGCAGGGCATGCCGTCGTGATTGCGATCCACGACCTGAGCCTGGCGGCGCGCTACTGCGACCGGCTTTGCCTGATGGATGCCGGCGGAATCGTGATAACCGATACCATCAACGCGGTGCTCGATAGCGAGGTGCTGTCGCCGGTGTTCAACGTCGATGTCTACGTGGACCTGGATAACCGGCCACCGGTGGTACTGGCGCAGTAGCTCGGCGGATATGCGCGGATGATATCTGACAACGCCTGCAGCAGATCGAGGCAAAGCCGTGCCGCCGAGCGCTGCGTTAGACGTAAGAGATCGTAATGACACCGGGAATCAATGTAGCTAAAAAAAGCAAAATCCCTCATAAAGTTCATGAGTACATACATGACTCGTCGAGCGAATCCTACGGCCTGGAAGCTGTCGAAAAAATGGGCGTGCCCGAGGCCCGGGTATTCAAAACTTTAGTTGTGAGGCTTAATACCAGGGAGTTGGTAGTCGGAGTAATTCCGGTGTCGTCGATGTTGAGCATGAAGTTGATCGCCAGAGCCGCAGGCGCGAAGAAGGCGGAAATGGCGCTGCCAGCAGAAGTTGAGCGCTCGACGGGTTATGTTCTGGGCGGAGTCAGTCCATTGGGGCAGAGGAAAAGGCTTATGACCATAATCGATTCTTCCGCTCAAAATCACTCGACAATCTATGTCAGTGCAGGGCGCCGGGGGCTTGAAATTGAACTGGCCCCGGTTGACCTGAAAGACCTGGTAAACGGATTGTTTGCCGAAATAGGCCAGTAGTTTCCACAACCAGCCATTGGCTGAAATTGCGGCCTGCGACCGCTGGAAAATAGTGGGGAGTTATCTAAGTAAACAGCCCGCGGAAAAGAAATATCCGGTATAGCTGTACTTTAGCCTGTGTTCTCTATAGACTCCGCGCTAGCTAGAAAGCCAGCCTATTGTTTACATCCTACATTTCGCCGTTCTATTCGTATTACATCGTCCTGCAGTATTTAAGTTACAGCTTTCATTTTTACGCTATTGAGCCTCTTGAAGGCACCATAACATTTTATATTTAGGAATTAATATGTCTGACACAGTCAAAGGAACCGTGAAATGGTTCAACGAAGCAAAGGGTTTTGGTTTTATCGAGCAGGCATCCGGCCCGGATGTCTTTGCCCATTTTAGCGCGATTGCGAGCACCGGTTTCAAAACGCTCGCGGAAGGCCAACAAGTTGAGTTTACGCTTACCCAGGGTCAAAAAGGTCCGCAGGCCGAGAATATCGTAGCCGTCTAAACGAAGACCTCGTTTTAGGCAAAGGGCAGGTCTTTCGAGACTTGCCTTTTTTTTGCCTGCCTACAATGTATCGAACCCAGCGGCATGGAGCCGGTGAAGGGAAAGCAGCGAGTCACACAGCTGTAGAGCAGCAATAAACAGGGGTTACAAGAGTAATCTGTCCCCTGATTTTAGAAACCGTATACCAGTGAGATGCTGACGATTGTATCGGTCTTCTCGACGTCGGACGGCACGTCGGAATTGTGTTTCAACAGGTAACTGATTTTCGAAGAGAGACTGTCGTTGATACTGGTTAGCAGCGCTGTTTCCGACTGCATAAAGGTATTATCCGCCCCGGCTTCGATCAGGGCGATTTCGCTGAAGGTCGCCGACTCACTGATCTTATATTCGTAGATCAGATCGGAGGTCACGATGCCATTGTCTTCGCTGTCCCCGCTTTCGCTATTCTTGATGCTGCGATAACCCAGGCCGAGCGACAGGTCGAGGAGATGCCTGGCGTCCTCCAGGAATCGAGAGCCGAGGCCGAGAACCAGCGAAGCCTGGTGGTCGAAGCCACTGAACTTGTCTTCCTCGTAACGCGCCTGGCCAAAGGCATAGGACTGTTCATCCAGCTGGTATTCCGATCTCTCCTTGATGGCCCAGCGATCGGCACTCGTCTCGTTATCGGTTTGATTGCGGATAGCCTCGAGTGCAAGGCTGTGTTTCCACTGCAAATGTTGCCGCGAAATCTTCAGGCTGGCGTTCAAATTTTCCGTATCGCTGTTTCCGGAACTCGAGGCGAATCCAAGCGCACCTTCGCCTTTCCAGATATTGGCGTCTGATTGAGCATCTTCGGCCGCGTTGCAGAGCATGGGGAGCAGGCAGAGCATCATTAAAAACCGCATTGGTGTGTTTTCCTGTGTTGCATGAAACTTGCAGGCCGGACCGCGCGAGTCCGGCCTGCTCCGATAACGCAGCGCTAAGCCGCCGCGGCCAGCGCCTGATCGATATCGGCAATGATATCTTTAATATTTTCAATACCGATCGATAGCCGCACCAGGTCCGGCGTCACGCCCGAGGCGGCCAGTTCGTCTTCCCCGAGTTGCCGATGCGTGGTCGATGCCGGATGACAGGCCAGTGACTTGGCGTCACCGATATTCACCAGGCGCGTGATCAACTGCAGCGCATCGATGAACTTGGTGCCGGCCTCGATACCGCCCTTGAGGCCGAAGGTCAGAATCCCGGATGCCTTGCCTTTCATGTACTTGTCGGCGCGGGCTTTTTGCGGACTGTTGGCGAGCCCGGCATAGCGCACCCATTCGACCTGGTCCTGTGCTTCCAGGTGTTGCGCCACGGCGAGTGTGTTTTCGCAGATCCGCTCCATGCGCAGCGGCAGGGTCTCCAGGCCCTGCAGGGCGAGGAAGGTGTTCATCGGCGCGAGCGCAGCTCCCATGTTGCGCAATGGCACGACACGTGCGCGCAGGATATACGGTGGCAGACCGGTCTCGGTAAAGACCACGCCGTGATAGGACACGTCAGGCTCGTTGAGGCGTTTGAAACGTTTCTTATTGGCGACCCAGTCGAACTTGTTGGAATCGACGATGATGCCGCCGATGATAGTGCCGTGCCCGCCGATGTACTTGGTGAGCGAGTGGACGATGATATCGGCGCCCCATTCGAAGGGATTGCACAGTATCGGCGTGGCGACCGTATTGTCGACGATCAGGGGAATGCCGTGCGCATGTGCGATCTCGGCGACCTTCTGCAGATCGACGATGTTGCCACCCGGGTTGCCGATCGATTCGCAGAATACGCACTTGGTGCGCTCGTCGATCAGCGCGGCCATGTCATCCAGTTTTTCCGGGTCGACGAAGCGGGTTTCGATGCCCAGCTGCGGAAAGGTGTGGGCAAACAGGTTATAGGTGCCGCCGTACAGCGTCGACATGCTGATGATGTTGTCGCCGGTCTCGGTAATGGTCTGGATTGCATAGGTCGTCGCCGCCTGACCCGAGGCGAGCCCAAGCGCCGCGACCCCACCTTCCATGTCGGCAATGCGCTGCTCCAGCACATCGGTGGTCGGGTTCATGATACGGGTATAGATGTTACCAAGTACCGCCAGATTGAATAAATCGGCACCGTGTTGGGTGTCGTTGAAGGCGTAGGCCGTGGTCTGGTAGATTGGCACGGCAACGGCATTGGTGGTCGGATCCGGCTTATAGCCTGAGTGCACCGCTTTAGTTTCGATTTCCATGGTTCCCCCTGTGGTATTTCTGGTTGTGTTTGACTTGTGCGGCCTTCATTAGAACGCATGAATGGGGCGTCCGCAAGTTGTCGTAGCTGCGGCCACCGTTACCGTGAAGTAGCGCGTGAGAAGCTTACTCGGCGGTATCGCTGTTCAGTTGCGATTCGCGATGGAAGACGTACAGGCCCGAGCCGACGATGATGGCAATGCCGAGCCAGGTCATCGCGTCAGGGAAGTCATTGAAAACCACCAGTCCGAGGATGGTCGCGCCGATGATTTCGACGTATTGAAAGGGTGCGAGTATGCCGATGGAGGCTAACCGGTAGGCATAAGTTACCAGCAGGTGACAAATCGTCGCTACCAGGCCCAGGGCCCCGAGCAGTAACCATTCATGTTGGCTCGGCCACACCGCAGCGAGGATGGCGACATCGCTGACGCTGCCATATCCCAACGCCAGGCTCATCACCAGGCAGCCGAAGATACCGGCGAAAAACTGCAGGCGGATGGGATCCTCGTTACTGACCAGTTTGCGCGTCAGCAGGATGTAAAACGAGAAGCAAAAGGCCGCCGCCACCGGATAGAGAGCCGCGAAACCCACCTCGGAGAATGTCGGGCGGATGATGATCAATGCACCGATAAGCCCGACGCTGATCGCCGAAATACGGCGCCAATGGATTGCCTCACCGAAGAACAGTGCCGATAGCAGGGTCACGAGCAGTGGCTCGATGAAGAAGATGGCAATCGCATCCGCCATCGGTAGCCAGGCGAGGCCGGAAAAAAAGAATAGCGTTGCAAATGCAATCATCGCACCGCGCGCGGCGTGTAACCATAGCGCCGGGGTCAGCCACGGACCACGGGTTTTCAACAGTAATGGCGACATCAGGATAATCTGGAAGAAGAAACGACTCCAGCTTATCTGCCCCGCTGAAACCGAACCGACCAGCCACTTGGCAATGGCGTCGATACCGGGCAGTGCGAGCATCGCGACGATCATCATCAGCATGGCCCTGGCGGTTGCGTTATGAATCAGCATCGGAGGTGGACGGTATGTTATTAGAAGGAGGGCGCAGTCTAGTCGAATGTGCTCGCTACGGCGAGCGTGTCGGTATTCGCAGCTGGATACTGTTTGCAAGCCGGGCTGGGTCTGGTTTGCATCAAATGCGCCATCGACTTAGCTTGCCCCGACCAGTGGCTTTATATTGCGGGCTTTTCGCTTTGCTCGCGACTGGCAGGCTTGGTATGCTAGCCGCCTTAAAAATCCGGCATGGCTATGAGCAAGTACTCGATTTTTTCACTGCTTCGCAACGCGATAAGCTATCACCAGAACTGGGCCGCCGCATGGCGCAGTCCAGAGCCTAAACAGGAATACGATGCACTGATCATCGGTGGTGGTGGCCATGGCCTGGCGACGGCTTATTACCTCGCAAAAGAGCACGGTATGACCAATATTGCGGTGCTGGAAAAGGGCTGGATCGGCGGCGGTAATACCGGGCGCAACACCACCATCGTGCGTTCCAACTACCTGTGGGACGAGTCCGCTCATCTCTATGAAAAGTCGATGAAATTGTGGGAAGGTCTGAGCCAGGATCTGAATTACAACGTCATGTTCAGCCAGCGCGGCGTCTACAACCTCGGGCACAACCTGCAGGACATGCGTGATATTCAGCGACGCGTCAATGCCAACCGCCTGAACGGCATCGACGGTCACGTGGTGACGCCGCAGCAAATCAAGCAGGCGATCCCCGAAATCAACATCGACCAGGGCTGTCGCTACCCGATCCTTGGAGCCTCTTTCCAGCCCCGCGGCGGGGTAGCGCGCCATGATGCGGTCGCCTGGGGTTATGCCCGCGGTGCGGACCTGCGCGGGGTCGATATCATTCAGAATTGCGAAGTTACCGCGATTCGCCAGGAAAATGGTGCCGTCACCGGGGTTGAAACCACACGCGGATCGATCAAGGCGAAGAAGGTTGGCGTAGTCGTTGCCGGCCATTGTTCGGTGCTTGCGGAAATGGCTGGATTTCGTATGCCGATTGAAAGCCACCCGCTGCAGGCGCTGGTGTCCGAACCGATCAAGCCGATCATCAATACCGTCATCATGTCGAACGCGGTACACGGTTACATCAGCCAGTCGGACAAGGGTGATCTGGTCATCGGCGCCGGAATCGACCATTACCTCGGTTACGGCCAACGCGGCAGTTTTCCGACCATCGAGCATACCATCGCGGCAATCTGCGAATTGTTCCCGATGTTTCGACGCGTACGCATGAATCGGCAGTGGGGCGGCATCGTCGATACCACGCCCGATGCCTGTCCGATCATCGGCAATACCCCGGTAAAAGGGCTGTACTTCAACTGTGGCTGGGGCACCGGTGGTTTCAAGGCGACTCCGGGTTCCGGATGGGTGTTCGCGCATAACCTCGCTAAAGGCGAACCGCATGAACTCAACCGGGCCTTCGCGCTGGATCGCTTTGTGAGCGGCTTCCTGATCGACGAACACGGCGCCGCTGGCGTCGCGCACTAATTAAAGGGAGCCATGATATGTTTTTAATCGAATGTCCCTGGTGCGGTGAACGCGACGAGACCGAATTCAACTGTGTCGGCGAAGCGCATATCGCGCGCCCGCAGAAAACCGGAAAACTGAGCGATCAGGAGTGGGCGGATTACCTGTTCATGCGCAAAAACCCGAAGGGAATGCACCGCGAGCAATGGCTGCACGCGGCCGGTTGCCGGCGCTACTTCAATGCCCAGCGCGATACCGTGACCTACCGGATTGCGGCTACTTACAAGATTGGCGAGCACCCGCCACGCGGGGCGAAAAAATGAGTCAGCCATTCAGAACCGCACAGGGCGGACGTGTCGATCGCGAGCAGGAAATCCAGTTCACTTTCAACGGCAAGCGTTTTACCGGGCTGGCGGGCGATACGCTGTGCTCGGCGCTGCTAGCCAACGGTGTGCACCTGATCGGGCGCAGCTGGAAATACCATCGTCCACGCGGCGTGATGAGTGCCGGATCAGAAGAACCCAATGCCCTGTTCCAGCTGGAAAAGGGTAATCGTACCATTCCCAATGCGCGTGGTACCCAGGTCGAACTTTATGCGGATCTCGATGCCAGCAGTGTCAACTGCTGGCCCAGCGTTGACTTTGATCTATTGTCGATCAACAGCTGGTTCGCGCGGCTGATGCCAGCCGGGTTTTACTACAAGACCTTCATGTGGCCGAAGTCGATGTGGCTGAAGTACGAGCACTTCATTCGTAAGGCGTCGGGTCTCGGCGTCGCACCGCGCGAGACCGATCCCGATCGCTACGAACATACGCATGCCCATTGCGATCTGCTCGTCGCCGGTGGAGGTGTCGCGGGTTTATGCGCCGCGCTGGTGGCTGGACGTGCCGGCGCGCGCGTTATCCTGGCGGACGAGCAAGCCGAATTTGGCGGCCTGACGCTGGCCAGCCAGGCGCAGATCGACGGTGTCGATGCGAGCCAGTGGATCGCAACTGCGATAGAAGAATTGGAAGGCATGGCAGACGTCGTTCTGTTGCCACGCAGTACCGTATTCGGCTACCACGATTACAATTTTCTGACGATTAATCAGCGTCTCAGTGATCACCTGGCGCTGTCCGAGCGGCCCGCTAGCCGCGAAAAACTGTGGCAGGTGCGGGCGCATCAGGTGGTGCTAGCCAGCGGCGCGGCCGAACGCCCGCTGATTTTCGCCAACAACGATCGTCCCGGCATCATGCTCGCCTCGGCGGTGTCGGTTTACACCAACCGCTATGCGGTGCAACCCGGTCGCCGCGCGGTTGTCTTCACCAACAACGATAGCGCTTACCAGACCGCGCTGGACCTGAAAGCGGCCGGAGTCGAAGTCGCGGCAGTGATCGATGCGCGCAGCGATTCCAGCAGTGAAATAGCAAATACCGTGCGCAGTGCGGGCATCCAGGTACAAAATGGCCGTATCGTCGTCGATACCGCGGGGCGTAAGCGTCTGCGCTCGATCGAGGTGATGCATCTGTCCGCGGATGGCACATCGGTGAGCGGCAACCAGCAGTCCATAGCCTGTGACCTGTTGGCCGTATCCGGTGGCTGGAGTCCCGTGGTGCATCTGAATGCCCAATCCGGCGCGAGGCCGGAATGGGATGATACAGCCGCCATGTTCAGACCCGGAAAGCCCATCCAGGCGCAGTTCTCCGCCGGTGGCGCCAACGGCACGCTGGACCTTGCCGGATGCTTGAAGGAGGGTGCGGCCGCGGGCACTGCGGCGTTGAAAGCCTGCGGTTTCAAAGCGAAGAGGCTTAAGGCACCTGCAGCCGAGCGCGTCGACAGCGAAGCCATCCTGCCATTGTGGAACCTGCCGTCCCCCTATGCCGTCGGACGCGGTCCCAAGGCCTTCATCGACATGCAGAACGATGTCGGCGCGGCCGATATCCAGCTCGCGGTGCGCGAGGGTTTTCAATCGGTCGAGCATGTCAAACGCTATACCGCTTTGGGTTTCGGCACCGATCAGGGCAAGCTCGGCAACATCAACGGCATGGGTATACTGGCGCAAACCCTGGGGCAGAGCATTGCCGCCACCGGCACCACGACTTATCGCCCGAATTATACGCCGATCAGCTTTGGCGCCCTGGCCGGCCAGAATCTGGGTGAGCGTTTGTTCGATCCGGTGCGCAAGACGCCGATGCATGGCTGGCACGAGGAAAACGGCGCCAGATTCGAAGATGTCGGGCAGTGGAAACGGCCGTGGTACTACCCCCAGGACGGGGAAAGCCTGCAGGATGCGGTCAATCGCGAATGCCTCGCGGTGCGTGAAAGTGTCGGCATTCTCGACGCGTCGACGCTTGGCAAGATTGAAGTCAGGGGCGCAGATTCTGCAAAATTTCTCGAAATGATTTACACCAACAACTGGAGCAAGCTCGAGGTCGGCCAGGGTCGCTACGGTTTCATGCTGCGCGAAGACGGTATGGTGATGGACGATGGTGTGACGATTCGCCTCGCCGAGGATCACTTCTTCATGCATACCACCACTGGCGGTGCGGCCGGTGTGCTGGCGTGGATGGAGCGCTGGTTGCAAACCGAGTGGCCGGAACTGGAAGTCTTTCTGACCTCGGTGACCGATCACTGGGCGACCGCGGCCGTGGTTGGACCGAAAAGTCGCGAAGTGGTGGCGGCGGTCTGCGACGGTATCGATTTTGCGGCTGCGCAATTCCCGTTCATGGGGTCGCGGGTCGGCAGCATCGGTGACGTCGAATGCCGGGTAAATCGTATCAGTTTCTCGGGCGAACTCGCCTTTGAGGTGAATGTGCCGGCGAACCACGGCCGTTTCATGTGGGAAAAGCTGATGCAGGCGGGTAAGCTCCACAATATTACCCCCTACGGCACCGAAACCATGCACGTGCTGCGTGCGGAGAAAGGCTATGTCATTGTCGGCCAGGATACCGACGGTTCGGTGACAGTGGATGACCTGGGCTTAAGTTGGGCGATATCGAAAACCAAGACCGATTTTATCGGCAAGCGTTCGCTCGTCCGGCCCGATACGGTGCGCAAGGATCGCAAGCATCTGGTCGGATTACTGACCAAAGATCCGCAAACCGTGATTCCGGAGGGCGCGCAGCTGGTCAATGACCCGGGTGCGCCACTGCCGATCCCCATGGTTGGCCATGTGAGTTCCAGTTATTTCAGCGCCTGCTGTGGACACTCGATCGCGATGGCGTTAGTCAAGGGTGGCCGTCAGCGTATGGGTGAAACCGTATTTGCACCGCTTGCCAATGGACGCGTGATCGAGGCGGTCATCAGCGAGCCGGTGTTCTACGACAAGGAAGGAGTCAAAGCAGATGCGTAACTCAACCAGCGTCTTTGCAGGCGTCGAGCAGGTAGCAGGGCAGCCGCTAACCCCGCTTGCCAGGAGGGCGGTGTAATGCCTGACTTGTTTCAGCAGCAAAGCCCGCTGGCCCAGATCAAACTGGCCGAGCCGCGTGGCGCGGCGCCACGAATCGAGGAAAAGCCTTTCCAGGGATTCATCAACCTGCGCGGCCGTGCCGACAATACCGGATTTCTGGCAGCCAGCCTGAAAGTACTCGGTTGCGAACCGCCGAGCGCGCCGAACACCGTGGTCGACTCCGGTGACTATCGTATTTACTGGCTGGGTCCGGACGAATGGTTGATCATGACCGCAGCGGGGCAGCAGGATGATCTCAAGGCCAGGTTCAACAAGGCGCTGGACGGCGTGTTCAGTGCGGTCGTCGATGTATCCAGTGGCCTGACCACACTGCATATAACCGGTGACAACGCCGGGGCTTTACTGGCGACCGATTGTCCGCTGGATTTGCATCCGCGCGCATTCAAGGCAGGGCAATGTGCGCAAACTCGCCTCGCAAAGGCGGGAATGACACTGTCGCCGCTGACCAATGAGACCGGTTTCGAAGTGATTATTCGGCGTAGCTTTGCCGACTACCTGCTGCTGTGGTTGCAGGATGCTGCGGTTGCCTTCGAGTAAGTTTCTGATTCAGCCGGCGGCAATGCCGTCGGTTTTAATAATCATCAATCATGTATTACGGCGAAAGACTCAATAGCATCAGCCATCTGGTAGGAGCGGTGCTCGCACTGATTGGTCTGGGTGCCCTGTTAACCGTCGCCATACAGTCGCGCGACCCCTGGATTATTTCCAGCTTTACGGTGTTCGGCCTGTCGCTGGTGTTGTTGTATACGATGTCGACGCTTTACCACAGTTTTCATCCGCCGCAACTCAAGGACCTGTTTCAACTGCTCGATCACGTCGCGATTTACCTGTTGATCGCCGGCACCTATACCCCCTACATGCTGGTCAGCCTGCGTGACGGCAATGGCTTCCTGATTCTGGCTATTATCTGGATGTTTGCGCTGGCGGGAATTCTGAGCGAAGTGTTCCTCTCCGGACGGCTGGTAAAGTTTGGACAGATGATCATTTTTCTGGGCATGGGCTGGGCCTGTGCCTTTGATTTTGCAAGCCTGCGCGCGGTGTTGCCCGAGCCTGGCCTGTGGTGGCTGACCGTGGGCGGACTGGCCTATACTGGTGGAGTTGTGTTTTACGTCCTCGACCTGATGCACCGGCTGAACCATGCGCACGGCATCTGGCACTTCTTCGTATTGACCGGTTCAACCTGTCATTTCGTGTCGGTGATCGGCTACCTGCGCTAGGCGCCAATTATTGGCCCGGGATGGTGTTGCTCCGCCAGGGGAGGATTCCACTAAAACAAAAACTTCTTGCCGGCAACTAACCAGCGTGTATACAGCACCGGATTCGCCTGCCCGCTGCTCGGGCCGGCGCCGTCGAATCGCTCGCGATATGCGATCGAGAACTCCAGCGGCAGCCCGCTCGGTTGCAGCTGCCAGGCGGCGAGCGTCGAGTAGCTGGCTGCGATTATCACAATTTGCTGATCGGAATTGGTGTTGGCTTCGAGGCCTGAGTAATTGAAGTCCCGGTCGCCGTCGATCTTGTCCTTGAATTTGCCACCGCGGGTATAGGTCATAGTGAAGGCCAGTGCATGACTGACGTGATACTTCAACGATGCTTCGACGTTGTACAGATCACCCAGTTCACGATCGACTCTTTCTCGGTTGCTGGTGAGCACCTGGTCCGGTAGTCTGTCCGGGCACAGATGACGATAATTGAGCGGAGGTGAGGTTGCTGATTCGGATTGTATTATGCAACTAATTGGCGCATAGTATCGACACTTGAAACCTACGGTAGTGTTGGTCAATACCATGACGCAGACCAGGCAGATTGTTGATACCCTCAAGCAGGAATTGCGCAAACAGGGAGTTACCTATCGGCAGGTCGCCACAGCTCTGGATCTTTCCGAGGCCAGCATCAAGCGATTGTTCGCCGAGAACACGTTTACGCTAGCGCGCCTGGAGCAGGTCTGTGAATTGCTGCATCTGGAAGTCGCGGACCTGGTTCACCAGATGGAAAAAAATATCGACCTGACCCACCAGTTGACGCTGGAACAGGAAACCGAGCTGGCATCCGACGTGAAGTTGCTGATGATGGCGCATTTCCTGATGAACAAGCTCGAGTTCTCGGAGATTATCGAAATCTACGATATTACCGAAACCGAGGGAATACGCCTGTTAGCAAAGCTCGATCGCATGAAGATCATCGAACTGCAACCGGGCAATCGCGTCAAATTGATGATTTCAAAGAATTTCCAGTTGTTGCCCGGTGGACCCATTCAGCGGTTTTATGAAAAAGTCGTTCAATCCGAGTTTTTCAATTCATCGTTTCGCGGTGACGGTGAATTTCGGATCTTTGTTTCGGGGATGTTTTCGCGCAGCGATAATGCTGAAATCATTCGCAAGATAAAACGTCTTGCCGATGATGCCCATGATCTCAAGGCGGATTCCGAATCGCTGCCGTTGTCCGAGCGCTTCGGTTGCAGCCTGATCATGGCGATCCGTCCCTGGGAAGTGAAGGTCTTCGATGGCATGCGCCGCGTCCCCAACCAGAAGAAATTTTAAGCCTCGCGGTCAGCTCGAGGCGACGTTCTGCGGGTTGCCCGCGTAGAAGGCCACCAGGTTATCGACCACGGTGTCGTACATCTCGAGCAGTGCGCCGGGCGTATTGTAGGCGACGTGTGGCGTCATGACGACATTATCCATGCCGATGTAAGGGTGGTCGGCTGCAATCGGTTCATCGTCGAATACATCGATACCGGCGGCGCGAATGTGACCCGATTTCAGCAGCTCTATGAGTGCCGCTTCATCGAGCAACTGTGAGCGTGCGGTATTGATCAACAGCGCCCCCGGTTTGATCGCCCTCAAGCGATCAGCATTCAGCAGCCCGTGGGTTTGTGGCGTCGAGCTCAAGTGCAGCGAGACGACATCGCTCATCGCCAGTAATTGATCGAGATCGGTAAATTCGATGCCGTGTCGACGGGCGCGTTGTGGGTCAGGATTGCGTGTCCACGCGATAACCTTCATGCCGAGTGCCTGTGCCATTGGCACCAGTGCCGCGGCGATGCGTCCGAAGCCGACCAGACCCAGGGTGGTATTGCGCAAGTCCATTCCCAGCGTGGAGGTATTCCAGCTGCCCCTGCGAATATCGCGGTCGAGGTGGCTGATATTGCGTGCAGCATCGAGCATCAAACCCAGGCAGTGTTCGGCGACCGTCGATGCGGCGGACAGTGTATGGGTCACGGTGATGTTGCGTCGAGTGGCCTCGGCGATATCGATAAAGGTGGAAGCGCCGAGGCCAGAGAAGGAAATGACTTCAAGGTCGGGTAATGCCGCGAGCACAGGATTGCTCAGGCCCCAGCCTGAAATGGCTGCACTGGCACCGCTCAGGCGTTCGATAAAGGTTTCATCGTCGGCTGGCACGTCAGGGTAGATGACAACTTCGCCCAGGTTTTCGAGCTTTGCGAGTCGCTCACCGCGCAGTATTTCTAGCGACGTGGTATCCGCATCCGGATAAACAATTTTGCGTGTCATAGCTATCTCGTCGACTCAAGCAGCACCATTATAGGGAAACAGCCGGCCTTACACTCGTCGAATAGCGCCTGCGCAGTGCGACCCGTACCTCTCCCAGCGGGTCTCCCGATGAAGCCTGGCGCTGGCATCCATAAACGAGCATGCGTCGTTATAGCGCGACAATCGTGGGCAGGTTCAACTTGTCGCGCAGCAGGCGCGAGATGGTGGCAACCTGGCAGGAACTGCGCGCTGAAAATATTCAGGCGCAGAGGTTGACCGAAATAGTCTGAACGCCGTCCTCCAACCGGGATATGTAGGGTAGACCGGATTTGCGAATGAGCTTCATCATGCGCGTATTGCCGGCCATCACCGAGGCATCCATGTGACGCACTCCGAGCTGGCGCGCACAGTCGATCAGGTGCTTCAGCATGATCTTACCGATTCCCTTGCCCTGCATGGCATCGGCGACGGTAATAGCAATTTCAGCGTTATCGGGTTCGCCCGATTTGCGTACCAGCCGTCCGACTGCTACCGGTTCTCGTTCGCTACCCGACTCGAGCTCAGCCACCAGCGCGACATGGTGGTTGAAATCCACCTCGGTAAAATAGGTCAGTTCATCCGCTGTCAGGTCGAGCTTCAGGCTGAAAAAGCGATCGCGGACGCTGGCCTTGCTCAATTTGAGGAACTGTTCGCGCAGCATTTCACGATCGCTCGGCCGAATCGCACGCAGGTGCACATTGCGCCCATCGGACAAAATTTCACTGGTTTTATAGGACGCGAGAGTGGAATTCATCGGCACATCCTATGCTGATTTATGCTGCGCCGCAACATCGAGTGTGTGTGCATATTTCGCTAACGCGTTCGACAGCGCTCGAAGCGCCGTTGGTTGCACCTCGGGGACGTAGGTTTTTAACGGTATTCCTGATACTGTGTCGATCTTCGGGCCAGCGCAGCACACCGTCAATGCTTATCGATTACTGGCGCTTCGCGCTATCGAATCCCCGCTTCCTTGGGTTTGGATTCCTGCTTGCATTTCTGTCGAGTGCCGGCCAAACCTATTTCATCGGCGTTTTCGGTGCCGACATCCAGGCGGAATTCGCACTGGATGCGGGCAGCTGGGGGCGTACCTACATGATCGGTACCTTGGCCTCGGCCCTGCTGATCAACTGGAGCGGGGCGCTCATCGACCGTATCGATTTGCGCCTGTTCACGACACTTGCAATGCTCGGACTCACCGGCGCTTGCCTGGTGATGGGCTCGGTATCGTCGCCGTTGATGCTGGTGGTCGCGATATTCCTGCTGCGTCATTTCGGTCAGGGCCTGTGCAGCCATGCAGGGATAACCTCGATGGCGCGTTATCACGACGTCGATCGCGGCAAGGCGATTGCCCTGGCGGCGATAGGATTTGCTGTTGGTGAAGCGTTGTTGCCGGTGGCCGGTCTATATGGTGCTACCGTGCTGGGTTGGCGAGGCACGTTTTATATTATGGCTGTGGTTGTGCTGGTGTCGATTGCCGCAGCGTTGTGGCTATTGAAAGGGCATCGTCAGCGTCATAGCTTGCACGTCGACGCACTTGCCCAGCGGGCCGCCGCAGACCAGGGTAACTCCGATTACACGCGTCGCGCAATGTTGGCGGAGGCGCGTTTCTATCTGATATTACCGGCGATGATCGCGCCGTCGATGATCGGCACATCATTGTTCTTTTTTCCAGCTGAAATCGCTGCTGCTAAAAACTGGAGCAGTTTATGGCTAACCGGTAACTACTGGTTGTATTCGCTGGTGTCGGTGGCGACCACGATTTACTCGGGGCTATTGATCGATCGTTTCGGCGCACGGCGCGTGGTACCGTTGTTCCTGCTGCCGTTGGCGTTAGCGCTGGTGGTGATTAACCTGTCTGACCACCACTTCATGGTGTGGCCTTACATGTTGTTGATGGGTATCAGTTCGGGTCTGTATTTTACTGGCTTGAGTGCCTTGTGGGCCGAGCTTTATGGCCCAAAGCACCTCGGAGCGATCAAGTCGCTGACCAATGCCATCATGGTGTTTGCGTCGGCACTTGGCCCGGCACTGGTGGGTGGGCTGCTTCAATGGGGTATTTCGTTTACGGTAATATTGCTGCTGTTGGCTACGTTTTGCCTGCTGGCAACCGCGCTACTGGTCTACGCGCTGCGTACCCCGAGTAGCTGACGCGCCCGCTCGCAAGAGGCGGCTCTGCAATCGCGCTGTGCTAATGTCCCGACCAGGCTCGTTACCAACGCAGCCGTGTTGTCAGCAAGGTCGCCGTTTGCCAGGTAAAGATTGTTTTCAAATCCAATTCGCGCGTGCCCGCCGGCTTCGATAGCGGCCAGCACGCACTGTTGTTCCAGGTGACCGAAGGCGCAGACGAACCAGTCGAGTTGGTCGAGGTTATGTTGCAGGAAGGGATCCAGGTCCGCCACGCGGGACTGGAAATCGACCCGGTAACGACCGAGTACGAACAGCACGCAACGGTGGCTGGCGGGTATCACACCGCTGTCGCGATAGTCCATAAAGCGCTGCAATTCTTCTGCCGAATAGAGGATGTGCTGGATGTGGACATCGTTCTCCAGGCTCCACTGGAAAAACTGTTTAGCGTATTCAGGTTCGCTAAAATCTGAACTGATTTCGCGTAGCGCCATGCTGGCCATTTGCGGTTTAAGCGCCTTGATACAGTCGACCTGCTGCGCCGGGGTGTAAATGCCGACGGCCTCGGAGGTCACCTGCACCAGCATCTGCGGTACCGCTGTCGCCATCTCCCGCAGTAACTCTCGATATAGCCCGATGTCGAGGACGTGTTCATCGCTGGCGCCACGCACATGTGCGTGCAGCGCCGAGGCACCTGCGGCATGGCACGCGGCCGCTTCACTTACCGTATCGACTATTGAAACCGGTAGCGCCGTGTGATCACGTTTGGTCTTGCGGGCACCGTTCGGCGCCACCATGATGACGACGTCGCGCATCAAATGGCGGCGAGCGTGGTGCTGAGCGCCTGCTCGAGTTTGTCGACGATTTCCGCGATGTGACTATCTTCGATAATAAACGGTGGCGCCAGCAACACGTGATCGCCCTGGCGGCCATCGATGGTGCCACCCATCGGGTAGCAGATCAGGCCAGTGTCAAACGCCACCTGTTTAAATTTCTTGTTCATCCCCTGTTGGGGCGAGAACGGCGTTTTGTCATCGCGATCGCGGACGAATTCGAGGCCGATGAACAGGCCACGGCCGCGAATATCGCCGATATTGGGATGCTCGCCAAAGCGATCTTGCAGCGCCGCGCGCAGTTGTCCACCGCGTTGCTGTACCCGTTCCACCAGGTTTTCTTCGATGATCTCGGATACGACTGCAAGTGCACCGGCGCAGGCCGCGGGATGGCCGATGTAGGTATGCCCGTGCTGGAAGAAGCCGCTCCCCTGCTCGAGCGCCCGGTAAATGGTATCGGTACACAGCATTGCGCCGATGGCCTGGTAACCGGCGCCGAGCCCCTTGGCAATCGTCATGATGTCCGGGGCAATGCCGTCCTGCTCGCAGGCGAACAGGCTACCGGTTCGTCCCATACCGCACATGACTTCATCGAGAATCAACAACACACCGTACTGATCGCAGATTTCACGAATGCGTTTGTAGTAGCCGTCTACCGGGGGCACCGCGCCGAGCGTCGCGCCGACTACCGGTTCGGCGATGAACGCCATCACCTGATCGGCTCCGAGGCGCAGGATCTCGGTTTCGAGTTCGTTGGCAACGCGCTGGCCGTAATCGAATTCGGACTCACCATCCTGTTGGCCGCGATAAGCGTAACAGGGTGAGATGTGGGTAGTATCGATCATCAGGGGCGCGAACGGTTCGCGCCGCCACATGTTGCCGCCGGCGGCCAGTGCACCCAGGGTATTGCCGTGGTAAGACTGCTGTCGCGCAATCACGCGATGGCGCGAGGGCTGACCGATTTCGATGCAGTATTGGCGCGCCAGTTTGATCGCGGCCTCGACGGCTTCCGAGCCACCGGAGACCACATAAACCCGATCGAGTGCGCCGGGTGCCTTATTGATCAGTAATTCGGCGAGGGCCTCCGCCGGCACGCTGCTGAAGAAACCGGTATGCGCGAACGCTAACCTGTCCAGCTGAGACTTGATGGCTTCGATGACGCGGGTATTGCTATGCCCGAGGCAGGACACCGCGGCGCCGCCGGAGGCATCGAGATAGCGTTTGCCGGTGCTGTCGACGATGTAGACGCCATCGCCCTGCACGGCGAGTGGAAGAGTAGCCTTACAGTTACGCGGAAATACATTGCTCATGATTCACCTGAACGCTGCGCTCCGGGATGATCCGTGGGAGTCCCGGGCAACCTTTGTGTGGACTGGTCCAGCATTCTGACTGCCCGCTATATTGCCGTCAACCTTGAGTCCGTCCAAATTGCGCGGTATTTAGCCGGCTGCGGGAAATGGAGATCTGCGCCTGCCGCGACAGTATCGCCAGATTTACGGATCGAAGTTGCCGCTCGTCAGCCAAAAGGCTTGAACTTGCCGGATTCCCAGTCGTAGGCGGAAAGTTCCGGCAAGGCGATGTCGACATACCATCCGTGCAACTGTAAGTCTCCGGACTCGACGCGTTCGCGTACCCAGCTGAAGGTGGTCAGGTTTTCCAGTGAAACCAGAACCGCATTCTGTTCACAGGCCTGGGTACGTTCCTTATCATCGGCCTGGCCCATGGTCGCGAGCACGCGGCGATGAGCGGCAGCCAGCATGGATACCCAGGGTGAAACATACTTGAAGCTGCTGGTGCCGGGTTGCGTGTCCATCATCAGTTTTATTCCGCCACAGTGCGCATGGCCGAGCACCACCAGGTGTTTTACTCCCAGCCCGAGGACCGCGAATTCGAGTGCGGCACTGGTGCCGTGATAGGTGCCTTCCTCTTCCATCGGCGGCACCAGGTTGGCGACGTTACGCACCACGAACAGATCGCCGGGATCCGCCTGGAACAGGATGGCAGGATCGACGCGCGAATCCGAGCAGGCGATGACGGCCACCTCGGGGCGTTGACCGCGCTCGACCAGATCCTCGATCAGGGAACGGCTGTTCTCGAAGGATCCGTCCCGGTAAGTGCGATAACCCTGTACCAGTTTATCGACAGCTGTCGTCATAGGGATTGTTCTCTCAAGTTGGTAATACTCAAAATGGCAATGGTAGTTTACTGGTACGCCCGCCGTCGATCACAATTACCTGTCCGGTGACAAAACGCGACGCCTCGCTCGCCAGAAACACGGCGAGTTGGCCGACGTCTTCGGG
>JAJDOF010000006.1 GCA_022340305.1 Gammaproteobacteria bacterium
GTTAGACCAGCTTGTCGCGCGGGGTTTCGCCGGCAAAGAAGGCATCGATATTTTCGACTACACGCATGCCCATTGCCTTGCGCGTCTCCATCGTAGCACTGCCCAGGTGCGGCAATAGCACCACGTTTTCCATGGTCAGCAAATCGGCAGATACTGCAGGTTCCTTTTCAAAAACGTCGAGCCCGGCACCGGCAATTTCACCATTTTTCAGCGCAATTACCAGCGCAGCTTCATCGATGACGTCACCGCGCGCGCTATTGATCAGGAAAGCGCCGGGTTTCATCGCCGCGAACGCGGCGGTGCTGATCAGGTGATAGGTTTCCTTGCCGCCCGGACAATGCAGCGATACGAAGTCGGCCTGCGCAAACACTTCCTCGGGCGAGGCACACTGGGTTGCATTCAGGTCCGCAATATCCTCGGCTTTCGGTGGAAACGGGTCGTGGAAGATGATTTTCATGTTGAAGCCGTGCGCGGCGCGCGCGGCGACGGCGCGTGCGATACGACCCATGCCGATCAGACCCAGGGTTTTGCCGGTCACGCTGGTCCCCATCATGTGCGTCGGGCGCCAGCCGGTCCATTCCCCGCTACGCAAATGGCGCTCACCTTCACCGACGCGCCGCGCTACCGTGAGCAGCAAGGTCATCGCCAGGTCAGCGGTGCAATCGGTCAACACTTCCGGGGTGTTGGTCACCGTCAGGCCAGCGGCTTTCGCGGCATCGAGATCGATGTGATTGAATCCCACGCCATTACTGCCGAGTATCTTCGCGCGAATATTGGTGGCTGAGAGAACTTCGGCATTGACCTTGTCGCTCACCGTGGGCAGCACAGCATCGGCGCTACGCAACGCATCCTGTAGTTCTGCAACCGACATCGGGTGGTCGTCTACGTTAAGTACGGTATCGTAGCGCTCACTCAAAACGGCTTCTACATCGGGGTGCCAACGGCGGGTAACTATGACCTTGGGTCTGGACATTATCAGGTCTCCTTATAATATTCGCTGAATTGAAAATACAAAATCCCGGGCAGTTTAGTTCCAGGATCAAAATTAAACTATCGAAAATACGCCATCATCATCATTCGACAGTCGATGCATCATCCTTTGCGTTGCGAAATGACGCGGCGTGCATCAAGGTCGCGCGGACTACCCGCGTGGCGACCAGGATTTCCAGCAGGAAGGCGCAGAACGCCACGCTCAGAACAACCATGCAGACGATGAACAGGCCGGCGATGACGCTGGATACGTTGAGTTGCATCAGGCTGCCGAGGAACAGGGTGACCACCACCAGGCAAACCAGGATGGCGCTCAATACCGCCATGCTGATGGCGAAATAAACCAGGTGCATGCGCCGCAGCAGATTATCCATCTCGACGCGCAGGGTCTGGCTATGTATTGCCGATTGCACCTCGGCTTCGGTCGCCTGCAGCGAGCGCGAACGATCGATGGTGCGTCCCAGTCGATTGGTCAATACCATCAGCAACCCGGATATTCCGGCGAGCAGAAAAACCGGCGCCACCGCGATATCGATGACGCTGGCAACCGTGTCGATATTCCATTCCAGGCCTTCCATCAGTGCGCTTCTTCCGCCACCAGCTCCGGATAACCAAACAACGATACCGCACCCCCGGTGTGCAGGAACACCACGTGCTGATCGGCGGCAAAATCACCACTGCGTAACATTTCCAGTAATGCGGCAAAGGTCTTCCCGGAGTAAGTCGGATCGAGCAATATGCCTTCATTGCGCGCCATGTGCTTGATCGCGGCTACGGTAGCGTCACTGGGCTGGCCATAGCCTGGCGCCAACTGGCTGTCGTCGCAGATGATGTCGCTATCGGGAATACGGATCGCGCAACCGATCGCGTCAATCACCGAATTCAGTTTCTTGCTGACCCGCTGAACCTGGCTGGCCGAATCCCGTCGCACGCAAACGCCATGCACGGGTATATCGCTGCCACAGGAGCGTACTCCGAGCAGAAAGCCACTGTGGGTAGACGCCGACCCGGTCGGCACGATGAAACGAGCGGGTTGAACCTGCAATGCCTGCAGTTGCGCCATGAGCTCCTCGGCGCCCTCGACATAGCCGAGTGCGCCGTAGGGCGTGTGCGCATTCGACAGGGGTATGACAAAAGGTTTACGTCCTTGTGCAGCCAGTTCGGCGGCACGCACTTCCAGCGCCTTGTCGGCGCCATCCTCGTCTTCCCCAACCGGGTAGTAATTTATCCGCGCGCCCATCAAACGCACCAGGTATGGGTTTCCGGAATTATGATACTCGGGCTGGTCACGGTCGACACGATGCTCGAGCTGAACTTCTACCTCGAGACCCAGCTTGCGCGCCGCGGCCACCGTGGTGCGCACGTGGTTGGATTGCACTGCCCCCGTGGTCAGCAGGGTATCGGCGCCCTCATGTAAGGCCTGGCCGATGTAGAAATCGAGTTGCCGAGTCTTGTTGCCGCCGAAGGCCAGCCCGGTGCAATCGTCGCGCTTGATCCACACATTGGTACCGAACTCGGCGCTGATGTTTTTCAGCAACTCCAATGGAGTCGGCGTGTGTCCGAGGTGGACGCGCGGAAAATCTTTAACCAGTGATGCCATGGATAAGCCTCTCGATTAGCTTAAAATCTTGATCAAAACAACACCGCAGCATACCAGTGCCGCGGCGATGATGCGCTGTCGTCCAAACGGCTCATGGAATAGCAAGCTGCCGATCAGGGCGGCAAATATAACACTGGTTTCACGCAATGACGAAACCATCGCCATGGGTGCGACCCCCATGGCGTAAATGACCATCGAGTAGGCACCGGCTGCCGCCAGCGCTCCGACACAGATTTTACCCGGCTTGGCGCGCATGTAGGAAAACCAGCCGGAGCGATCTCTGGCCAACAACCAGAGGCCGATGGGTAAGGGTTCGAGCACGAACAACCACAGGATGTAGCTGAACGGATTACCCGCAGCGCGCACACCCATACCGTCGGTCACGGTGTAGGCCGCGATTAACACCGAGGTGGCCAGGCCCCAGCGCAACGCCAGCGGCGGTATCTTGCCAATGGCGCCACCGGCAAAAGTAATACTGATCAAACCGGCACTGACCAGCCCGATACCGAGCATCGCGCCAGGTGGCAGGAATTCGCCCGCGAACAGCGCCGCACCGAGCACCACCAACACCGGCGCCAGGCCACGAAACAATGGATACACCTGCGACAAATCGCCAGCGCGGTAAGATTTCGTCAGGGTCAGGTAATAAAAGGTATGGATGACGGTCGACGCCAGCAGCATCGACCAGCTGGCGGCCAGCGGGATCGGGAAATAAAACAATAGCGGCAAACAGCACAGCGCGCTGATCAACCGGTACGAGGCGATGCTGTATTGAGGCGAGCCCCCGGACTTGGCCATCGCGTTCCAGCTGGCGTGCAACAGCGCAGCCAGCAGTACCAGCGCGACGATAGCCGGGGACATTGCCGTCATCCCCGAATCATCACGGCGAGGCGCTTACTCAGGCAGCAGCCTCGACTTCCAGCCGCTTCTCCGCGTGCATACGTCGCCGTTGCATGACGATAATAATCGCCAGCAGCAGTAGCGCCGGAATATAGAACACTTCCTTGTAGATGCGCTCCGACGGTGTCCATACCTCGGCAATCACAACCGGTTCATCGGAGTAGTAGTCGAAAGCCTTACCGAGGGTTTCAAAGAACGGGGTCCCCGGAAAGGGTTCTTCGATGAGCGCCTTGCCGTCGGCCACGGTGACGGATAATCCCGCAGCCCTCAGCCGCTCCGCCGCTTCGCCGGTATCGGCCAGGTTAACCAGTATCGTCGTGGTCTCGATTTTGCCGGTATCGAAATCCGGCCCGCTGACAATAAAGGTGAGCGTTCCTCCCGGCGTGGTTTCTTTCACCACTTCGTAGACGACATCGGGCTTATGGACGATGTAAGGCGGCGACACGATATCGAGCCAGTAACCCGGCCGGAACAGCGTAAACGCGATCAGTAACAGCAACGCCGACTCGTACATTCGATTTTTGGTAAACATGTATCCCTGCGTCGCCGAGGCGAACAGCATCATCGCCACCACCGCCACCGCAAAGACGAAAAAGGCTTTTACGACCCCCACGTTGATCAGCAGCAGCTCGGTGTTGAAGATGAACAGGAACGGCAGCAACGCGGTGCGGATATCGTAAGCGAAACCCTGCAGGCCGGTCTTGATCGGATCGCCGCCCGAGATTGCGGCGGCAGCAAACGCGGCGAGGCCGACCGGCGGCGTATCGTCCGCGAGGATGCCGAAGTAAAACACGAACAGGTGCACCGCGATCAACGGCACGATCAGGCCGCTCTTTGCCCCCAGCGTCAGGATGACCGGCGCCATCAGCGACGACACCACGATATAATTCGCCGTGGTCGGCAGGCCCATGCCGAGGATCAGGCTCATCAGCGCGACCAGGATCAGCATGAAGATCAGGCTGCCGCCGGAGAGGAACTCGACGAACTCGCCGACCACCTGGTGTGCACCGGTGAGCGAAATGGTGCCGACGATGATACCCGCGGCGCCGGTGGCGACGGCGATACTGATCATGTTGCGCGAACCCGCGATCATGCCCTCGACCCAGTGGCCGAAACCAACCTTGAAGGCTGCCGCGTAGTTACCGGTCTTGCGGAAATAGGCCTTGAGCGGGTCCTGGGTGAGGATCACGATAATCATCGCGATGGTCGCCCAGAAGGCTGACAGGGCCGGCGACAGGCGCTCGATGATGATGCACCAGATCAGGATCACGATCGGCAGGATATAGTAAAGCCCGGTAATCGCCACGGTACCGGCGTGGGGCAGCTCGGTGATCGGCGCATCGGGCGGGTCTACCACCAGGTCGGGTTGTTTCGAAGCCAGCCACAACAAGTACAGGTACATGCCGGCACAACCCACCGCGACCACGGTGAAAGCGTAGTCGGGGATCGCCACCTTGACCCAGCCGAGGCCATAGTAGACCGCGATGCCGAGCAAGCTGATGCCGATAAACCCGCTCAGGAAACCGATTACCTTCGCGGATAAAGACTTGTTCGAGGGCAGCTTGGGTAACCCCTTCAGGTTCATCTTGCAGGCTTCCAGGTGGACGATATAAACCAGCGCGATATAGGAAACCAGCGCCGGCACCAGCGCGTGCTTGAGTATTTCGGTATAGCTGATGCCGGTGAACTCGGCGATCAGAAAGGCGGCCGCACCCATCACTGGCGGCGTCAACTGCCCGTTGGTGGACGAGGCCACTTCGACCGCGCCGGCCTTTTCCGCGGAGAAGCCGGTGCGCTTCATCAACGGGATGGTGAAGGTACCGGTGGTCACCACGTTGGCGATCGACGAGCCCGAATAGAGCCCGGACAGCGCCGAGGCAACGACCGCGGCCTTGGCCGGACCGCCGCGCAGATGGCCGAGCAGGGCAAAAGCGATCTTGATGAAATAGTTACCGGCGCCGGCTTTTTCGAGAATCGAACCGAACAGCACGAACAGGAAGATCAGCGACGCCGACACGCCGAGCGCAACACCGAACACGCCTTCGCTCTGCATCCAGAAATGCCACATGGCCTTGCCGAAAGATGCGCCCTTCCACTGAATCGCTTCGGGCAGATTAGGCGAATTGCCGAAAAACACGTAGGCCACGAACACGCTGGCGACGATCAACAATGGTAGTCCCAGTGCCCGGTAAACCGTGATGCCGAGAATGATCATGCCGATGGTCGAGGCGATCAGGTCGCCCTGGGTCGGCAGCCCGGCGCGCAACGCGATTTCGTTACGCAATACGACAATGTACAAACAGGTGGCTACACCGATCGCGCCCAGCAACCAGTCGTACCAGGGAATCCTGTCCTTGGCGCTCGATTTGAACAACGGGAAGGCCAGCGCCGCCAGGAACAGGCCGAAGGCAAGATGGAGCAGACGCGCGTCCGAGTTGGTCACGACCATGCTGATGCCGGTCACGTCGCTGAGCCAGAATGGCAGGTTGGAGGCGATGTACAACTGGAAAAGCGCCCAGGTGAGGGCGGTATAGGCAACAAATTTGCCCTCCCAGCCGGTCGGGCTGCGCGCCCCGGTATCAACCGCTGCTACAAAATCCGGTTGTGAACTGTCGCTTTCGCTTCGGGCCGACATCTGCTCTCTCCCCAGTAATATTTTTTATAGTAATATTTTTTATTAGTATTGAATTTACGAGCAAACGGGTCGCAGGCTGCGACCCGTCTGTCCTGTATCAGGCAGAATTTACATCCAGCCTCTTTCCTTGTAGTACTTGACCGCGCCATCGTGCAGCGGTGCGGATATGGCGTCGGTAATCATTTCCTTTTCGGTGAGATTGGCGAAGGCAGGATGCAACTTCTTGAAATCATCAAAGTTTTCGAACACCGCCTTGACGATGGTGTAGACCACTTTCTCGGAAACATCGGAGCTGCTGACAAACGTGGCTGCCACACCGAAGGTTTTGATATCTTCCTTGTTGTTGTACATGCCGGCCGGAATGACCGCGTAGCGGTAGAACGAATTATCCTTGACCAGCTTGTCGATGGCGGGCCCGGTGGCGTTCACCAGGTGCGCATCACAGGTAGCCAGCGATTCCTGGGTGAGTGCCGAGGGATGGCCCACGAGCCAGAAGTAAGCGTCGATCTTGCCATCGCAGACCGCCTGACCGGTTTCCGCCGATTTCATTTCGGCCGCCAGTTTGAGATCGCTGCGCTTCCAGCCCATGGCTTCCTCGATGACTTCCCAGGTGCCACGCGTGCCGGAACCCGCGTTACCGATGTTCATGCGCTTGCCTTTCACGTCGCTGATGTTCTTGATGCCAGAACCGTCGCTGGCGATGATGGTAACCGGCTCGGGATGAACCGAAAACACCGCGCGCAGTTTTGAGTAAGGTCCCGCTTCGGCGAAACTCGAAGTACCGTTATAAGCATGGTACTGCCAGTCTGACTGCGCCACGCCGAATTCCAGCTCGCCGCTGCGGATAGTGTTGATATTATAAATCGAGCCACCGGTCGACTCGGCCGAGCAGCGAATACCGTGCTCCTTGCGATCCTTGTTGACCAGGCGACAGATAGCGCCACCAGTGGGGTAGTAAACACCAGTGACACCACCGGTACCGATTGATACGAACTGCTGGGCCGCGAATGCGCTACTGCCCATCGACATCGCCAATAGCGATGCAAAGGCAAGTTTGCCTAATACTTTCATGATTATCTCCTTCGAGTGTAGTTGTGCCGATTATTGTTTTAGTCTACAGCAGCGCATTTCGGCGTCGGCGATGCTGCCCATATCTTTATTATCACAGGCCATTATCATAATCGCACGGGTCAAAGTCAAAGTTTAATGGATTCGAAAGCCCTGCTATGGCGCCTGGCTGGGGCCCGGAAGTGCGCGTTTGACTATCGTTGATCGCAGGAATCGCTTACATTAACGCCAACAGCCAATAGACTCCCATGCTTCCAGAAAACATCAAACTCAAGGACGAACTCCGCCAGTTCGCCATCATCGCCTTTCCACTGTCGGTCGCCTATCTCTCCGAATTTGCGATGTTCCTGACCACCAAGATGGTAGTCGGCAAGCTGGGCTACCATTCGCTGGCCGCGGTCGGCATCGCCGGCGATCTGTCCTTCGAATTTCTGATCGTGTTCCTGGCATTGCTGTCGGTGGTCGGGGTACTGTCGGCCCAGGCCTTCGGCGCCGGTCGCAATCAGGACGTTGGCGATGCGGTACGCCAGGGGCTGATTGTCGCCACCGGGCTCGGCCTGCCGACCATGGTGGCCATCTGGAACCTGGACCTGGCCCTGATGCTCACCAACCAGGACCCGAAAGTGGTAGAGCTAGCCCAGGGCTATCTAAGAGGATTGAGTGGAGCAGTGCTGCCGGTGCTGTGGTTCGGGGTGTTACGCAATTTCGTCGCCGTGCTGTCGCAGACCGTGTCGATCCTGATCATCAGCATCGTCGCCGTGGCGCTCAATTACGCGCTGACCGTGTGGCTGGTTCACGGTGGCCTCGGCCTCGCGCCGCAGGGCCTGTTCGGCGCCGGGTTATCAATGACCCTCGTTTCATGGTTCATGTTTCTCGCATTGATCTTGCACGTATACCGCAAGCCTATGTTTCGCGGCTACGGCGTGTTTCTTGAGAAATGGCGCATACACTGGCCGCTGTGCAGCGAAATTCTGTGGCTGGGCCTGCCCGTCGCCGGCCTCGCCTTTCTCGAAGCGGGCCTGTTCACGGTGAGCGCGATACTTTCCGGTGTCATCGGCGCCAAGACGCTCGCCGCCTACCAGATCACCACCGCCTGGATCGGCATCCCCTTCGTCATCGCTTTCGGCCTCGCCGAAGCCACCATGATCCGGGTCGCCCACGCCGTCGGCCGCAACAGTGTGCCCGCCGCGCGCCGCGCAGGCTTTCTCGGCATGGGCCTGGTGATAGCGATCACGGCAACGCTGGTGGTGATACCGCTCGCTTTTTCCGCGGAAATCATTCACATCTTTATCGCCCGGCAGGATCCGGGCTTTGAACGAGTATCCACGCTTGCCACCCATTTCCTGCAGATTGGCGCGCTGTTCATGATATTCGATGCCCTGCAGGCGGCCGCGGCGCGTGCGTTGCGCGGCATGAAAGATAACTTCGTGCCCTTGTGGATCGCCGGCTTCGGCTACTGGGTGCTCGGTATCGGCGGCGGTTCGATCCTGGCGTTTTACTTCGACATGGGCGGCGCCGGTCTGTGGTGGGGGCTCGCAGCGGGCCTGGCGGTAGCTGCCTGTCTGCTGAGTTTACGCTTTCATCGCTTCACCCGACCTGGTATGCAAGCCGCGACCATTTAGCTCGTGTGAACAACCTTCACAGAATGGGCAGCCGGACATTCGCTAAAACGTCGGCCGAACTGGCGGCCGGTCAGCTGACGGTACGTCCGTAAAACCCCAGGTTTTCCTCGTCTGAAAACATTCGCCCGGGTGTCTCGTAGTAGGAAAATACGGTCACCACGCGCGCCAGCTCGCCGATCGGAGGCGTCACCCGATGTGCGGTGTTCTTGCCCTTGAACACGTTGAGATCGCCGGCACCGAGACGCAGGGTCGCGACCTCGTTATCTTCGCCGCGCAGCAAGCGGGCAATACCGTCGTAGTTGGGATCGTCATCGCTGCGCAATTCGTGGCGATACTGAAACTCGCCACCCTCCCGGGCTGCCTGCAACAGCAACGTGGTGGTGAACTCGGATCGGTCGAAGTGCCAGTTCAGACCTTCACCCTCGAAGTAGCCCAGGACGTTGGCGCATGCCAGTGGATCATCCATCGGGTAAAGCGCCGCCTTGCCCATCACCCGCGCGAGAAAATCGATCAGCCCGGACCAGTGGTATACCCGGCGCAACGGTTCGTCGAGTTGATCGCCGCAGAGCGTGTGATTGACGGTTTTGACGCGCGCAAGCGCAGGATGATCGCAGGGCAAACCTTCGAGTTTGTCGTCGAAGTAAATATTGTGTTCCCGCTCATGGGTGAAGGATTCGTGTTCGATGCGTTGCAGCAGATTCGGCAGCATGCCATCGATTGCCCCGGGCCGCAGAAAACCCTTGAGGGTAAACATGCCCCTGTGTTCGAGGTCATCGATGCATTGTTGTCGCAATTGGCGTGCGGCGTCGCTTTCGAGCTGATGCAGGGGATAACGGTCGAGATCGATTAGCCTATTCATAGGGCGTGAATATAGATTCTGGCCCGGAACGCAGCAAGCGTTGTTTTGTGCGCACTGGCGGGATAAAGCGCAACAGACGGCTCACTGCCAGCCTCAGGTCGGTGCGCCGCGGTAGTAATGCCACAGAAACAAGCTACCGGCACTGCGGTAGGGCGACCAGGCGGCAACCAGATCACGCGCCTGCTTTTCGTCCAGCGCCGTGTCGATGCCTTTCAACTTCTGCAAGGCGATGCGCAACGCGAGGTCGCCAGCCGGGAAAATATCGCTTCGCTGCAGCGAAAACATCAGGTAGATCTCGGCACTCCAGGCGCCAAAGCCGCGCAGCGAGGTGATCGCCTTGATCGCCATTGAATCGTCCATCGCAGCAAGTTGCGAGGGATCGAAACTGCCCTCTGCCATCGCCTGCGCCAGACCTTCGACATACTCGACTTTGCGCTGCGAAAGGCCAGCCCGGCGCAGCGCGCCCGGTGGCAGTTGCAGCACTTCCGTGGATTCCATCTTCGGTAACAGGGCGCGCACTCTGTCCATGATCGCCGCAGCCGCCCCAGTGGATATTTGCTGCGCCACGATAGTCGATACCAGGGTGGCAAAACCTTGCTCGCGAATTCGTGGTTTAGGATAGCGCACCACTTCGAGTCCACGTTCAAGATCGGCATCGAGCTGGGCCAGCCTGTTGAGATCCTGTTTGATTTTCTCCTGATTCATGCCTGGGACCGCCCGGTCGCAAGCCGCTCGGCCATCGTTAGCAGCGGGTTAGCGTCATCGCCAATGCAGGCATTGCAGTTGATGCGCGCATCGTCGATACGCTCCAACAGGTGCTCGCAACTGGCTATCCGAGTCAGGCCGTGTTGCCGGCGGGCAGCCGTCAACTGGTCAATTTCAAGTCGATTACTGTCTTTCTGTGTCACGTTTCCCTCGCCAAAAATCGATTCACTTAATGCCCCATCGCCACTAATATTGACACCTCTATATTTGCTCGAGGACACAACCATGGCCGGTTACTGGATTGCCCACGTCGCGGTAAGCGACCCGGAAGTTTACGGCGAATACGCAAAACTCGCCACCGCCGCGATTGCAGCCCACGGCGGTGAATTCCTGGCCCGTGGCACCCGTACCATCTGGCTCGAAGGCAAGCAACGCGAACGCAATGTCATCGTGCGCTTCGCCAGTGTCGAAGATGCCGAACGTTGCTATCATTCAGCGGGCTACCAGCAGGCGCTCACGTTCGCAAAGGCATCGGCCGAGCGCGATCTCTGCATTATCGAGGGCAACTAGACCGACGATGCCGCTTCTCCACCACCAGCAAATCGAAACCTTTCAGCGCGACGGCGTAGTCTTACTGCAAGGCGTATTTGACGACTGGATCGAAACATTGCGTGTTGGTGTTGATAGTAATATAGCTAATCCGGGCCCGTTTGCACGTGACTATCTCGACGACGGCCAGGCTGGACGATTTTTCGGTGATTACTGCAACTGGTCGCGAATTCGCGAGTATCGCCAGTTCATGTTCGACTCACCGGCGCCCGCCATTGCCGCCCAGCTGATGCAGTCAGACCAGGTGCGTATCTTCCATGAGCACGTGCTGGTGAAGGAGCCGGGCACCAACAAGATCACCCCATGGCACCACGACCAGCCTTACTACTGTGTTGACGGACGCCAGGTCTGTAGTCTGTGGATCCCGCTCGATCCGGTCGACATCGAAACCTGTCCGCAGTTCATCGCCGGTTCACAGGATTGGGGACGCTGGTTCCTGCCGCGCAAATTTAGCGGAATCGATTACGATCATGACGATGCGCAGCTCGAATCGATGCCGGACATCGATGCCAACCGCGATCGCTACGATATCCGCAGCTGGTCCCTGAAGCCCGGCGATGCGATTGCATTTCACTTTCTCACCATTCACGGCGCACCAGCAAACCTGTCGAATCATCGCCGGCGAGGCTTTGCCGCGCGCTGGCTCGGTGATGACACGAAATACGCTGAACGTTCGGGTGAAATCTCGCCACCGTTTCCAGGGCTCGAAGCACGCCTGCAGCCGGGCGATCCCATGATCGCCAAGGAATTCCCGTTGGTTTTCCCGCGCGTTGCGAACGCCTGAGTAATTGCGACAATCGATTTTTTCCGCCCCTCTAATCGAGTAGTTGGATTTCCGCATCAAGAATGATCGGAAAACGCATATACACAAGGATTTTACAATTTAACCATCTGTTTTAATTGATTATTCTGGTATAATTCGACAATCACAAACAACACGGAAGTTGACCATGTGCAAGCCCGCCACGGACGTTTTCGCGACCAGCCAACAAGCCGATTCACTAACCCGCGCCGATGCACTCGAAGGCGAGATCACCAATCTGTGCGCACAAATCAACGCCGCCAGTTACCGCCTGCTGCAACTCATCGCCAGGCTGGATGACGAAGAACCCTGGGGCGCCTGGGGCCTCCAGTCCTGCGCCCACTGGCTCAACTGGCGCTGCGGCATCAGCCTGAACGCGGCACGCGAAAAAGTCCGCGTCGCGCACGCACTCAAGGACTTGCCAGCGATATCTGCGAATTTCGAAAGCGGCTGCCTGAGCTTCTCCAAGGTGCGAGCACTGACCCGCATCGCCGACTCCGCGAACGAGGCAGAACTGCTCGAACTCGCCTTTCACGCCACCGCCGCCCAGGTCGAAAAACTGGTGCGCGCGTATCGCAGTGTCGATGGTCAATCCGACCGACTCGCCGAGTGCGAGCAAGCCATGGTCCAACATGCCGAGCGCGAACTGAACTATTACTACGACGATGATGGCAGCCTCGTCATCCGCGCACGCCTGCCGGTCGAAGCAGGCGCCGTCGTGCTGCAGGCGCTCAATGCCGCAATGGACGCGCAATACACCCCGAAAGATGACGACACAACAAGTGCCGAAGCAGCGGATGACGTTACCGCGGTAACGTCTGAAAATGAGGATCGGTTCGCACAACGCCGCGCCGACGCCCTGATAATGATGGCGGAAACCACACTGCGCCACGGCCCCGAGTCACAGTCATCGGCTGAACGTTATCAGGTGGTGGTCCACGTTACCGCAGAAACGTTGGCTGCGGATGCCGCCGGCCGCAGCGAACTCGACAACGGGCCGCACCTCGCGCCGGACACCGCGCGCCGCATCGCCTGCGATGGCAGCCTGCTGCGCATAACCGAGGATGCCGCGGGCAACCCGCTCGACATCGGCCGTAAAACCCGCGCGGTGCCACCGGCCATGCAGCGCGCTCTGCGCTCCCGAGACCACGGCTGCCGCTTTCCGGGGTGCACCCATAACCGCAGCGTCGACGCCCATCACATTAAACACTGGGTGAACGGCGGCGAAACATCACTCGGCAACCTTGTTTTACTGTGCCGGCATCACCACCGCCTGGTGCACGAAGGCGGCTTCGGCGTCAAGCGCATCGCCAACGGAGCATTACGCTTCACCCGGCCCGATGGCCAGGCCATTGCCGAGCATCCGCGGCTGCCCGCCGCGCGCAACATCGGCGATTTCCACAATGCTGCTCACAGTCAACCGGTCGACGCGATGGACTGGGTTATCCCCGCAGGCGCACTCGACCTCGATCTCGCGGTCGGTGGCTTGATTCAGCCCTGGGAAAGAAACACGAGGGCCGGGGCCCAGGTTTCATAGATGTAGATTGCAAGGCCTGACCTCGCGGTAACGGCAGGCGGGTTCGGGGCAGGTGCCCAGAGAATTTGCGTAGTTAGAGAATTCGAGCAATGAGCGGATTCGAATTAACCAGTTAAGTTGATGATTTAAGTAAATAGTCGAAATACTAAAACAAAGGGTTACAACACTTATACCAATTAAAACGTATAGTATTCAGCTTCACTGTAGCGTTAGCTATCGCCCAAATCGCCTTTACATAAAGTAGAAATAGCAGACGCTCAGAACTAGAGGATCAGCGGCGGCAAAGTGCCCACAGCGGACTCCTGAAGCACGAATGTGAGAGACGACCTACGGCCAATTTCAGTCGCTGAGAATTCTTAACCCAAGAATTATTTTCGTATATCGATACAGATTACCGGTTATTGCTGGCATGGGAAGAGTCGATATGTGTCGTAAACCTTGCCTCGCTAGTGGGAATACAGTTCTTCGCTTATACATATCGAGAATTAGGGGCCTTCCTGATAGAAAAGTATAGATAAATACCACCATTGGTTACATATTTTGGCACCTTTTCAGTATTAGTTGCAAATCGAAACTATTTATCTAGGCTAGCCTCTTAACTTACTAGGAGGCGGAATGGTGAAAGACTCGATGAATAAAACTCTCTCATTATTATGTCTTTCCTTTTTTCTAACTGCTTGTGGCAGTGGCAGTGGCAGTGGCGGTAGCGATAGCGGATCGTTTCGGCTCGATATCACTGGCGTCGAGAAATATGCTGTGCACGTAAGCTGGAGTGCACAAAAAGAGGAACAGGGTTACGCGATTTACGTCAACAACAATCGTCAGGGCGGAACTGAATTAACCCATACTACAGTAGGGGGTTTGAAGCCTGGGCAACGAGTTTGCATCTACGTGCGTGCGATCGAGCCCGACCCGATTATCGGGTTTGTAGGCTTAGGAAGTCAAAGTAAAACGGACTGCACCACGACGCTGGAAAATCGCCCGCCGCTTCCACCGAGCGGGTTTATCGTTACACAACCAGAAGAGGGCAGCATACTCGTAAACTGGGATGTCCCTGACGATGATAGCTGGATTTATAGCTACCTGGTATATCGTGACGACATACTGGTCGGCACGGTCTACTCACCGCAATATACCGATACCGACACCGTTGTTGGAATACGCAACTGTTACCAGGTGCAGGCCGTCGACAACGATGGAGCGTCTTCACCAAGAAGCGCTTCAACCTGCGAAACAGAAATCGATACGACACCGCCCACGGTCCCTGGCCTCCCTGACGTTAACGCACAAGCTGGTAATGGTCATCAGGTCGAGCTTGCCTGGACAGAATCTGTCGACAGGTTTGGTACAACTGGATACCGGGTGTTTCGCGACCAGATACAGATTGCAGACATAGCCTCACCGGGCTACTTCGACGACCAGACAATTGTGAATACTGAATACTGCTACACCATTGTCGCCTATGATGCTGCAGGCAATGAATCGGTGTCGAGTGAGTCAACCTGTATCCTGGCAGGATGGCGTCGGCTACTGGTCGAAGAAGGGCTGGGTTATAGCGGTGGCGAAATGGCAGTTGATATCCATGGGCGGGTGCATTTCGCTTTCGATTCAACTCGCTATATCCCGGAAGACCTTTACTACGACAATAAACTTCGCTACGTCGTACTGCATGTCGATGACAGCTGGAATGCATCGGTGATATCAGATGGCCCCGGTAACCTGGCAGGACCGGCGATCACCTCTGATGCTTTTGGAGTACAGCATCTCGTTTACGGCCCCTCATATCAAAACGATGAGTCGGGTGCCTGGTCTTCGCCGGTATCCATGAGTTCCGTCGACTTTACGGGTATTCATGATGTGGTAGTGGATGATCAGGGTTTTGCCCATATCATCTACCGCAGCGCCTACGGCAGCTTCGACAATATGTCCAGCCTCGTTTATGCGAGTAACCGCTCAGGCCAGTGGGAGTTCGAAGTCATCGGTCAAGACACGAACTTTACAATGGAAGCAGCGATTGCAATCGGGATCAACGACAGGGTACACGTAGCTTACTACAACGATGAGAGCAAGGTGCTGCATCACGCGATGCGCGATTCCGGTACCTGGACAGTCGAACCTATTCTAGAAAATGTCGATCTCGTCGGACGCATTGACGCGGCAGTGGATAGTAACGGTTCAATGCACGTGGTGAGCTACGATGCGACTGATAGCAACCTGCTTTACGCGGTGAATGACACCGGTAGTTGGTCAGTCGAAACCATCCACGATAGCGGCGATGTGGGGTACGAATCCGCTATCGCGATAGATTCGAATGGCGTAGTTCATGTGCTCTACAGTGACAATACCAATCTTCACGTCGAAGGAAATTACGATTCGATGCTTCGTTACGCAACTCGCCAGAATAATACTTGGACGAACCAAATCCGTGGTACGATCACGTGGCCTTCTATATCCTACTCAATTCGCGATGGGGTCAGGCAATATAAGACGTCACCTATCGGTCTCCAGGTCGACGCCGTGGGTTACATCCACATCATGTACGAAAACAACAATCACCTGGTGTACTCGACTAATCGACCCAAATTGTAGATATGGCGAAGATCCTGGTTCTCCTCGAAAATAGATAGTCGAATTGAGGAGTGAAAGCCGGTCAAATATTGAATTCAAATGGCCGCTTTGGGTCGATTTCGGAATCCCAGACAGCGATTTTCAGTGTCTCCTATGTAGAAAACCAGACTCTCGCCAGAGGGAACCAGGCTTCCGAGTTGTGCCCAAGACGCGATGTATAGCTTGGGTTGAACTCATTGATGGGAATTTTATCCCATCAATTTTTCGAGCGATTGGGTCATCGTTGGGCTTTCGCCGGCGTTTATAGCCTCGCCGCGTTGACGATGTAAAGTAGTCAGGGTTTTGTTGGCATTGGCGAGTACTTCTATTTGATCGCAATACTCACTCAGTTTACTGCCGGGTAAAGCCCATAACGCTACGCTGTCAGTGAGGCTTTTCAAATAGGCTCTGGCACCGCAGCAACCGAGGCTCATTGCGGCCTGGTTTTGTTTGATGACCTGCGGTATGACAGCACAGGCAGGCCGACCCATGGCTGGCGGTAGGTTAGCGTCGACACGTGATATGGCTTCGCTGAGGGTTAAACCCTGGCGAGCTTCGGCAAATAATAAAACGGCGTTTGGCTCGAGTGGAAAATCTGACAACGGTCCGTAAATGACATATTCATGGGCTTGCTCCATGGTCGGAATTTCAGCAATTTCAGATTCTCGCACATAGTCCAGGCCTATCATCGCTTCCAACGCGGTTTTTAATTCTTCGGACTGAGAAGCGGGCGCATTGCTTAGGTTATGGGTATGGATGCCGATGGAGCAATTTTGATGGTCCTGCGAAGTTGTCGCAAAGCAGCCGCTGCTGGCTTTCTCCCAAAATGAGCAACCGGCTGGCACGACAGAGTCAAATTTCGCAATGCCGTCTGGCAGTTCGTTAGTAAAAGCGATTGCGATAGGTGTTAGCGGCAAGCTGAGTGCTACGGTCAATTGGTTGCTTCGTTGACTATTTTCGGTCATTTGGTTTCCCGGTTAATAATGCTAATGTTAAGAATTGGGTGATCAATATCGGCGATATGGTAGCAGTTCCTAATGGCACTGGCACAGGCAAATGTGTTGCGTTGATTATTTGAACTCACCTGCGATTGCTGCCAATTTAAGATATTTCGGCCAGCGTCCGCAGTGTGCCG
>JAJDOF010000060.1 GCA_022340305.1 Gammaproteobacteria bacterium
TTTCAGCAAATGGGTGTCGATATCGAACGCGATCAGGATCGGGTGCGCGTCAGCGGCGCCGGTTTGCATGGGCTGCGTGCGCCGCTTGCCGATCTGCAGATGGGCAACTCGGGCACTGCGATGCGCCTGTTGCTGGGCCTGCTGGCAGGGCAGGGCTTCGATTCGCGCCTGATCGGCGATCGCTCGCTGTCATCACGACCGATGTTGCGCGTGATCGAACCGTTGCAGGCCATGGGCGCGTCGATCGAGAGCGAAACCGGTGGCCGTGCGCCATTACAGCTGCGGGCGAGCCAGGGTTTGCATGCCATCGAATATGACATGCCGGTGGCGTCGGCCCAGGTCAAGTCATGCCTGCTGCTGGCCGGTCTGTATGCCGCTGGCGAAACCGTGGTGCGCGAACCGGCGCCGACCCGCGATCACAGCGAGCGTATGTTGCGTGCCTACGGTTGCGAGGTGATCAGCAACGGTGGCGAAATTCGTCTGCGCGGTGGTCAGCAACTGACAGCCTGTGACGTTGAAGTCCCGGCGGATATTTCCTCGGCGGCTTTTTTCATGGTGGCCGCATCGATCGCCAGCGGCAGCGATATCACGCTGCAACACGTTGGCGTCAACCCGACGCGCACCGGTGTCATCGATATTTTAAAATTGATGGGTGCGAGCCTGGAATTGCACAATCGACGCGACATCGGTGGCGAACCGGTCGCCGATATCCGCGTGCGCAGCGCGCCATTGAGCGGTATCGATATTCCGCTGGAACTGGTGCCACTGGCCATCGATGAGTTTCCGGTATTGTTCGTCGCCGCGGCCTGCGCCCGGGGTACCACCCGGCTCAGTGGCGCCGAGGAGTTACGCGTCAAGGAGAGTGATCGCATCCAGGTGATGGCGGATGGACTGGGCGCGCTGGGCATTTTGACAGAGGTCAAAGAGGACGGGATCGTGGTGACCGGCGGACGCATCGATGGTGGTGCAGTCGACTCGCACGGCGATCACCGCATCGCGATGGCTTTCAGCGTCGCTTCATTGCGTGCCGCAGGGGACATTCACATCAGTGATTGCGCCAATGTAAACACGTCGTTTCCCGGTTTCGCCGAGTTGGCGCGGCAAGCCGGTATCAGGATTCAAAACGGTGAATGATCAAGACGTTATCGTGGTAACTATCGATGGCCCGGGCGGCTCGGGCAAGGGTTCGCTGGCCCTCAACGTGGCCAGTGCACTGGGCTTTCACCTGCTCGACAGTGGCGCGATTTACCGCCTGCTGGCCCTCAAGGCAATGCGCACGGGGATCGACCTCGACGATGAAGAGGCGCTGCTGGTGTTGCTCGATGACTTCGATATCCGTTTTGCAACGGGTGACGAATTAGCCATCGCGTTTCTCGACAATGAAGACGTATCCGCCGAATTGCGCACTGAAAAGGCCGGTGATGCCGCCTCGCGGGTCGCCCGACACGGGCGCGTGCGCGCCGGTTTACTGGCGGTGCAGCGGGCTTTTTGCCAGCCCCCCGGGCTGGTTGCCGATGGCCGCGATATGGGCACAGCGGTGTTCCCGGAGGCCCGTTTTAAGTTCTTTTTGTGCGCCAGCGTCGAAATTCGTGCCCAAAGGCGATATAAGCAGTTGATAAATATGGGGTTATCCGCTAATATCGCCGATCTTCAAGCTGATATGAGCGAAAGAGACGAGCGCGATCTGAATCGCGAAGCCTCCCCGCTACTGCCTGCCGAAGACGCATTGGTCGTAGATTCGAGCCTGCTGAACCTTGAACAGGTGACCGAATTGGTGCTGAGCCACATTAGAAATAACGGCTGAACGACCCGTAAGCCCCTGTAGATGCACTGTCTCCAGGGTTTTTTAACTAACCCGATGGTTGATTGATTTCGATTGGCTGTCACTACACTCTTTTAGGATTATTCCATGTCTGAAAACTTTGCAGAAATGTTCGAGCAAAGCATTACCCAAATGAACATGCGCGTCGGTGAAATCATCACCGGCGAAGTCGTCGATATCAACCGCGATGTTGTTATCGTCAATGCGGGCCTTAAGTCCGAGGGCGTCATTCCCGTCGAGCAGTTTTACGACGAAAACGGTGAACTCGATGTCAAGATCGGCGACACCGTCGAAGTGGCGCTGGATTCCTTCGAAGACGGCTATGGCGAATCACGCCTGTCGCGCGAAAAAGCCAAGCGCGCTCGCGCCTGGACTCGCCTCGAAGAAGCACAACAGGCCGACGAAATCGTTACCGGTCGCTTCACCGGCAAGGTCAAAGGTGGCTTTACCGTCGATATTGGCGAAATCCGCGCCTTTCTGCCGGGCTCGCTGGTCGACGTTCGCCCGGTGCGCGACACTGCCTACCTCGAAGAAAAGGAACTCGAATTCAAGATCATCAAGCTCGATCAAAAGCGCAACAATGTCGTGGTTTCACGGCGTGCCGTGGTCGAGAAGGAATTCAGCGAAGAACGTGAGAAGTTGCTCGAAACCCTCAAGGAAGGCGAGCGCGTGCGCGGTATTGTCAAGAACCTCACCGATTATGGTGCTTTCCTCGACCTCGGCGGTATCGACGGTCTGCTGCACATCACCGACATGGCCTGGAAGCGCGTCAAGCATCCGTCCGAAGTGGTTGAAATCGGCCAGGAAATCGATGTCGTGGTACTCAAGTTCGATCGCGACAAGAATCGCGTTTCACTGGGCCTCAAGCAAATGGGCGACGATCCCTGGGAAAATCTCATGCGTCGTTATCCGGAAGGTACGCGCCTGTTCGGTCATGTCAGCAATATTACCGATTACGGTTGTTTCGTTGAGATCGAAGACGGCGTCGAAGGCCTTGTCCACGTTTCTGAAATGGACTGGACCAACAAGAACGTCAACCCCAACAAGGTGGTCACCCTGGGTGATGAAGTCGAAGTCGTTATTCTCGAGATTGACGAGGAGCGCCGCCGCATTTCACTGGGCATGAAACAGTGCAAGCCCAACCCGTGGGAAGAGTTCGGCACCACCGCCAACAAGGGCGATATCATTTCCGGCAAAATCAAGTCGATTACCGATTTCGGTATCTTCATTGGTCTCGAAGGTAATATCGATGGACTCATCCACCTCACCGACCTCTCCTGGAACAAGGCGGGCGAAGATGCGGTGCGTGATTACCAGAAGGGACAGGAAGTCGAAGCCATGGTATTGTCGATCGATCCGGAGCGTGAGCGCATCTCACTGGGTATCAAGCAGATCGAAAAAGATCCGTTTGCAAGCTTTATCGCGAGCCAGCCTAAAGGTAGCATAGTGACCGGCACCGTTATCTCGGTTGATGCCAAGGCCGCTGTGCTGGATCTCGGAGATGGTATCGAGGGCTTGTTACGTGCCTCGGAGATGGCCACCGACCGTGTCGAGGATGCGCGTTCATTCATGAATGAAGGTGACAGGGTCGAAGCCAAGATAACCGGCATGGATCGTAAGGGTCGCAGCATTTACCTTTCGATCAAGGCCAAGGACAGCGATGAAGAGCAAGAAGCGCTCAAGGATTACAGCGCAACCAGTGACGCCAAGGCCGCAACGACCAGCTTTGGTGACCTGCTCAAGGAAAAAATGGATTCTTGATCCACAGGAGGGTGACGGGAATTTTCCCGTCACCCCTACTTGACTATCGGACCCGCAATGAAAGAGACAGAATTCGTACCATCGATGACCAAATCGGACCTGATCGATAATCTTTCGAAAAACCAGGGTCACCTGGCCTACAAGGATGTGGAGCTGGCGGTAAAAAGTCTGATTGAAATGATGAGCAGTGCTCTGTCGAACGGCCAACGCATCGAAATTCGCGGCTTTGGCAGCTTCAGCCTGCACTATCGCCCACCGCGTACCGGCCGCAACCCGAAATCCGGTGACAAGGTGGATTTACCCGGTAAGTACGTCCCGCATTTCAAACCGGGCAAGGAATTGCGCGATCGAGCCAACAATCAGAAATAAACCTTCCTGCTCTCAGCGGTAACCGTCGGTAGACCTTAACTTCCTAATCATGGATATCTGGTTATTTGTTCTTGTTTTTACCGCCGTGTTAAGCGGCTGGTTGCTGGGTCGCTGGCAACCGTTCCGAAAAAAAGTTGACCCGTTGCTCTCCGATGATATCTCGGAACGCTACGCGAAGGGTCTGAACTACCTGTTGGCCGATGATTCGGACAATGCGATCCGGATTTTCACAGACCTCATCGAAGTTAACCGCGATACCATCGAAATTCACATCGCGCTCGGCAATTTGTTTCGTTCCAAGGGCGAAGTCGATCGCGCTATCAGGGTACACCAGAACCTGCTGGCGCGCCCCAACCTGACGCGCAAACAACGCCACATGGCCATTGCCGAACTCGCCGCCGACTATCTAAAGGCGGGCCTGCTGGACCGGGCGGAAAAACTCTACCGCGAAATGATCGAGCTCAAAGCCGATCCCGAGAAGGCTTATCGACATTTGCTGGATTTATACATTACTGAAAAATCCTGGGAAGAAGCGGTCGATTGCGCGCAAAAGCTTTACAAGATGGGGGAGCCCGAAGCCGCCGTCGAGTATAGCCAGTGCCTCTGTGAAATCGCCGCGGCAGCGATCGAATCCGGTAACCATCGCCTGGCCCGCAAAAGCCTCGAGCGTGCCCTCGAAGTCGATGCCGATTCGGTGCGCGCCGCCTTGTTACTGGTTCGATTGCATTTAAAAACCGATAATTTATCGACCGCCAAACGACTGTTTGCGCGCCTGGTGCGCCAGCGTCCCGACTACATGGCGCTGTACATCGAACCGGCGCGGCAGATTTTTCCAGCGCATGAAAATCGGCAATACCAGGAATTTTTGCAGGAGCAATATCGACTGCAACCTTCGACCCGCATCGCGATGGCATTGCTCGAACACTACGCGCGCAACGATGAAATCGAGAAAGCCCGCCAGTTCCTGTCGGACATCCTGCATCAGTCACCGTCCTTCGAAGCTTTCGAGTTCGCCCTGCGCTTCCTCAAGTCAAACCCCGAACAACTGGGAGAAACCTGGGATACCCTGTCGGTCTTTCTGAAGGCATTACAGGACAAGAAGATCGAATACGTCTGCTCACGTTGCGGCTACGACAGCCATGCCATACAGTGGCTGTGTCCCAGTTGTCGCAACTGGGCCTCAATGAAGCCGGTTAAGTTATGAATGACCCGAAAATAATCGTCGCGCTCGATTTTGCCGATAGCAAACAGGCACTCGAGTTTGCCCGCAAGACATCGCCCAGCCAGTGTCGCCTGAAGGTTGGCAAGGAATTGTTTACCAGCTGCGGCCCGGCGCTGGTCGAACAGCTGGTGGACTCGGGGTATGACGTGTTTCTCGACCTTAAATTCCACGACATTCCCAACACCGTGCAAAAAGCCGCCAGTGTTGCCGCCAAACTGGGGGTATGGATGTTGAATGTCCATGCGCTCGGCGGCAGTGCCATGATGCAGGCGGCGCGCGAGGGGATCGAGATCGTGGCGCAACGTCCTTTCCTCATCGCGGTGACGGTGCTGACCAGTCTGTCGTCGCAGGATTTAAAGGATTGCGGTATCGACAGGTCGGTACCGCAACTGGTCGATAAACTGGCACGCAACGCAATCGCCAATGGCCTCGATGGCGTGGTATGTTCGGCGCAGGAGGCGACGGCCCTGCGTCGCAGTATCGGTAGCGGCGCCCTGCTGGTGACGCCGGGGATTCGCCCGGAGTGGGCCAGCCGTGATGACCAGCAACGCATTGTCACCCCGCAGCAGGCGCTGGCCGCCGGTGCCAGTTACCTGGTCATCGGCAGGCCCATTACCCGCCATGACGATCCTGCTGCGGCACTCGAGTCAATCATCGCGTCAATCGGCTGAAGCTGGCCCGCATTGCTCACCCACTTGCGTAGCGAGACGCTGAAAGTTAGCGAGATTCACGGGCTAGCGATGCGTTGATGACAGCCATATGCCGAATCGTTAAACTAGCGGCAGATTTCATAACCCCGGCCATTGCTGATGGATCCCAATTTCCTAGAATTCGAACAACCGATTGCTGAATTGCAGGCCAAGATAATGGAGCTGCGCTACGTCACCGATGATTCGGATATCAATATCAGCCGTGAAATCACGACCCTCGAGCGTAAAGCCGATTCACTGACCAACTCGATTTTCGGCAAGTTGACCTCGTGGCAGATTTCTCAATTATCGCGTCATCCCAATCGGCCATACTCACTCGACTACATCGAGCGCATGTTTACCGATTTTGAATTTTTACACGGTGATCGCGCTTACGCCGATGACCATCCCATCGTCGGCGGCGTCGGCCGGCTCGACGGTAAACCCGTCGTCGTTATTGGACAGCAGAAAGGCCGCGATACCCGCGAAAAAATCAAGCGTAACTTCGGTATGCCGCGCCCCGAGGGCTATCGCAAGGCGCTGCGCCTGATGGACCTCGCGGAGAAATTCAAGATGCCGCTGCTGACCCTGGTGGATACGCCCGGAGCGTATCCGGGAATCGGTGCAGAGGAGCGCGGTCAAAGTGAAGCGATCGCGCGCAACCTGTTTCGCCTGGCCGAGTTGAAAACGCCCATTATTTGCACCGTCATCGGTGAGGGCGGTTCCGGCGGCGCGCTGGCGATCTGTGTCGGCGATCGCATCAACATGCTGCAGTATTCGACGTATTCGGTCATTTCACCGGAAGGTTGTGCCTCGATTCTGTGGAAGAGCGCCGATAAAGCCGCCCAGGCAGCCGAGGCGATGGGCATCACCGCGAAACGCCTGCACCAATTGAAGTTGATCGACAATATTATTGAGGAACCCCTGGGCGGTGCGCATCGCGACTTTGACAAGGTTGCCGATTCGCTAAAGGAGAATTTGGTGGAAACGCTGGAAA
>JAJDOF010000079.1 GCA_022340305.1 Gammaproteobacteria bacterium
GTCTTTTCCTGGTAGTCAACGGTCAGCGGGAAGAATGGACGCCCCGCATCAGCGGTTCTACGACCGACTACGGTAACCATGACGACGGTATCGCCCATTGAGGCGATCACTGCACCGCCGGCCTGGCGAGCGATCTCGCCGGTTTCCAGCGTTACTTGATGCGCGCCGTACTGAAATGTCTTTTTAATTGGATTCACTATTCTCTCACTTGTTTGCCGACGCAATCGGATTACCGACGCAATCCGAGTTTTGCTATCAAATCTTTATAGCGTTGCTGATTCTTGGATTTCAGATAATCCAGCAAATTGCGCCGCTGGTTGACCATCTTCAGCAAACCGCGCCGGGAGTGATGATCATGAATGTGTTCTTTGAAATGCTCGGTCAGGTGCGTAATCTGATGCGACAACAGCGCGACCTGCACCTCGGGTGAACCGGTGTCACCGTTGGCTTGCTGATGCTCAGCGATAATTGCAGCTTTCTGTTCAGCTGACATTGCCATTCTATAAACCTCGTAGGCCCGAAAAAGGCAGGTATTCTACCTATCTGGGCAGGTGGTAACAAGGACTTTCAACGGAATATAACCAGCAAAACTCGACTATCCCGCGAGATTGATCTATCGCGCCGTATTCATTAACCTTTTTGCCGATAATTCGCCGCTGGCGCTAATCTCGCCCAGCCCCAGAAAAACTCCCGCGGACGAGCGCAGCCGGCGCAGGCCAGGCTCAGCCGTCGCAGTCAGCCCGACACGCCGACCCTGACGTATGTCCAGACTATCGGCGACATTCAGTATTATCTCGGGAAATTGCTCAAGCGCGGCGCCGACCGGCAACAGAATAGCATCCAGTTGCCGCATGGCCTGTGCCTGCAAATGTTCGAGCTGTTCCATGCTGAAGGCATTCGCCTCGTCGAATTTATCGACACTGGATCGGTGCAAGGCGCTAAGATGTGCCCCACAACCGAGCTGCCTGCCGATGTCTTCGGCGAGGGTGCGAATATAGGTTCCCTTGGAGCAGGATACATCGATCTCCAGGGTTTGGCCGTCAAAGCCCAACATGGTCAGTTGGTGGATGGTAATCCTGCGCGGTGCACGTTCTACCTGCTTGCCCTCCCTCGCCAACTGGTAAAGCCGTTTACCCTGGTGTTTGAGTGCAGAGTACATCGGCGGCACCTGCTCGATCTCACCAACGAATTGCAGCAGCAGTTGCTCGACCTGCGCAACGTCGATCTGCACCGCGGCGCTTTCGATGATCTCACCCTCGGCATCACCACTGGTAGTGGTGATGCCGAGGCGACAACTCGCACGGTAGCGCTTGTTGGCAGTGAGCAGGTAACTGGAAAACTTGGTGGCTTCACCGAGGCAAATGGGCAGTACCCCGGTGGCGAGTGGATCGAGACTGCCGCAATGGCCCGCCTTGCGCGCGTTGAAGAGTCTGCGCACCTGCTGCAAGGCCTGGTTGGAGCTGAGGCCAAGCGGCTTGTCGAGCAGCACAATACCGTCGATATCTCGATATATGCGGGGCTTGCCAGTAGCCTGCATGTCAGTGGCCGGCTTTGTCCTTATCACTGGCGAGGGCTGAATCGATCAGGTCGGATAACTGGCGTCCACGAATATCGGTGTCGTCGTAAACAAAACTGAGCCGCGGTGTTATCCTCGCCTTAAGCGCCTTGCCGATCTCACGCTGCAGGAATCCGCTGGCACTTTCGAGCGCAGCCATACAGTCGACAGCATCTTCGGGATTCAAAACACTGAAATAAACGCGCGCGTAGGCCAGGTCCTTGCTGACCTGCACATCCAGTATGCTCGGCGAGGAAAGCCGCGGATCCTTTAATTCAGTCTGGATCAGGGTGGCCAGCACACGCTGTATCTGTGTGGCAAATCGATCGCTACGGCTATATTCCCTGGGCATCTGCTAGTGTCTAGTCGAGGGAACGCGCGACTTCGATGCGCTCAAACACCTCGATCTGGTCGCCCGGCCTGACATCGTTGTAATTTTTAACCGCGATACCACACTCGGTACCCACACGTACCTCTTCGACCGGATCTTTGAAACGGCGAAGCGATTCGAGTTCACCCTCGTAAATCACTACGTTATCGCGCAATACGCGGATCGGCAGCCCCTTACGCACCACTCCCTCGATCACGATCGAACCCGCCACATCGCCAAACTTGGGTGAGCTGAACACATCCTTGACTTCGGCAAGGCCGAGAATTTTCTCCTGTGATTCGGGCGACAGCATGCCCGACATAACGGCCTTGATATCATCGATGATGTCGTAGATGACGCTGTAATAACGAATCTCGACGCCATAATCGCCAGCTACCCGCTTTGCGGCGGCGTCTGCACGCACGTTAAAACCGATGACTATCGCGTTGGATGCAGCGGCCAGGTTGACATCGGATTCATTGATACCACCGACTCCAGTAGCGATCATCTTGGCGCGCACTTCGTCCGTGGACAGCTTTTCAAGCGACTCACGTATCGCCTCGGTACTACCCTGAACGTCGGCCTTGACCAGTATATTGATTTCAGCCACTTCGCCTTCTTCCATGGCGTCGAACATGCCCAGCAATTTTGCCGAGTGCTGATCTGCGAGCTTGCTTTCACGTATGCGAGCATCACGAGTCGAGGCGAATTCGCGCGCCTTGCGCTCATTCTCCACAACGTAAACTTCGTCACCGGCATTGGGCACCGCGGACAATCCAAGCACGACGGCCGGCATCGACGGCCCAGCCTCCTTGATGGCTTTGGCTGACTCGTCATACATCGCACGCACACGCCCGAACTGGGTGCCGGCCAGCAACATCTGACCCTGCCTCAGCGTTCCGGACTGCACCAATACCGTGGCAACCGGACCGCGACCCTTGTCGAGAGAGGCTTCGACAACGATACCCCTGGCATTGCCAGTGGCAGCCGCTTCGAGTTCGAGCACCTCGGCCTGCAGCAAGATAGCATCGAGCAATGCGTCGATGCCTTCACCGGTAATAGCGGATACGTGCACGAACATGTTTTCACCACCCCACTCTTCCGGGATGACATCGAGGGCGGCGAGTTCATTCTTGGCGCGGTCAAGATCGGCATTTTCCTTGTCGATCTTGTTCACCGCAACCACCAACGGCACGCCTGCGGCGCGCGCATGCTCAACAGCCTCCTTGGTTTGCGGCATTACACCGTCGTCAGCGGCAACTACCAGTACCACGATATCGGTCGCCTGGGCGCCACGTGCACGCATCGCCGAAAACGCGGCGTGTCCGGGTGTATCGAGGAAGGTGATCATGCCCTTGTCGGTCTCGACATGGTAGGCGCCGATGTGCTGGGTAATACCACCGGCCTCGCCGGAAGTAACCCTCGACTTGCGAATATAATCGAGCAGCGAGGTCTTGCCGTGGTCGACATGTCCCATGATGGTAACTACCGGCGGACGGTTGACCTTTTCCTCGCCCGACTCTTCTGAGCTTGCAATCAATTGTCTTTCGAAATCGTCGTCGCTGGCGGCGGTAACTACCTTGTGTCCGAGCTCTTCGACTACCAGGGTTGCGGTGTCGCGATCGAGTATTTCGTTGATCGTCGCCATGGTACCCATTTGCATCAATGCCTTGATCACGTCACCCGCCTTGATCGCCATGCGCTGCGCCAGGTCGGCGACGGATATGGCATCGGCAATTTCGACACTGCGTACCACCGGAGCGGTCGGCTTTTCAAAGCCATGCAGATTATTGAGCTCATGTACCTGGCGCTGCCCCTTCTTGAATTTCTGCTTACGGTTGGGCTGGTGTGCCGATTCCTTGACGTGCAATTCCTTGCGTCCGTAACGGGTATGCTTATCGTCATGCTTGCCATGCTTGCCGGTCTTCTCGGGCGCAGCAACTACGGCACTCGCGGTAGCAGCTTCCTCAAGTGCAACACGCGCTGCAGCTTCGGCAGCTTCAGCGGCTTCAGCCTCGGCACGTTCGCGCTCAATCACTTTTTGCGCTACTTCGACTTCCTGCAAACTCTTTTCATAGGCCTTTTTCTCAGCCTCGGCGCGCACGGCATCTTCTATTGCCTGGCGCTCAGCCGCTGCGGCTGCCTCGGCAGCGGCTTCCGCCTGGCGGGCCTCTGCTTCGGCTTCCTGTTCGATCAACTTACCCTGTTCTTCAATCGCGGCTTCTTCCTGCTGCTGAATCTTGGCTTCCTCGGCAGCCACTTCGGCGCGGCGCACATAGGTACGCTTCTTACGGACTTCGACGTTTATCGTCTTGGTGGTGACATTTCGCCCCGAGTTAGCAGCTACGCGCAATTCACTCTTGCTCTTGCGCTGCAGGGTTATTTTCCTTGGCCCATCACCCCCCTCCTTGCCATGACTGCTGCGCAAAGATTCCAACAACTTGAGTTTGTCTTCGTCGGAGATCGGGTCATTTTCGTCCTTGACCTTAACGCCCGCGTTCTTGAGCTGGTCGAGTAGTTTATCGACGCTGACGCCGATCACTTCCGATAGTTGCTTTGCTGTTACATTCGCCATGTTTACTTACCCAATTACTAGTTGCTTGGAGTCACCACAGAAGACTGTTCGGCTTCCGCTTCGGCAAACCACGGCTCACGCGCCTTCATGATTAGTTTGCCGGCAAACTCGTTATCAATACCTTCAATTTCTTCAAGTTCGTCCGTCGACTGCTCAGCAAGATCTTCCATGGTACAGATACCGCGTCGCGACAGCTTGATCGCGAGTTCACTGGTCATGTACTCCATGTTGAGCAAATCGTCCTGTGGCTCACCTGCCTCGGCAGTCTCCTCGCGGGCGATTGCCATGGTAAGCAAAGCGTCACGGGCGCGGCCGCGCAGCTCCTGCACGATCTCCTCGTCAAATTCACTGATCTCGATAAGTTCCGCCTCGGGGATATAGGCGACCTCATCGATGGTGGTCAGTCCTTCCTGCACCAGAATGATGGCCACTTCTTCATCGACATCGAGCTGACTCATGAAGTTCTCCACCAGCTGACGTGCCTCACCTTCTGCTTTTTCTTCGGCGGCGGCTTCGTCCATTACATTCAAAGTCCAGCCAGTCAACTGGCTGGCGAGCTTGATGTTCTGACCGCCGCGGCCAATCGCCTGTGACAGCTTGTCGGCGGGCACGGCGATATCCATGGAGTTGGTTTCTTCATCGATCACGATAGAAGTCACTTCGGCCGGCGACATTGCGTTAACCGCAAACTGCGCCGGGTTCTCATCCCACAGGATAATATCGACACGCTCGCCGGCGAGTTCATTAGACACTGACTGCACGCGCGAACCACGCATGCCGACGCAGGCACCGACCGGGTCCATGCGCGGATCGTTACTTTTAACCGCAATCTTGGCGCGCATACCTGGGTCACGCGCAGCGGAAATAATTTCGATCAGGTCCTGTCCGACTTCCGGTACTTCGAGCTTGAACAACTCGACCAGGAATTCGGAAGCCGTACGACTGATGAATAGCTGCGGACCGCGTACTTCGGAGGCGATTTTATACAGGTAGCCACGCACGCGGTCACCCGGGCGCATCGATTCGCGCGGGATCATTTCCTCACGCGGAATAAATCCCTCGGCATTGTCACCAAGATCGACGTAGACATTACCACGTTCGACTCGCTTGACCTGGCCCATCACCAGGCTGCCTTCCCGGTCGGTATAGGCATCGATCACCTTGCGACGCTCGGCTTCACGCACCTTCTGCACGATGACCTGCTTGGCAGTCTGCGCCGCAATACGGCCAAACTCGACCGACTCGATCTGCTCTTCGATGAAATCGCCGAGTTCAACCTCAGGCTGATCAAATTGTGCGGCTTCGAGGGTAATCTGTCGCAGAGGCTCGTCGAGTCCGCCATTTTCAGCTGGCTCCACCACTTCCCAGCGGCGATAGGTATCGTAGTCGCCGGTATTGCGATCGATATCGACGCGCACTTCGATGTCCTGCTGATACTTTTTACGCGTCGCGGAGGCCAGCGCCGCCTCGATCGCTTCGAAAATTATTTCGCGATCGACGCCCTTCTCGTTGGAGACGGTATCCGCTACTAATAGAATTTCTTTATTTTCCATCGTTGTTACTCGCAATATGTCTTCTGTCCGACTGCAGCTCAGCAAGCGGATCAATACAGTTAAATATCACCGACCAGGTTCGCTTTCGCGATGTCGGCATAAGGCAGATCGAACTGCTCTCCATCAACCTCTATGCTTACCCATTTCGAGTCGGTAACTCCTGCCAACCGGCCCTTGAAATTCTTTCTACCCTGCAATCCGACTGCCAGTTTCAACTTGGCGGTTTTGCCGCAATAGCGCTCAAAATCGCCAATTTTAAACAATGGCCGATCTATCCCCGGTGACGAAATTTCCAGGTCATAGGCCTGGGTTATCGGCTCCTCGACATCCAGGATACCGCTCAACTGATGACTGATGGCCGCACAGTCGTCGAGGCTTACACCCTGCTCGCGATCGATATAAACCCGCAGCGTGCCATGATTGCCAGCCGCGATGAACTCGACTCCGACCAGCTCGTAGCCCATTGACTCGACTACTGGCTCGAACATTTCCGTCAGATCTCGCACCGACACCGCCTCCACAAAACCAATAAAAAAGGCCCAAAAGGGCCTTTTAACTGACGACTGACTGCGCGGGATCGAAATCCGTCGAATAGCCAGTTAAATAATGCTTGGAAATCCCATCAGCTTGACGCTGATCGCGCGGCCGGAATATGGCCCCGGAACCGGTGTAGATCCTGGATCAGACAGCCGTCCACGCACTTTGCGTGGCGCATAGTACTACAGTCAACTCAAAGATTACAAGGGATTGTGGAAAACGATGAGGTATATCCGGAGATTTCCCCCGCTACTGATGGTTCACCATTCCCGCAAACCTGAGTCTATCCGCATGTCACCCGGAGCAGCTCAAAATCATGCTTTCAGCTATCGGCTAACGATCACTCTCGCTGGCGGCAGATTACACCGTACCCCACGATGGCATACAGCGGCAATAATTGAACCGGAAAGTTGCGACGGGGGCAGGATTTGGCTCGGGACAAAATGGTGGATTTATGATTCGGTTCCATCTGCGCAGCCGCCGCAAAATCGCAATGCACAGGGATGTGCAGGTGCCGCGTGGCACAAGAATGTGCGAGAGCAGCCTCCAGGCGATTTTGCGAACCTGGTCTGCGACCTTTAGGCTTTGTTCAGGATGCGGTAATGGTTGCAAAGGACAGGATTTGGCTCGGGCATCCCTGCCCTCGGCCCTGCGGGCCGCGCTACGCGCGCCGCCGATTCGCTCCTGGCGAATCGGTGAACCTGGCTGAGGTTCCATCATCGCCCCAATTTTCAATGCAAAAAAAACGCGCCTCACATCGGTGTGGGAGGCGCGTTTTTTGCATTGAAAATTGGTAGCGGGGGCAGGATTTGAACCTACGACCTTCGGGTTATGAGCCCGACGAGCTACCAAGCTGCTCCACCCCGCATCAGAGGCGCAGAATCATAGCGATGTTTGATTCGATTTACAAGGGGTAAACGAACTGATTCGCTAACTGAATGCGAGGATGCAGTAAGCCATCAGCAACGAGGGGAAAATGCCGAGAAAAACCAGGCCCAGGCTATTGGCACTGAGCAAAATCTTGACATCCAGCGCTTCCTTGATAGTGGTAGTCTGATCGGCTATTGGCTCATCAAAGTACATAACCTTGATAATCCGCAGGTAATAGAACAGGCCGATAACCGAGAACAGCACTGCGACGATGGCAAGCCATACCATGTCAACCTGCACAACCGCCTGCAGTACCGTCAGCTTGGCATAGAAACCGACTGTCGGTGGTACTCCAGCCATCGAGAACATGGCAATCGCGAGCAGTGCCGCATACCAGGGATTGCTGTTGTTAAGGCCTGACAGGTCACTGATATTCTCCGCTTCGAAACCCTTGCGGTTCAGCACCAGTAACACACCGAAAGCGACTGACGAAGTGATGGTATAGGTGATGGTGTAGAACATGGCCGAGGCGTAGCCATTTGCCGTAGCGGAGAGTATGCCCAGCAGGATAAAACCGACATGGGATATGGTTGAGTAAGCCAGCATACGCTTGAAGTTGGTTTGCGAGATGGCGACGACATTACCCAATGCCATCGAGGCGATAGCCAGCACCATCAGCATTTGCGACCAGTCAACAGACAGGTCGCCGAGGCCATCGACCAGCAAACGGATCGCCATCGCGAATCCGGCAATCTTGGGGGCGGTGCCGATGAACAGGGTGACCGAGGTTGGCGCACCCTGGTAGACATCGGGTAACCACATGTGAAATGGCACCGCACCAAGCTTGAAACTCAGACCCACCACGATGAAGGTAAGCGCGAATCCAAGCGCCACCGGATGGTTCCAGGATTCGGCATTGATCGCGACCGTAAGCTGTGTAATATCGAGTGTTCCGGTAATACCGTAAAAGATGGAAATGCCGTACAGCAGCAGGCCGGATGCCATGGCACCGAGCACAAAATACTTCATCGCCGATTCCGAGGCGCGTAGCGAGTTACGATTAAAGGCAATCATCGAGTACAGCGACAGCGACAACAGTTCCAGGCCGAGATAAACCAGCAGAAAAGAATGCGCCGAAATCATCACCATCATGCCCAGCGTCGCAAACAGCCCCAGCACATAGTATTCACCCTTGTAAATCGAATGATCGGCGAGGTAATCACGCGAATAGACAAACACCACCACAGTGATCGCACAAACCACAATTTTCAGCACCACGGCCAACTGGTCGAGCACAAAAGAACCACCGAAGCTGCTGACTTCTGTCACCGGTGCGACCAGCACGACCGCACCGATGGTCAGTAACAAGGTCACTATTGTCAGCAACAAGGTGAAACCGCGCTTTTCCTGCGGCAGGAACAAATCAACCACTAGCACCAGGCACGTCATCCCGAGCATGACCATTTCGGGCAATGCGGGCATTAGATCGGGTTGTATGAATTCGGCGGTCATAGCTTTGAATTCGCAATGTGATTGAGCAGGTTATCGACGGTTGCATGCATGACGTCAACCAGTGGATCCGGCCACAGGCCGAGGCCGAGGACGGCGAGCGCCAGGATCGCGAGAAACAGGAATTCGCGCTTGTTGATATCGCTCAGCGCACGCACATTATCGTTGGCAATTTCCCCGTAGACAACGCGCTTGACCATCCACAGCGTATAAGCGGCACCCAGAATCAGCGTCAGCGCGGCCAGAAATGCAATCCAGAAACTGGCCTTGAAGCTGGCCAGGATTACCATGAATTCTCCGACAAAGCCCGATGTGCCAGGCAAGCCCGCATTGGCCATGGCAAAAAATACCATGAAGGCGGCAAACATCGGCATGGTGTTGGCGACACCACCGTAATCGGCGATCTGGCGACTGTGCATGCGGTCGTACATGACGCCGACGCAGAGGAACATCGCGCCGGAAATAAAGCCGTGCGACACCATTTGTACCATGCCACCCTCGAGAGCCAGCGCCGCGCCCTGCTCGCCGTGGGCGGAGTCCATGATGCGGAATACGATGAAAAAGCCGAGCGTCACGAAGCCCATGTGCGCAATCGACGAATAGGCGATCAGTTTTTTCATGTCACGCTGCACCAGCGCCACGAATCCGATGTAGACCACCGCGGTCAGCGACATGGTAATAATAAGCCAGTCGAGCTCGGCACTCGCATCCGGCGTGATCGGCAGGCTGAAACGTAGAAATCCGTAGCCACCAATCTTCAACATGATCGCCGCCAGGATCACCGAGCCACCGGTGGGCGCCTCGACGTGCGCGTCGGGTAACCAGGTGTGCACCGGCCACATCGGCACCTTGACCGCAAAGGCGACCAGGAAGGCGAGGAAGATCAACACTTGCTCGGTCATCGACAGGCGCAGGTGATGGAAATCGAAGATAGCGAAACTGCCGGTCCGGGTGTACATGTAGATCAATGCCACCAGCATCAGCACCGAACCGATAAAGGTATACAGGAAGAATTTTATCGTTGCGTAAATACGGTTGGCGCCACCCCAGATACCGATTACCAGGAACATCGGAATCAACATGGCCTCGAAGAAAATATAAAACAGGATCGAGTCGAGCGCCGAGAAGGTGCCGATCATGAAACCTTCCATAATCAGGAAGGCAGCCATGTACTGCGAAACGCGGTACTGAATTACTTCCCAGGCAGAAATGATGACCACCACCGTGGTAAACGAAGTCAGCAGGATCAGCGGCATAGAAATACCATCGATGCCGAGGTAATACTCGATATTGAAGGCGGCAATCCACTCGTGGCGTTCGACGAACTGCATCAGGTGCGTGCCCGAGTTGAACTGGGTATACAGCGGCAAGGTCAGCAACAAGGTAGCGATAGAAACCACCAGGGCAATCTTGCGCGCACCCGACGGGTCGCGATCACCGGCAAACAACACCAGGATACCACCAATGATCGGGGTCCAGATTACGAGGCTCAATAATGGCCAGTCAGCATACATAGTCTTAAGCGTTACCTGTTATCATGATTTTTTATCATTATCTTGGCTAACCCAATACAACCCATCCGAGTAGCAGGATCAGGCCCGATATCATCGCGAAGGCATAGTGATTCAGATAGCCGGTCTGCACCTGGCGCGCGACACCCGAAAACCAGCCCACCAGACGCGCGCTACCGTTGACGATCAGCCCGTCGATCATCAGTGCATCGCCGAGCCGCCACAGCACCTGCCCTATTGCGCGCGCGCTACCGGCAAACACGATCTCGTTGAATCGATCGAAGTAATACTTGTTATCCAGCAGTTGGTAAAGCCATTCCAGGCGCGCGCGAATAGTAGCGGCCAGGCCCGGCTTGCGCAGGTAAATATACCAGGCGCTGATCACACCGGCGGCAGCGAGCCAGGTTGGTCCGGGTGCCAGTCCGTGCAGTACGAAACTGGCCGGGCCATGAAACTCCTCGGCTAGCGCTTCCATGGCGCCATGTTCACTGAACACAATGATGGCCTGGTCGAAGTAATCGCTGAACAACACCGTGTCGATGGTCAACCAGCCGATGATCGCCGACGGTATCGCCAGCAAAATCAACGGCACGGTAACCACGGCCGGTGGTTCATGTAAATGTTCGCGGGTGTGTTCATCCATGCGTTCCTCACCGTGAAATACCAGGAAGAACATGCGAAACGAATAAAACGCGGTGATAAAGACACCGGAAAGCACCGCGAAATAGGCGTAACCGGAGCCCCAGACCGTGGAATTATGCGTCGCGATCAGGATTGCATCCTTGGAAAAGAATCCCGCACTGCCCGGAAAGCCGATCAGTGCCAACGAACCCACCAACGACACCCAGTAGGTAATCGGCAGGTATTTCTTGAGACCGCCCATCTTGCGAATGTCCTGCTCGTGGTGCATCGCGATGATCACCGAACCAGCCGCCAGGAACAGCAGCGCCTTGAAAAATGCATGCGTCATCAGATGGAAAATCGCCGCCGAGTACGCCGAGGCACCGAGCGCAACGGTCATGTAACCCAACTGCGACAGCGTCGAATAGGCGACCACACGCTTGATATCATTCTGCACAATACCGACCAGCCCCATGAAAAATGCGGTGGTCGCACCGATGACGATGACGAATGACAGCGCCGTATCGGACAGTTCGAACAAGGGCGACATGCGCGCCACCATAAAGATACCGGCGGTAACCATGGTCGCTGCATGGATCAGTGCGGAAATTGGCGTGGGGCCTTCCATCGAGTCGGGCAGCCAGACGTGCAGCGGCACCTGCGCCGATTTACCCATGGCGCCGATAAACAACAAAATGCAGGCGATTGTTATGACGGACCAATCCATGCCCGGGATTATCTGCATGCTCGCCGCAACCAGGTTATCGGCACGCTCGAAGACTTCGTAATAATCGAGCGATCCGGTAAACATCAGGATTACCGCGATGCCGAGCAGAAAACCGAAGTCACCGACACGATTCACCAGGAAGGCTTTCATGTTGGCGTAGATCGCGGTCTCCCGCTTGAACCAGAAGCCGATCAGCAGGTAGGACACCAGGCCGACCGCTTCCCAGCCGAAGAACAACTGCAGGAAGTTGTTCGACATGACCAGCATCAGCATCGAAAAGGTAAACAACGAAATGTAACTAAAGAAACGTTGATAGCCCGGATCGTCGTGCATGTAACCGATGGTGTAGATGTGCACCATCAGCGAAACACCGGTAACCACTGCCATCATCAACGCGGTCAGGCCATCGACCAGGAAACCGACTTCGAAGCGGATGCCATCACTGATCATCCATGTGTATACGGACTGGTTATAAACTGCCGCGCCGTCAAAGGCGACACTCTTGAGTACCAGCAGGGAAAGCACGAAGGATACAGCTACCCCGATAATGGTGACGCAATGCGCGCCCGAACGCCCGATCTGCTTGCCAAAAAAGCCGGCGACGATTGCGCCAAACAATGACGCCAAAGGAATCGCGAGGTAGATAAATTCCATGGTCAGCCCTTCATCTCGTTGATATCTTCGACGCTAATCGACCCCTTGTTACGGAACAACACCACCAGGATAGCAAGGCCGATGGCGGCCTCCGCGGCAGCCACGGTGAGGATGAAGAACACGAACACCTGGCCGGCGATATCATCCAGATAATGCGAAAAGGCAATGAAATTGAGATTGACCGCGAGCAGCATCAATTCGATCGACATCAATAGAATGATAATGTTCTTACGATTAATGACGATGCCGGCGATGGAAATACTGAACAGCACCGCGGCGAGAATCAGGTAATGGCTTAGCGTCAGCGTCATCATCCTTCCTCGCTGCTCGGCATCTTGACAATGCGCAGGCGATCCCCTTTGCGCACCTTCATCTGCGCCGACGGACTCTGGTACTTGGTTTTGGCACGCTTGCGCATGGTCAGTGAAATCGCCGCGATGATGGCGACCAGCAGGATGACTGCCGCAATTTCGAAGGCAAGTACATATTGGGTATACAACACCGCGCCCAACTCCTTGGTATTGCTGTAATCAGCGGTATGCACGGGTTCGGAGCCGACGTCCAGGACAAACACGTCGCTGGTGACCACGCTCAGCATCATCAGCAACATGATCGCCGCGACCGCAAGACCGAGCGGCAAATAACGCACAAACCCCTCGCGCATGCGCGCAATGTTGATGTCGAGCATCATCACCACGAAGATGAACAACACCATCACCGCACCGACGTAAACCAGCACCAGGCTGATGGCGAGAAACTCGGCTTCCAGTGTCATCCAGATCACCGCACTGGTGAAAAAGGTCAATACCAGGAACAGTACCGCATGCACCGGATTGCGTACCGTCACGACTGCGCAGGCGCTGGTGACGGTGGCGACTGCAAAAACGTAAAAGATGATGGTTTCGATCATTATTTTGGTGTCAGCCTTACCTGTAAGGAGCATCTGCCGCTCTATCGGCAGCCAGTTGTGATTCGTATTTATCCCCGATTTCGAGCAATTGTTTCTTGGTCATGATGTTTTCACCACGATTTTCGAAGTGGTACTCGAAGATATTGGTTTCGACAATCGAATCGACCGGACAGGCTTCTTCGCAAAAGCCACAATAAATACACTTGAACAGATCGATATCATAACGCGTGGTGCGCCGTGTGCCGTCCTCACGTTGCTCGGATTCGATGGTAATGGCAAGCGCCGGGCATACCGCTTCGCAAAGCTTGCAGGCGATACAGCGCTCTTCACCGTTAGCATAACGACGCAGCGCATGCAGTCCCCTGAAACGCGGGCTGATCGGGGTCTTCTCTTCGGGGTATTGCACGGTGATCTTGCGCCTGAAGAAATAGCGCCCGGTCACGTTCATCCCCTTCAGCAACTCGAGAAAGAGGAAGCTCTTAAGATAATAATTTAATTTCGCGAGCATAAGATTAACTGAACCAGGGTGGCACTTTAAAATAAACCGCGACGCCTTCCACCGTGAGCCAGAAAATGGTCACCGGCAGCAATACCTTCCAGCCGAGCCGCATGATCTGATCGTAGCGATAGCGCGGAAACGTTGCCCTGAACCACAGGAACAGCAACATGAATACCGCGGTCTTGCCAAACAGCCAGCCGATACTGTCACCGGCAAGCTCGGGCACGGGGCTCAACCAGCCGCCGAAAAACAGTAGCGAGCACAACATCCCGATCAGGATCATGTTGGCATATTCGGCGAGGAAGAACACCGCAAAGGTCATGCCCGAATACTCGACATGAAAACCGGCGACGATCTCGGACTCACCCTCGGCAACGTCGAAGGGTGCACGATTGGTCTCGGCGACACCTGAAATCAGGTAGACGAAGAACAACGGCAATAACGGAATGAAGAACCAATGCCCGATACCACCGGCCTGTTTGGCCACGAGCTCGCCGAGATTGAGGCTACCCCCAACCATCAGAACGCCGACCAGCGCAAAGCCCATAGCGATTTCGTAGGCCACGATTTGCGCGGCCGAGCGCATCGCACCGAGCAGCGCATATTTTGAATTCGATGCCCATCCGGCGATGATGACGCCGTACACCCCGATCGACGTCATCGCCAGGATATAAAGTAAACCGGCATTGATGTCGGCGAACACCAGCGTATCGTTGAATGGAATTACTGCCCAGGCCGCCATCGCAGGAGCAAATGTTATTATCGGCGCGATAATGAATAAATAACGGTTCGAGTTGGTCGGAATAATGATTTCCTTGAACATCAACTTGAACATGTCTGCAAACGGCTGCAGCAAACCCTTGGGACCAACCCGGTTGGGACCCTTGCGAATTTGCATGTAGCCGATTACCTTGCGCTCGGCCAAGGTGTAATAGGCAACCACGACAAACAACGGCACCAGGATGATGACTACCTTGACACCGTTGTATATCGTGTATTGCACGTACTCGTGCAACCATTCCCATATCGATACCAGGAAATCCATTACAACACTTTCTCCAGGCTAATCTTGCCAAAAGCATCCGTCAGATGCCTGACAGCGTCGATACCACTGGGGATATAGACACAGCCGTCGGGCACAGTTTCATCGAGACGCAGCGGCAACACCGCAGTGCCCTTGCCCTGCTTGATCTGCACCTGCTCGCTGTCGAGCAGCTTTTTACTGGCAGCCATTTGCCGATTCATGCTCACACTCGCCTGCATGCGCATCAGTGGAGTCGCCTGCAGTGCAGCCGACAGGCGCGTCATGTCATCGCTTGCATAAATCGGGGTAAAACCAATTCGCTCAACCGGCCCGGATGCCTGCGGTAATTTTTTACTGTTCGCTTTAATTCCGCAAAGATTACTCAGTGCGACTTCGCTGCACAGGGTCTTGAGCTCATTCCTGACTGCAAGCGAATCACTATAATCGAACTCATGCGCATGCATTAACTGACCCAGCGCGGCTAGAATCTTCCAGCCCTGGCGACTTTCACCACGACTTTGCACACAGCCCTTGAAGCTCTGCCAGAGACCCTCGACATTGACAAAACTGCCCGATGATTCAAGCACTGCGGCCAGTGGTAACACCAGGGTGGCTTGCTCCTGGACAAACTCGTTAGCAAAACAGCTGATTGCGATAATCGATTCGTTACTGTCGGCGAGGGGGCTCGCGAGATGCATATCGAGTAACGGATTGACGCCGAAGGTTATTAACAGCTTGTGCGGCGAAGTTGCTATCGCACCGACATGCTCGCCTGCCGCGTCGACTTCGACACCGGCTGGCCCGCGATGCGGTAATGCACCAGCGAGGCAGGCGCCAGCGCTATTTGCCGAGTCGGACAGATAACCCAGGGTCGCATCGGAGGCCTGGGTGATGGCTTCACAAATTTCCTGAAGCAGTGCCAGCTGCGGGTTGGCCAGTGCCTCGCTACCGACGATTACGGCACAATTTGAACCCTCGGCCAACGAGCGCGCTATGGCACGATGCGAGTCGCTGATTTCGCAGCCCTGCACTATTTTTGCCAGATGCGGGGGCAGCGCCTTGCCACTGAACTCTGCGAGGGACAGCGCAACCGCGGCAAGATCGTGAACGATGCGCGATGCGGAACCGGCCAGTTCGTGCTGCAGGGCGAAATTATACTGCCCGGCAGTATGCCCGATCGCAGATACGGCGGCCTTGTTGTTTTGTACCGCCTTGCGCAAACGATGGGATAACAGCGGTTGCTGGTAGCGCAGGTTGCCGGCGACGATCAACGCGGCATCAAGTGTTTCCAACGATGCCAGCGAGCGTCCCAGCCACGGCATGATTGGAGCATCTTGCTGGGCCGAAAAATCGACCTGGGTGAGGCGATGATCGATATTCGAGGAACCCTGCGCACGAGTAAGTTTTTGTGCCAGGTATTGTTCTTCCAGGGTGGCCTGCGGGCTGATCAGGGTGGCCAGGCTGCCGCCGGCCCCGATCATCATATCGGCAGCGGCCTCGAGCGCGGTCTCCCAGTCGACAGGCTGCAAGCTACCATTTTCACGCAGCAACGGGTGTAGCAGGCGCTGCGCGGAATTAACCGAGGTATAACTGAAGCGATCGCGATCGGAAATCCAGGATTCGTTGATCGATTCGTTTTCGCGCGGTACCACCCGCATCACGCTGTTGCCGCGGGTATGCACCCAGGTGTTCGAACCCACACAATCATGTGCCGAGACCGCGGCATGCTGCGTCAATTCCCAGGGACGTGCGGTATAACGTGACGGTTTGGCCGTCAATGCGCCAACCGGGCAGACGTCGATGACATTACCCGACAGCTCCGAAACGATTGCCTTTTCGATGTAGGTGCCAATCTCCATGAACTCGCCGCGTCCGGTAGCGCCGAGTTCCGGCATGCCGGCGATTTCATCGCCAAAGCGTATGCACCGCGTGCAGTGAATACAGCGGGTAAAATCGGTCGCGATCAGCGGCCCGATGTTCTTGTCCATGACGACACGCTTTTGCTCGGTATATTTGGACACACCTTCACCGAACCCCATCGCGACATCCTGCAATTCACACTCACCGCCCTGGTCACAGATCGGACAATCCAGCGGATGGTTGATCAACAGGAATTCCATCGTCGATTTTTGTGCGGCGAGCGCTTTTTGCGAACGCGTCTGCACGACCATGCCATCCATGCATTGAGTTGCGCAGGCGGGCATGGGTTTCGGTGCACGCTCGATTTCCACCAGGCACATACGGCAATTGGCGGCAACCGAGAGTCGCTTGTGATAGCAAAAACGTGGAATCACGATATTGTTTTCATCGGCCACGTCGATCAGCAGACGCCCCGGTTGCGTTTCGATTTCCAGTCCGTTGATCGTGACTTTAATGTTATCGCTCATTACTAATCCGTTTGCCGATCAGGCTGCGTTATCGACTATCGAGCGCTTGTGCTCGACATAGTATTCAAATTCATGCCGAAAGTGCTTGATAAAACTCCACACCGGCATCGCCGCAGCATCGCCCAGGGCGCAAATGGTACGCCCTTCGATCTTGTGAGACACTTCTTCGAGTTGCTCGATGTCCTCGGGGCGTCCTTTACCGTCGACGATTCGCGTCAGCACACGATAAAGCCAGCCGGTGCCTTCGCGGCAGGGCGTACACTGCCCACAGGACTCGGAAAAATAAAATCGCGAGATGCGCCTTAGCGCGAGCACCATATCAGTGGTTTCATCCATCACGATGACTGCACCCGACCCCAGCATCGAACCTGCCTTGGCGATCGAGTCATAATCCATGGTGCATTCCATCATCGTTGCCCCGGGCAACACCGGTACCGATGATCCCCCGGGAATCACCGCCTTGAGCTTGCGCCCGTCGCGGATGCCGCCGGCCATTTCCAGCAAATCCTTGAAGGGTGTTCCCATTGAAATTTCAAAATTGCCGGGCTTGTTCAGGTGCCCTGACATGGAAAAGCATTTGACACCACCATTGTTGGGGATCCCAAGATCGGCAAACCACTGCCCACCATTGCGGATTATCGCAGGCGCCGATGCGAGTGATTCGGTGTTGTTGATGGTGGTCGGCTTTCCATACAGACCGAAGTTAGCCGGGAACGGTGGCTTGTAACGTGGCTGTCCTTTCTTGCCCTCAAGCGATTCGAGCAGGGCGGTTTCTTCACCACAGATGTAAGCTCCCGCGCCGAGCGCCGGGTAAAGGTCGAAATCGACACCGCTGGCAAGAATATTTTTACCCAGGTACCCGGCCTCATAGGCTTCACGCACCGCCGTTTCGAAACGTTGCGCGGGTTCATCCATGAATTCGCCGCGCATGTAGTTGTAGCCAACGGTGGCGCCAATGGCATAGCCGCAGATGGCCATGCCTTCGACCAGAGCATGGGGATTGAAGCGCAGAATATCGCGATCCTTGCAGGTGCCGGGCTCCGATTCGTCCGAATTGCAGACGATGTACTTTTGACCCGGTGCCTTGCGCGGCATGAAGCTCCATTTCAATCCAGTCGGGAAACCAGCACCGCCGCGACCACGCAGACCGGAAGCCTTGACCTCCTCGATCACGTCCTCGGGTGTCATGCCGTCCACCAGGATTTTCTTTAGCGCCTGGTAACCACCTGTTTTCAAATAGGTTTCCATCGACCACGGCTGGTCGTATTGCAGGGTTGCGTAACAGACTTCGTTAGCCATTTCTACTCCAGCGCATCGAGAATTTTGTCGACCTTCTCAGGGGTCAACTGTTCGTGGTAGACGTGATCGACCTGCATCATCGGTCCGCCGGCACAGGCGGCAAGACATTCTTCCTCGCATTTCAGATAAATACGGCCGTCTTCAGTGCTTTCGCCGATCTTGATTCCCAGTTTCTTTTCAACGTGCTCGACGATGCTCTGCGAGCCCATCAGCATGCAGGAAATATTGGTGCAGATAGCGACATTGTGGCGCGCCACCGGTTTGGTTTCGTACATTGAATAAAATGACGCAACCTCGTAAACGTGTATCGGTGACATACCGAGGTACTCGGCGACCGCATCCATCAGGTCAGTCGTCAGGAAGCCCTGGTTCTGATGTTGCGCGGCGGCCAGCGCCTGCAACACGGCCGAGCGCTTGTGCTCGGGTGGAAAACGCGCTACCCAGTGATCGATTTCACCACGGGTATGGTCATTCAACAGTTCTGTCTTAGAGCCACTATTTGATCCGCTAGCAATTGCCATTACCGGTCGATCTCCCCGAAAACGATATCCTGGGTGCCGATGATGGCGACCACGTCGGCCAGCATGTGGCCCTGTGCCATTTCATTCATGCTCGACAGATGGGCGAATCCAGGAGCCCGCACCTTAAGCCGGTAAGGCTTGTTGGCGCCATCGGAAATCAGGTAACAGGCAAACTCACCCTTGGGGTGTTCGATCGCTGTGTACACCTCGCCTTCCGGCAATGTGTAGCCCTCGGTAAACAGTTTGAAATGATGAATCAAGCCTTCCATGTCAGCCTTGAGCTCTTCACGACGCGGCGGCGCCACCTTGTGATTTTCGCTAATCACGATCCCCGGGTTGGCGCGCAGCCAGTCGATGCATTGCTTGACGATGCGGTTTGACTGCCGCATTTCTTCCATACGCACCAGGTAACGGTCGTAGCAGTCGCCGTTAGTGCCCACCGGGACATCGAAATCCATACGCTCGTAGACTTCGTAGGGCTGTTTCTTACGCAGATCCCATTCAACGCCCGAACCGCGCAACATCGGCCCGGTAAAGCCGAGCTGGTAGGCGCGCTCCGGCGACACCACGCCGATACCCACGGTGCGTTGCTTCCAGATGCGGTTATCGGTGAGCAGGGTTTCATACTCGTCGAGATAGCCGGGGAAACGGCGCACGAAATCATCAGTGAAATCGAGCAGGCTGCCCTGGCGATTCTGATTTAGCCGCTCGGCATCCTTCTTGCTGCGCCAACGGCTTTCAAGATATTGCGGCATCGACGCAGGAAGATCACGCGCTACTCCGCCAGGGCGGTAGTAAGTAGCATGCATCCGTGCACCCGAGACCGCCTCGTAGATGTCCAGCAAATCTTCACGTTCGCGAAATGCGTACAGAAACATCGTCATTGCGCCGACGTCGAGCGCATGCGTTCCGATCCACATCAGGTGGTTCAGAATGCGCGTAATCTCATCGAACATGACGCGGATATAGCGTGCACGTTCCGGGATGTCGATGCCGAGCAACTTTTCGATGGCGAGCACGTAGCCGTGTTCGTTACACATCATCGACACGTAATCGAGTCGGTCCATGTAACCAATGGTCTGGTTATAGGGCTTGGTCTCGGCCAGTTTCTCGGTGCCGCGATGTAACAGGCCGATATGGGGATCGGCGCGCTCGATGACCTCACCATCCATTTCCAGCACCAGGCGCAATACGCCGTGGGCCGCAGGATGCTGGGGTCCGAAGTTGAGCGTATAATTCTTGATTTCGGGCATCAGTCCTGTGCCTCACTGGCCTTGTCAATCGCGGCTTCATCGACCAGGTACCGGTGGTCTTCACGTTTGACGCGAGGCACCAAAACCCGGGCTTCGATCGTCACCGGTTCATAGACGACACGCGCACGCTCGGGGTCGTAACGCATTTCAACATTACCCACCAACGGGAAATCCTTACGAAACGGATGGCCGACGAAACCGTAATCGGTGAGAATTCGGCGCAGATCGGGATGCCCGCTGAACAGTATTCCGAACAGATCAAATGCTTCGCGTTCATACCAGTCGGCTGATGCCCAGACAGCGGTAACGGTTGGAACCATCGGAAAGTCATCATCAGGGGCAAAAACGCGCAGGCGCAAACGCAGGTTATGCGCATAAGATATCAGGTGGTAAACCGCGGCGAAGCGCCGGCCGCGCACGGCCAGGGATTCCAGCTCATCACCAAACTGCAGGCGACCCATGGTCGCCACGTCGTCGACGCCGCGGCTGAAACCGGCACGACTGGCGTCCTCGGTCTGCCATTCGACCCGACCATACTGTGAGTAATCGACACCGCAAAGGTCGACCAGTTGCTGGAACTGAAAAGCGGCGTTATCGCGCAATGCAGTCGCCACTTCCAGCAGGTTATCGGCGGCGATTTCCGCGGTCACCTCGTCATAGGCGACGACTAGAGTTTCCAGCTTGTCACCAAACTCGGCGCGCAAGGTATCAGCCATTTGCTGTCTGCGATTCGACATATCAGCGGGCGATGGTGTTGGTGCGTTTAATCTTGTTTTGCAACTGCATAATCCCGTATAACAGCGCCTCTGCTGTCGGCGGACATCCTGGCACGTAAATATCGACCGGCACGACCCGGTCACAGCCGCGCACTACCGCGTAGGAATAGTGATAGTAACCACCGCCATTGGCGCAGGAACCCATTGAGATAACCCAGCGTGGCTCGGCCATTTGGTCGTATACCTTGCGCAGGGCTGGTGCCATCTTGTTGACCAGTGTTCCTGCAACAATCATCACGTCCGACTGACGCGGGCTCGGGCGAAAGATAATACCGAATCGATCCAGGTCGTAGCGCGCGGCGCCCGCCTGCATCATTTCAACTGCGCAGCAGGCTAGCCCGAAGGTCATCGGCCACATCGAACCGGTGCGCGCCCAGTTGATCAGCTTATCTGCCGAGGTGGTGACGACACCCTGCTCGAATACGCCTTCTATTCCCATTCCAGGGCTCCTTTCTTCCACTCGAAGATAAATCCGATTACCAGCACACCGAGAAAAACAGCCATTGCCAGCAAACCAAATGTCCCTATCTGGTCAAGGACAATGGCCCACGGAAACAGAAAAGCAATTTCGAGATCAAAAATGATAAACAGGATCGCGACCAGGTAATAACGCACGTCAAACTTCATGCGACTGTCTTCGAAAGCTTCGAAACCGCATTCATAAGGAGAATTCTTTTCCGCGTCCGGACGTGATGGACCCAGTATTTTACCGAGGATGATGAGAACAGAGCCCATCAACAGCGAAACAGTCATGAAAATCAGGATCGGTAGATAATTACCTAGCATGGATTACCTGACATGAATTGTTGCCCCTGAAGACCTGCTGTTAACTGCGAAGCGCCAGTCTATTGTGGCACCTATATAGTGTCAAGATAGTGTCAAGAAATCTGCAAATAAGCCCTGATTCGCAGCACCGCAAACCCAATCCGGGCTGAATGCGGTCAGAGACTGCTACCTGATCGACCCGGTGTTAGCGGATCAATTTATTGTATGGTGCCGATGGCCGGACTCGAACCGGCACAGCTTTCGCCACTACCCCCTCAAGATAGCGTGTCTACCAATTCCACCACATCGGCATAATCCCGGTTATTCAGCCGGGGGTAAATCTGAATCCTGCGCTGATGAGCTGCCAGCCTCGCCGGTGGGCATGTCACCCTCACCCTGCTGCGGCGCCGTCTCGAACTCTTGCGACATGACGCTGCCGGTGACGCTATCCGGTGCACTGCGATTGCTCGAAACATAGGCCAACGACATGCACACGATGAAAAAAAGTATGGCGAGAGTCGTGGTCGCCCGGGTCATGAAACTTCCCGAGCCCTTTGCCCCAAAAACGGTCGCCGAGGCGCCGCTTCCGAAGGCCGCACCGGCATCGGCACCTTTGCCATGCTGCATCAGGATCAATACGATCAACGAGATCGACAATAAAACCTGCATTCCCAATAAAATACTGTTGATATTTTCCATATATTTTCCTAAATCGCCTGTGCGATGGCGAGAAAATCGTCGGCCTTGAGCGCAGCGCCACCAATCAGCCCGCCATCGATATCGGGTTGTGACAACAGTTCTGCCGCATTCGCGGGGTTCATACTGCCGCCGTATAAAATCTTAACCTGCTGCGCGCCCTCGCTATCGAGTTGCGCAATCCGCTCGCGAATAAAAGCATGCACTGCCTGCGCCTGGTCGGGTGATGCCACCTTTCCGGTACCGATCGCCCAGACGGGCTCGTAGGCGATAACCGACTGCACGATACTCGCTATCCCGCCAGCATCGATCGCCGCATCGAGCTGCCGCGCGACCACGGCTTCGGTGACACCCCTGCCACGCTCGTCGAGTGTCTCACCGACACACAGGATCGGTGTTATCCCGCCCTGCAACGCCATCACAAAACGCGCAGCCACCAGTTGATCCGATTCGCCATACAATGCGCGTCGCTCCGAATGGCCGACTATCGCATAGCGACAACCACATTCTTTTAACATCTGCGCCGAAATTTCACCGGTAAATGCCCCGCTTTCGCGGTCGCAGACGTTTTGCGCGCCCAGCGCAATCTTGCTATGCGCCAACATGCCACCCACTTTCATCAGGTATACCGCCGGCGGGCAAACCGCAAGCTGCGCCTTACCGGCATCACCGGCCTTGATGCCTTCAACCAGATCGATGGCAGTTTGCAAGTTGCCATTCATCTTCCAGTTGCCTGCGATAAGGCTAGTCCGCATGATTTTTACCGGTCATTTAAAAGGCGCCAAAGAGTACTCACCTATGCCCAATAAATCAATCGGCAAATGGCAATATGCGCTAATTTTCGGGAATGAATGGATACTTCGGCGAAAGAGTACTAGCGTTTGGCAAAATCTGACACGGTTTGCGCCAGACTCGCAGCAAGCTGCGCCACCTGGTCTTTGTCCTGGCCCTCGACCATGACACGAATCAGCGGCTCGGTTCCGGACGGGCGCAACAACACACGACCCGTCTCTGCGAGCTCCCCTTCGACCCAGGCGAGTGCGTCCTGCACTTCGCTTGAATGATTGAGGTCCAGGTGCTTTGAGATCGGCACATTAATCATGGTCTGGGGATATATATTCATATCAACACAGGCCTCATCAAGGGTTTGCCCATTACCAATCAGGGCTTCGAGCACCTGCAATGAGGCGATAATGCCATCACCCGTGGTCGTCTTATCGAGGCAAATGATATGTCCCGAGGATTCACCACCAAGATGCCAGTCGTTGTGCACCAGCTTTTCCATCACGTGCCGATCGCCGACCACTGCTCGTTCAAAGGGGATATCGTATGCCTGCAGAGCGTGCTCGAAACCGAGGTTACTCATCACCGTGCCGACCACACCGCCCCGCAGCAAGCCTCTACCATGCCGGGCTTTGGCAATGATATAAAGTAGCTGATCACCGTTTTTCACTTCGCCATGCGCATCCATCATCATCACGCGATCACCATCACCGTCAAACGCGATACCCATGTCAGCCCGATTCTCGAGCACATGGCTGCGCATGCTTTCGGGGTGCAAAGCACCAACCAGGTGATTAATGTTCAAACCATTGGGACTGGTGCCGACCTCAATCACTTCGGCACCGAGCTCGCGAAATACGGCTGGTGCAATGTGATAGGTTGCGCCGTTGGCGCAGTCGATCACCAGCTTCATGCCGCGCAGGCTGGTATGGAAGGCAATGGAGCTTTTACAAAACTCGATGTAACGTCCCTTGGCATCTTCCATGCGGGTGGCCTTGCCGATGTCTTTCGGCTCCACCATCAGCAAAGGTTGCTCGATCAAAGATTCGATTTCGAATTCGGTGGCATCCGGTAACTTGAAACCGTCGGCGTTGAAAAATTTCACGCCATCATCGTGATAGGGATTATGCGAGGCACTGATGACAATGCCGGCGCTGGCACGCTGTGATTGCGTAATATATGCAATAGCCGGTGTCGGCATCGGGCCCAGTAACAACACGTCGAGTCCTGCGGCAGCAAGTCCTGCTTCGAGCGCCGATTCGAACATGTATCCCGAAATCCGCGTATCCTTACCGATCACTACCTGTCCACGATTCGACTTGCCGAGCGCTTTTCCTGCAGCCCAGCCAAGTTTCATGATGAAATCGACGGTCATGGGCGCCTTACCGACGCGCCCACGAATTCCATCGGTGCCAAAATACTTACGCTTCATCACGTCACCTGACCGAGCGCGCGGACTATTGCCAGCGCATCGGCGGTTTCGCCGACATCGTGCACGCGCAAGATATCCGCACCCTGCAACGCTGCGATTACTGCGGCAGCAAGGCTACCGTAGAGGCGCTGATCTGCGGGTTTATGCAGAATCGCTCCAATCATCCCCTTACGTGACATTCCAACCAAAAGCTGCACTCCTAACTTGCGAAACTCGGGTAACGATTTCAACAATAACAGATTATGCTCAAGGGTTTTACCGAAACCGAAACCGGGGTCGATAATGATGTTGTGCAACGCAATCCCCGCAGCCAGCGCGGCATCGATACGCCCCTGCAAAAATTCCCGCACCTCGGCAACCACGTCGCGATAACTCGGTTCCTGTTGCATGGTTTCTGGGGTACCTTGCATGTGCATAAAACACACCGGCACAGCCAGCTCCGCGGCGACCTGCAAGGAGTCGCCGAGGCGCAGTGCCCAGGTACTGTTGATGATATTGGCACCCGCATCAACCGCCGCGCACATTACGGCAGGTTTATTGGTGTCGATCGAAATCGGAATCGAGGATATTTCACGGATGGCGGCAATCAGTGGAATGGTACGTGCAAGCTCCTCCTGCTCATCCACCGCCTGTGAACCCGGCCGGGTAGACTCGCCGCCTATATCGAGGATATCCGCGCCTGCCGCGATCATCTGCTGCGCCTGCGTGAGGGCCTTAGCCAGGGTATCGAACTTGCCACCGTCGGAAAAAGAATCGGGGGTCGTGTTGATGACCCCCATAAGCTGCAATTGTCTGGAAATTGTCAGCGTTGACATGCGCTTGCCGGGCAGCTCCGGATTAGGTCTGACTAATGCAGTTTCGCCGGATCCAGATCGGGGTCTTCGCCCGAACTCACATCGCCCGAAGGCGCGCTTGGAGTGGGACCCGATTCGTCATCCGACCAGTCTTCCGGCGGCCCCGGTTCCTTACCCTGCATAATCGTATCGATCTGCTTGGCATCGATGGTTTCGTATTTCATCAACGCATCTGCCATCAGGTGCAACTTGCTCTCATTCTGTTTCAGGATTTCGACAGAACGCTGGTAATTACGATCAATTATGGTGCGGATTTCAGAGTCGATCGCCTGGGCGGTTTCGTCGGAAACGGTCTTTTGCTTGCCATAGGATTTGCCCAGAAACACCTCGCCCTCGTCCTCGCTATAGGACAGCGGGCCCATGCGGTCCGACAGACCCCACTGGGTTACCATGCTGCGCGCAATACCGGTGGCACGCTCGATGTCGTTGGAAGCACCCGTAGTTACCGCGTCGTCACCGAAAATCTGTTGTTCGGCGATGCGCCCACCAAACAGGCTGGACAGCTGACTTTCAAGATGTTGCTTGCTATAGCTGTAGCGATCATCCTCGGGCAAAAACATGGTTACCCCGAGTGCGCGGCCACGCGGTATGATGCTGACCTTGTAGACCGGGTCGTGATCCGGCACCAGGCGACCGACGATAGCGTGCCCCGCCTCGTGATAAGCCGTCAATTTCTTCTCATCTTCCTTCATGATCATCGAGCGGCGCTCGGCACCCATCATGATTTTGTCTTTGGCGCGCTCAAACTCACCCATGGTGACCATCTTCTTGTTCGCGCGCGCCGCAAACAGGGCAGCCTCGTTGACCAGGTTGGCGAGGTCGGCGCCGGAAAAGCCTGGAGTGCCGCGCGCGATTAACATCGGATCGACATTGTCGGCGGCCGGCACCTTGCGCATGTGCACCTTGAGGATATGGGAACGCCCGCGTACATCTGGCAGCGGCACCACGACCTGGCGATCGAAACGGCCAGGACGTAACAAGGCCGGATCCAGCACGTCGGGACGGTTGGTAGCTGCGATCACGATAACGCCCTCGTTACCCTCGAAGCCGTCCATTTCAACCAGCAGCTGGTTCAGGGTTTGTTCGCGTTCATCGTGACCACCACCGAGACCTGCCCCACGGTGACGACCAACGGCATCGATTTCGTCGATAAAGATGATGCAGGGCGCATGCTTCTTTGCCTGCTCGAACATATCACGCACACGCGATGCGCCGACACCGACGAACATTTCGACAAAATCGGAACCTGAAATGGAGAAAAAGGGAACCTTCGCCTCGCCGGCTATTGCCTTGGCGAGCAAGGTCTTACCGGTGCCAGGAGATCCCACCATCAAAACACCACTGGGAATCTTGCCGCCCAGCTTCTGAAATTTGGAGGGATCGCGCAGAAATTCAACCAGTTCGGCAACTTCTTCCTTCGCTTCATCCACACCGGCTACGTCGTTGAAGGTGATATTGATCTGGTCTTCGCCAAGCAACCTCGCTTTGCTCTTGCCAAACGACATGGCTCCGCGGCCACCACCACCGCCTTGCATCTGGCGCATGAAAAATATCCACAGGCCGATCAACACGATAAACGGAAACCAGCTGATAAACATGTGACCGAGCAGCGACGGTGGCTCGGGCGGCTTGCCCATGACCGAGACATTGGCGCGTTCGAGGTCACCGATCAGCGCGCTGTTATTGGTTTCTGGACTATAGGTTGAAAATGAAGCGCCGGAAATTAACTTGCCGTTGATATTCTGCCCTTCGATGGTGACTTCACGCACCTGTCCCTGCTTTACCTGGGTCAGAAAATCGGAATATATCAGGGTTTGCGTGCTGGCGGTGCGATCGCCGAAGCTGTGAAACACGGACAACAACACGACCGCGATGACAACCCACAACACTAAATTCTTGACTACATCGTTCACTAATTACACCTGTTTGGCTGAATTACAGCCTTATCCGGTTAATGGTTACGGCTATTATCTGCAGATACTAGCGCATTTTCCCTGCGCCAGCCTATCTAAGACCATCACAAATCGCATAAATTTCACTCGATCTTGCTCTTGATGCATCGGGCTTGCGCAGCTTGACCGACTTGAATCGACTACGAAATTTCAATATCAGCTCCTCACTGCCGGTACCCTGGAACAATTTGACCACGAATACACCCGTAGAATTCAGAAAATTTTCTGCAACATCGAATGCCAGCTCGGCCAGATAGATGGATCTCGGCTGGTCGACACTGTCCATTCCGCTTAAATTGGGGGCCATATCCGATAATACAAGGTCAAAACGGCGATCTCCAACCAGCGCCAATAATTGATCCAGGGTTTCCTGCTCGGTAAAATCCCCGTGCACGAAGCTAACGCCGGCAATCGGCTCGATCGGCAACAAGTCAAGCGCGATGATGGTTCCCTGATCACCGACGATCTGGCTGGCATATTCACTCCAGCTGCCAGGCGCCGCACCGAGATCGAGCACCATCTGGCCCGCTCGCAACACCCGATCTTTTTGCTGAATCTCGGCGAGTTTGAATACGGCGCGCGAGCGGTAACCCTGGGCACGCGCCTTCAACACATATTCGTCCTGGTGATGTTCCTGTAACCAGCGTTTACTCGATTTAGATCGTGACATGCCAGGCATCCTGCCTTATCGCGGTTCCATCTTGCAATCGACAGCTGATAGGCGCAGCGGCTGTGATACCATGCGCGTTTTTAACAGCACCCGCAGCAACGGAACATATCAAATGGGATTGACCAGTGCACAAAGCAAACGGCTGCGCGCCGAAGGACATCGACTCAAACTGAAGCCGGTGGTCATCATCGGCCAGAAAGGTTTCAGCGATAACCTGCATAACGAAATTGATGCTGCGCTCACTCATCACGAATTAATCAAGCTGAGGATTCCAGCGCTGGATAAATCCGCCAAACGGGAACTCTGCCTGAAGATCTGCTCACAGCATGACGCGCAGCTGGTCCAGAGCATTGGTAACGTCATCGTGATTTACCGCTGTAATCCCGACATCAATCGCTTTGCCGGGCTTCTCGGCCTCGCGCCGTCAGTAGACTGATCCATTTATATTGGCTCACTTGAAGTGAATGGCGGTTATCGCGTATTCCATGTTGCCGCTGGGCGCTTCGACGATAATGTCTTCGCCTGCCTCCCTGCCGATCAGGGCACGCGCAATGGGCGAACTGATGGCGATGCGATTTTCGTTGATATCGGCCTCTATATCGCCAACGATCTGATACACCACCTGGGCATCGGTCGCCATGTCCATCAATTCCACGGTACAGCCAAACACGACCCGGTCATTTTGGGTAATGCGGGTAATATCGATGATCTGGGCATTTGACAGCGACGATTCCAGCTCTGCAATACGCCCCTCGGTAAAACTCTGTTCCTCGCGCGCAGCATGATACTCGGCATTTTCTTTCAGATCGCCATGCTCGCGTGCCGTTGCGATGGCCTCGATAATGGCCGGTCGCCTCACTGACTTCAGCTCTTTAAGCTCCAGCTTGAGTCTTTCGGCCCCGGCGGCGGTAATCGGTATTTGATTCATTAAACTTTTGCCTGGTGTAAAGATTGTAAACAGTATACTTCCTGAACATCACGATGCGCCATCGCCTGGCAAGTCGCTTTGCCACCCGATATGGTAGTGGTATAGCACACCGCATGCATTAGAGCCTCGCGTCGAATGGCGTAGGAATCCGCGATCGCGGAGCGTCCTTCGGTGGTATTTACAATCAATACGATCTCATCGTTCTTGATCATGTCGACGATATGCGGGCGCCCTTCCTTAACCTTGTTGACATGCTCACAGGCTACGCCACCTGCGCGAATGACCTTCGCGGTGCCACCGGTTGCCACCAGGTTGAAACCCAGCGCATCGAGTTCACGAGCCAGTTCGATAACAGCGTTCTTATCGGCTTCGCGCACGCTCAGGAATGCAGTACCTGGCAGTGGAATTTTGCCACCCGAGCCCAGCATGGCCTTGGCAAATGCCTCGGCAAAACTTTGCCCGATACCCATCACTTCACCGGTGGATTTCATTTCCGGGCCGAGAATGGGATCGACTCCCTGGAACTTGGCGAACGGAAAAACCGACTCCTTGACGGAGATAAAGTCAGGTGTCACCTGTTCGAGATAGCCCTGTTGCGCGAGGCTCTGTCCGACCATGCAGCGTGCCGCCACCTTGGCGAGCGCAACGCCCGTGGCCTTGGACACAAAAGGCACAGTACGCGAGGCCCGCGGATTGACTTCGAGGACGTAAACCTCGTCACCCTTGATCGCGAATTGTGTGTTCATCAACCCGACTACATTCAGCGCGCGCGCCATTTTGGCAACCTGATCGCACAGGCGCTGCTGAATTTCCGCTGACAAGGTATAGGGTGGCAGGGAACAGGCGGAATCGCCTGAATGCACGCCAGCCTGTTCGATGTGCTCCATCAGACCACCGATCAGCACGTCGCTACCGTCGCAGATGGCGTCGACATCGACTTCGACCGCCTGGTCGAGAAATCGATCGAGCAACAGCGGCGAAGCGCGCGTCACGTTGACCGCATCACGCATATAGCGCTTCAGCTCGTCCTGATCATGCACTACTTCCATGGCCCTGCCACCAAGCACGTAGGACGGTCGCACCACCAACGGAAAACCAACCTGGTGGGCAAGCTCCGCGGCGGAATCCGCGTCGAAAGCAATGCGGTTGGGCGGTTGCAACAAGCCGAGACTCTCGATCATTTGCTGGAATCGCTCGCGATCCTCGGCAAGATCGATGGAATCCGGCGTGGTACCGATAATCGGCACACCCGCGGCTTCCAGCGAGCGCGCCAGGTTCAGGGGCGTTTGCCCACCGAACTGTACGATCACACCCTGTGGTTTTTCCAGATGAATTATCTCGAGTACGTCCTCGTAGGTCAGCGGCTCGAAATAAAGCCGATCCGAAGTATCATAATCGGTTGAAACCGTCTCCGGGTTACAGTTGACCATGATGGTTTCATAACCATCTTCGCGCATTGCAAGGGCCGCGTGCACGCAACAATAATCGAACTCGATACCCTGGCCGATGCGGTTTGGTCCACCGCCGAGTACCACGATTTTCTTGCGCCCGCTTGGTTCGGCCTCGCATTCGTCGTCGTAGCTCGAATAGAGGTAAGCCGTGCTCGAGGCAAATTCCGCCGCGCAGGTATCAACTCGCTTGTAGATCGGGCGAATACCCATCTCGCGGCGTCGAGCGGCGAAACTGATTTCTTCACAGCCAAGTATCAGCGACAGGCGCCGGTCGGAAAAACCCTTGCGTTTGAGCCCACGCATTTCATCGGCGGCCAGAGAATCGAGCTGCCGTGCAGACAAGCCCATTTCGATCTTCACCAACTCCTGGATCTGCACCAGGAACCAGGGATCGATCTTGGTCTGGGCAAAAATGGAATCGATGCTGTAGCCGGAGCGAAAGGCATCGGCGACATACCAGATTCGCCGTGCGCCAGGTAGACGCAACTCGGTACGATACAGGTCCTCGAGCTCATCGGCATCCAGCGACTGGTCGACGATTGGGTCGAGACCGTGCACACCGATTTCAAGGCCACGCAGCGCTTTCTGAAAGGATTCCTGGAAGTTGCGCCCAATCGCCATCACTTCGCCCACGGACTTCATCTGAGTGGACAGGCGATCGTCGGCCTGGGGGAATTTCTCGAAGGTGAAGCGCGGTATCTTGGTGACCACGTAGTCGATGCTGGGCTCGAACGACGCAGGTGTCGCGCCGCCGGTAATGTCGTTCTGCAATTCATCGAGGGTGTAGCCCACGGCGAGCTTGGCGGCAACCTTGGCGATCGGGAAACCAGTAGCCTTGGAGGCCAGTGCAGACGAACGCGATACGCGCGGGTTCATCTCGATGATGATCATTTCACCGTTTTCAGGGTTGATCGCAAACTGCACGTTGGAACCACCAGTCTCGACGCCGATCTTGCGCAGCACCGCGAGGGACGCGTTACGCATGATCTGGTATTCCTTGTCGGTGAGCGTCTGCGCCGGCGCTACAGTGATCGAGTCCCCGGTATGCACACCCATGGGATCGAGATTTTCGATCGCGCAGATGATGATGCAATTGTCATTTTTGTCGCGCACCACCTCCATTTCAAATTCTTTCCAGCCCAGTACCGAGGCTTCGATGAGGACTTCACTGGTCGGCGAAAGGTCAAGGCCACGGCGGATGATGTCGTCGAATTCCTCCCGGTTATAGGCGATTCCGCCGCCGCTGCCACCCATGGTAAAAGAAGGTCGAATAATGATCGGAAATCCTATCTGCGACTGTCCCTGCCAGGCTTCCTCGATGCTGTGGGCAATGAACGCTTTAGGGGTCTTCAGGCCGATTTCAGCCATGGCCACCCGAAACTGTTCGCGATCCTCCGCCATATCGATAGCTTCGCGGGTCGCGCCGATCATTTCCACACCGTATTTTTCCAGTACCCCCTCGCGTACCAGGTCGAGCGCACAGTTGAGCGCAGTCTGCCCTCCCATGGTAGGTAACAGCGCCTGCGGCTTTTCCTTGGCGATTATCTTCTCGACCACCTGCCAGGTGATCGGCTCGATGTAGACCGCATCAGCCGTATCGGGATCGGTCATGATGGTGGCTGGATTCGAATTGATCAGAATAACGCGAAGCCCTTCTTCCTTGAGTGCCTTGCAAGCCTGGGCTCCCGAGTAGTCGAATTCGCATGCCTGGCCGATAACGATCGGTCCGGCGCCGATAATCAATACTGATTCTATATCCTCGCGACGCGGCATCAGGCAGTCCCTCGTGACGCTTTATGCGTCTCGATCATGTCAAAAAACCGATCAAACATCGGCGCCACATCGTGCGGCCCCGGACTTGCCTCGGGATGGCCCTGGAAACTGAACGCCGCCCTGTCGGTGCGCTCCACGGCCTGCAGACTGCCATCGAATAGCGACCGATGCGTGGCTCGAAGCGTGTCGGGCAGGCTGTCCTCATCGACCGCGAAACCATGATTCTGGCTGGTTATCATCACTACACCGGTCGCCAGGTCCTGAACCGGGTGATTCGCGCCATGATGGCCAAATTTCATTTTCAGCGAGCGCGCGCCACTGGCGAGTGCGAGTAACTGGTGACCGAGACAAATACCGAATACCGGCAAGTCGGTTTGCAGGATCTGCTCGATCGCCTCGATTGCGTAGTCACAGGGTTCGGGATCGCCAGGTCCATTCGACAGGAAAACACCGTCGGGCTGCATCGCCAGCACTTCATCTGCCGGGGTTTTGGCCGGCACCACGGTTACCCGCGCACCGCGTTCAACGAGCATGCACAGGATGTTTTTCTTGATGCCGTAATCGTAGGCGACCACATGAAAGCGGTGCTCGCTGCTTTCCCGATAACCCTGCTCCAGTGACCAGGTCGACTGATTCCAGCTATAGGGTTCCTGCGTAGTGACGACCTGAGCGAGGTCGCAGCCCGCGAGTCCGCCGAAATTGCTGGCAGCGGTTATTGCGGCTTCCACGGAAATATCATCGCCGGCCATGATGGCACCTGATTGAGCTCCCCGGTCACGCAGAAGACGCGTCAGCTTGCGGGTATCGATATCGGCAATAGCGACTACACCCCTGGCAGTCAGGTAATCCTGCAGATTTCCCTGACTGCGCCAGTTACTCGCGATAAGCGGTAGATCGCGGATAATGAGGCCACTGGCGTGTATTCGTGTCGCTTCTTCATCTTCGTCGTTGATACCGGTATTACCGATGTGGGGATAGGTCAGTGTAATCAACTGCTGACAGTAAGATGGGTCAGTCAGAATTTCCTGGTAACCGGTCATCGCGGTGTTAAATACCACTTCGCCGGCAGAAATTCCATCAGCGCCGATGGAACTGCCTTTGAAGATGGTTCCATCTTGCAGGGCTAGTATGGCTGGTTTAGGCACAAAATCTCCATTTCAAAAAAATGCGCGCGCACAGAAACAGGATGAACCGGCGGTTCTTCCCATCGAGAAATTCGCTTAAGTTAATACTACGAAGGCAGCATCTTCTTGAAAGCGAATTGTATGCGGATTGCAAAGATGAGTCTACGCCAACCTTAATAATTTGCTAAATTAAGGCACCCACGGCAACCGCCGAGATCCAAGGTTAATGAGACCGCCATGCCCGCGAGCACCCATCTTTTTGCGCGAGCCGTCGTATACGTGCTGCTGGCGATACTGCTGTTCGATATCCAGGGAGTCATCATCAAGTTCCTGGGCGATCGTTACCCGGTTCAGCAACTGGCTGGCTTTCGTAACGTCTTCGGCCTGATTCCAAGTGTAATCGTGCTGTTGCTGTCAAGCGAGTGGCATGCTCGCGGCCGCTTGCTGAAAATACGCCAATGGCGCCTCGGCCTGCTGCGCGGCCTGTTTATCGCGATGGCGCAATATTGTTTCTACCTGTCGATTACCAAAATGGAGCTGGCAACGGCAACCACACTCACTTATATCAGCCCGGTATTGATTACCCTGCTGTCGATTCCGATCCTCAAGCACGAGGTTGGGATGTGGCGCTGGTTGGCGGTAATCGTCGGCTTCGTCGGTGTGGTCATGATCATGGGCCCCGGCAGTGCCATATTCACCCCGTATAGCCTGCTCCCGATCGGCGCCGCGTTGGGTTACTCGTTGTCCACGGTTTGCGTCAGGCTGTTCGACGAGCACAATCCGACCGCGCTACTCAACATGTATGCCTCCGCCGGCGCGCTGTTCGGAGCTTTAGCGATCGTCTTCGCGACTACTGGATATAGCCAGGTGCAATCGCTGCAGGACTGGGGCCTGTTGCTGGGCATGGGACTGGTAGGTGGATTTGCGGTGCTGGCATTGATCAACGCCTACCGACTGGCACGGCCCTCCAGTCTGTCGCCCTACGAGTACTTCGGAATTCCATTCGCCTTCATTCTCGGCTGGTTATTTTTCGATGAGGCCCCATTTGCAAAGCTGTTCCCCGGGGTATTATTAATCATTGCCGGCGGCCTGTTGATTGCCTGGAGGGAGCATCACAACCGCAAATTATCAGAGTCGGGCGGCACTTGATAACCCGATATCAGTCATCTTGCTGCATGCGTTCCTGCAACTGGTTCTCGCAATATTGCACCGCAATCAACATCTGCTGGGCATCGGCGAAGCGCATGTAGGGTTTCTTCTGCAACGCCTTGACGATAATCTCGAGGATGCCGGCTGGTAAGGTCAAATGATTCAGATCGGGCTCTTCTTTGACGATATTACTTTTGAGCTCGGGCAGACTGCTGCCGGAAAACGGTTGCTCGCCGGTGAGCAAATGGTAAAGCGTCACCGCCAGTGAAAACAGGTCGGAGCGTCCGTCCAGCTTCTTGCCTTCGAGTTGTTCGGGCGACATATAGGCCGGGGTTCCGATGATAAGGTTATCGCCCTGGCGCTGGCGACGATCGCTGTAGGCGGCACCGAAATCGGTAAGAATGTAGCTGTCACCGGAGCTGTCGTACATGATATTGGCAGGTTTGATGTCGCCGTGAATGACACCGTGATGGTGAGCTACAGCCAGAGCCTTCAACATGGCTTGCGAAATACGAATACATTCGCCCACGGTCAGATATTCACGCTTGCGCAGGCGCTGCGACATGGAATAACCCGATATAAAATCCATCGCGATATAGGCGCTGTCGCCAAGCATTTCCGCATCGTGAATCTTGACGATGTTGGGGTGATCGAGTTGCGCCACGACCTCGGCTTCGCGCAACCAGTGCTGGATGCGGTCGCGTTCGAGCTTTTCGTCGCGCCGCAGGCGCATCACCTTGAGCGCAACTCGATTGTGCGAGCGCATATCGGTGGCTTCGTACATCACCGAGGTCGAACCCCTGGCAATTTTTCGCAGCAGGCGGTAATTACCGATGGTCGGCAGCTCGGCTTCTGTGATCGGCAGCGATTTTCCAAGCTTGAGTAATATCGCCCGGTTCTTGCGGATTTCCTCGATTCGCGTGACAAAATCGATGAGACCAGGGTCGTAGCGAGATAACCAGTGATAGAGGTTCAGTGCGCTTGCCCAGTGCTTGCTCGATTCCAGCAACATGCCCAGCTGATAACCGACTTCCAGCATTTCATCGCTATAGGGACACTGTTTGAGCAGTGTCAGGGCAGTTCTCAGGTCGCCTTTGTCGATGTGCGCCCGCACATCGGATAAATCGACTGGTTCCTGTTGAAGTAACGAAGATGTCGCAAGACCATGATACAGGTCGATACCCCAGTAAATCGTGGAAGCCAGCAACATCACCAGCGCCGGGAACATGAGCGGCAGATAGAAGCGGAAAAACACCGCGAACAACACTTCCAGCATCAGTAACGCGAACAGTATCAGGATAACGGTCAGCATCGACAGTACAGTAGTGGGCGATCGGGTATAGCGGCGCACGTATAGCACCAGGATCAACCCATAGACCGGTAACAGGCTCCAATGCGGGGCAAAGTGAATTGGACGAGCTATAAGCGCTTCACGGCTTACCGGCTGCAACTCAAGTATGTGCTGGAACAGACCATACTCTAACCCCGATACGAAAGTCGTCAGACTCAGTAAATAGGTGAAGCACCAGAGGATAGCGATAAGGCCCAGTTGCCAGGCTCGAGATTTAAAACTAAACACATGTCGGCGTTGCTGATTAGGGACGGTGATCATGCGATAGATCGGGAATCGACGCAAATGCTGTCTGTATGCGACACCCCGACACGCTGGCGGTTTACATCCGCTACGGGATTTCCGAACATATGCCAGTCATTCGACCTCGCGACACGATGAGTCCATTTCGATCATTCGCAAAGCATTACGTTTATCGCCCGCGTCGAATTTTATTGGTATTCAAGACAACTACGGGATAGTGCTTCAGTATGGGAAATCGATTGTCCAGGGTAGTGACCCGCACTGGCGACAAGGGCAGCACCGGTATGGCCGATGGCAGCCGACGCGCGAAAAATGACGCCCGCGTGCACTGCCTTGGCGAAGTGGACGAACTCAATGCCCAGCTCGGCGTAGTACTGAGCCTGCTGGCGGACGAAGCGGCACAACACACGCTGTTTGCGATCCAGCACGACCTGTTCGACATCGGGGCAGAATTGTGTCAGCCCGGGAAACAGTTGATCACCGATGACTACGTCATGGCTCTCGAGCAAAGTATCGAGGTACTGAACGCCGATCTGCCTGGCCTCAAAGAATTCATTCTGCCCGGTGGGACACCAGTTGTCGCCGCGATCCAGTTGGCGCGCACTGTTTGCCGTCGCGCCGAACGCGGCCTGGTTGAACTGGACAACCAGGAAAAACTTAACCCGGTGACCTGTCGCTATATCAACCGACTGTCCGATCTGCTATTTATCCTCGGCAGATCCCAGGCGCATCTGGACGGCAGCGGTGAAGTCTACTGGAACTCAAAATTCTCGCGCCTGAACCGAGGCGAGTAATCCCTGTTGGCACTTCTGCCCCCGGCATAGGGTCTGGATTGGCGTGTTCAGATCTGGCGAGCAAAAAAATCATCGCTAGCCCGGATATTACATCGGAATGCCGCATCACAGTATTTCTCGCGGTGACGCAGCACAAATGCTGCTGGGCGTCGGGCTGGATGCCCGCAGTTAAGCCATGGCCTTGCCGGCCGGGAGCGGAGCAGCTCACGCCCAAGTGCGCCCCCCACGGGTCAGCGCCGGATCAGAATCCGGGCTAGTGCAGCAGAAAATCGAGCGCCAGGCGACTGAATTCAAGCGGCTTTTCGGCGTGTAACCAGTGCCCGGCGCCGTCAATCGTCGCGATCCTGGCATCACTGAAGTGGTGCTCGATAACCTCGATTTCGCTACTGCCCACATAGTCAGAGTTGGCACCACGGATAAACAGGGTCGGCTGGCTCCCAACCCAGTCGCCTGGCAGCGGCGCAAATCCAGTGAGCTCATCCATGTCGCGCTGAATTATCGGCCAGTTGATTCGCCAGCGCCAACCATCGGTTTCACGAAACAAATTCTGCAGCAGGAACGCGCGCAGTTGATCCTCGGGAATACTGGGTCGCAAGGCGTGATCGATTTGCGTGCGCGAAGCGAAGCTATCCAGGTCGAGCGCGAGTATCGGCTCGATCAGATCGTCATAATCATGCTGATAGGCGACCGGCGCGATATCGGCGACGATCATTCTGGATAACAGGGCAGGATGCTGTATCGCCAGCGTCATCGCGACCTTGCCACCCATGCTGTGGCCCAGAATCCGGCAGTCCCGGAGTTCCAGTTGAGCGATCAACTGCGCCACGTCCGCGGCCATCGACGGATAATTCATTTCATCGGCATGAAACGATTGGCCGTGATTGCGCAAATCGACGCTGTAGACTGCAAAACTCTCGGCAAAGCGTCGCATGTGCGAATGCCAGTTTTTACCAGAGCCGAACAAGCCGTGCAGAATCAGCAGCGCCGGACCACTGCCCGACTTCGTGTAATGCAGTTCAGGCATAGCCTGGCCGGTATCGTTAGTGTTTCATTGTCCGCTGCACTACTTCTTGCGCGGAATGTAAAGGTCGGTAATCGTGCCTTCGGCCATTTCCGCGGCGAAATTGAATGTTTCCGACAACGTCGGGTGCGGATGAATGGTCAGACTGATGTCTTCAGCATCGGCACCCATTTCCAGCGCCAGCACGGCCTCGGCAATCAATTCACCGGCATTCGGGCCAACAATACCCGCACCGAGGATACGCATGCTTTCCTTTTCGAATAACACTTTGGTCATGCCCTCGTCGCGATCAATACCCAGCGAACGACCGCTGGCGGCCCAGGGGAAAGCCCCCTTCACGTATTCGATACCCTGCTCCTTGGCCTCGATTTCATTCAACCCCATCCACGCAACTTCCGGATCGGTATAAGCTACCGACGGAATAGTCATCGGTTCGAAGAAGGACTTCATACCAGCAATGACTTCGGCCGCTACCTTGGCCTCATGGGTTGCCTTGTGCGCGAGCATGGGATTGCCGACGATATCGCCAATGGCAAATATGTTCGGGACGTTGGTGCGCATCTGCTTGTCAACAGCAATAAAACCGGCATCGTCGACATTGACACCGGCTTTGTCGGCACCGATCTTGTTGCCATTGGGGCGGCGCCCAACGGCGACCAGCACCTTGTCGAAAATTGCCGGATCCGGTGCTTTGTCACCTTCGAAACTGACCTTCAGGCCGTTCTTTTGCGCCTTGATCTCGGATACCTTGGTCTTCAACAGGATCGACTTGTAGCGCGGCTTGATGATCTTGGTCAAGGCTCTGACCAGATCCTTGTCGCAACCCGGAATCAGACTATCCATGAATTCAACGACGGTGATTTCCGAGCCCAGCGCATGATAAACCGTCGCCATCTCCAGGCCGATTATGCCACCACCGACGATCAGCAGTTTTTTCGGAACATCGGTCAATAGCAGCGCGTCGGTCGAGTCCATCAGCCGCTCATCGTCGTTGGGGAATGGCGGGATCTCTGTGGCTTGCGAACCGGCCGCTATTATGCAATTGTCGAAGCGAATTTGGGTGGTTTTGCCGTCCTTTTCCACGGCAAGATTGTTGGCATCCAGGAACTGTCCAACGCCATGCACGACGGTTACCTTACGTTGCTTGGCGAGACCGGAGAGGCCGCCGGTGAGCTTGCCGACAACCTTGTCCTTGAAACCGTTGATGCCGTCGAGATCTATCCTGGGCTTGCCAAAGGTAACGCCGTTGGCCTGCATGTGCGCCGCTTCATTGATGATTTGCGCGGTATGCAGCAGGGCCTTCGACGGTATACAACCGACGTTCAGGCAGACACCGCCGAGCGAGTCATAGCGTTCGACCAGCACCACTTTTTTACCGAGATCAGCGGCTCTGAACGCCGCCGTGTATCCGCCGGGGCCGGCGCCCAATACCACGACTTCGGTTTCGATGTCCGCGTCACCGCCAGCATCCGGTTTTGCCTGGCTGGGGCTTGCAGATTTCTGTTCCTTGTTGGTTTCGTTATCATCCTTGTTCGCGGCCGCTGCCTCCGTGGCGCCTTCTGAGATCTCGATTTTACCGAGCAGGTCACCTTCGGAAATCTTGTCGCCGACGGCAACGTTCAATTTCTTGATGGTGCCAGAATAGGGAGAAGGGATATCCATCGACGCCTTGTCCGATTCCAGTGTTAACAGGGAATCCTCGGCCTTTACCGAGTCCCCTACGGCGACCAGCAGTTCGATGACTTCGACACCTTTGAAATCGCCGATGTCCGGCAGTAACAGATCTTTTTCACTCATGATTATAAAAGCACCCTTCTGATATCAGATATGACTTGGCCCAGGAAACTGGTAAAGCGCGCGGCTTGCGCACCATCGATGACGCGATGATCGT